>JBBIUH010000069.1:0-11083 GCA_037440305.1 Acidithiobacillus sp.
TACTTGCCGAACTATCTGGGTTGGCGGCGCTTATTGGATCACTTTCGTGACAGCGTCGACCCCAAGATCCTGCTGCGGGCGGCCTTGGGAATCACATTCCTTCAACACGCAACGGTGACATAGCCTTTGTTAATCTTTTGCGCTGGAACGAACCAGGGTATCCAGTCGGAGATTGAGACTGACGCTATTTGTGCTTCAGTGACGGATTGGACGCCAGAATTGAACTATTTGGCCGGCATCTGGACAAACGCTTGTCCTCCATTTCTTTCGTACCCATGGCTAGATCACCAGAACGAACACAGATAGCACACTTTTACCCCCTTGCCGCCCTTGCCCTGCTCTCTCTGATCTGGGGCTACAATTGGGTGGTCATGAAAGTCGCCCTTGCCGACTGCCCTCCCCTGCTGTTTGCCGCCTTACGCGGCTGGGGGAGCGTATTGGTTCTGATCCCGCTGATGCTGTGGATGAAGCGACCGCTAGCCATGCCTTCTGCCCGCTACATCATCCCCCTTGGCTTATTGCAAACCACTGGTTTTGTTGGCTTTGCCATGTGGGCATTGGAATATGGCGGAGCCGGTAAAATCGCTATCCTCGTCTATATGATGCCTATCTGGTTGATGATCTTTGCCTGGCCAATTCTGGGCGAACGCCTGCATGGCTTGCAATGGCCCGCTCTGGCCTTGGCTTTGCTGGGTCTGACAGCTATTCTTCAGCCCTGGAATTTCAGCGGACAGTGGACGGGCAGCCTGCTAGCCCTGCTCTCCGGGATTTTATGGGCGGCATCTGCCCTCTGGCAAAAACGCCACGCACCATCGGGTCTGGATCTGTTTAACAGTACTCTTTGGCAGATCGCCTTTGGCAGCTTAGGTCTCATCGCGATCGCCCTGTGGATTGATCCATTGGAGGTCCACTGGACGCCGCTTTTTGTCGGCGCCCTGCTTTATAACGCTATTCCCGGCACCGCCTTGGCCTATTTTCTCTGGGCTTATGCCTTGCAAGAGCTGCCTTCTAGCATGGCTGGTATGGGAACGCTGGCAACACCTCTGATCGGGGTGGTGGCTGCTTGGCTGCAATTAGGTGAGCAGCCAAACGACTGGGAGGCCATCGGCATAATCGGTATTTTCGTCGCTCTTGCACTGGTAAGCTGGCAGCACCTGCGTCCGCGCAATAATGGTGACGATACCATCCTCCCAACAGGTCAGGAATAACGCGCTTTAGCTAAATCACCCAAAAATCCGAGGTGTTCTGAACGCTTCCGGACTTTCGGCTCCAAGCGCCCGGTTACTTTAACCGTTTTATTAGCCAGGCCCTTAAATACACTGGGCTGCATAAGCGGCAGCCGGGTGTCTGAAATACGCTTTGACGGTCTCGGGCGCGGCTGACAGTGTCTGCATGAATGCGATGGCTTTTTCCAGCAGCCTCTTCTTGCCATGGCTGACCGGCCCGGTGCGTAGCGCCGTCTTGAAATGACGATTCAGGTATTCGTCCGGATTGGATTCCTGGGCATACGGCGGCAAGTACACCAGCTCGATCCTGTCCGTCTTGTCCGCCAGCCACTCCTTGACCAGCTTGGCATGGTGCACGCGCAGATTGTCCACCACCAGGACGATCTTGCGCTCCGCGCCCTCGGTCCTGGCCCGCTCCAGCACCTCCGGCCCCCGGATAGGTTTCCTTGAGCCACTTCGCAATCTCATCCGGCCGTTGCTCCAACGCACGCTTGACCGGCCGCTGCGGCGTGAAGCCCCAGCGCTTGAGGTATTTGCCGATCAGGCGGTCCGGCATCTCGATACCAAAGCGCTCCTTCACCAACGCCTTGATCGCCGGGCGCGTCCACAGCGCGAACGGCAACTTCATCTGCCGCGGTGTTATTTAAGGACTGGATTAATAACGTTGCTCCATGACCATGAGCTCACCTAATCCACGAAACGCAGTCCAGGAACGCGCTCAAACTCCCGCAGGTTGTCAGTCACGACGATCAAGCCCAGGCTTCTGGCGTGGCCCGCGATTATCTGGCCATAAGACAACAGGATGTACATATAGTCCGGCAAAGTTATAGCGGTCAAGCGGAGGATTCCCATGCTTGGAGGAATAACGGGATTAGCCCGTGATGGCGGTTTGACCCACTGCTGGGCGGATACCCGCCACCACGATCGCAAGCGTTATAGATCCGGCCCTGTGAAGTTTTCATCTCTGTCTAGCACCAATGGGGCCTGTGCGGGCAAAAAGTAGAGACTTCATGGGGCCGGAGCAATAGTGTGGCGGGCCTTTTCCACTGGCTACGAAACGCAGCAATCGGCGCAGTTGCCGATCTGGCGTTGTGTTCCCATACGTTGTTTTTCAACGGACCGGCCGATAGCACTCAGGACCGCCTGTAAAGCGGCCTCGGTGGTATCCTCGCCAAAGGCCGCCGCAGGCGCCGCGTGACCACGATCCACACTCACCCGGACGCAAGCCATGGCGCGGGCGCTGGTACCGCTACCGAGGGCGTGCTGGTCGAACTGTTCCACCTCGGCACGAACGCCCCAACTCTGGATCAGCGCATCGACCAAGGCACCCACGGCACCGCTTCCCTTGCCCTGCAAAATATGCGGCTGTGCCTCTGGCCCCACCACCACGGTCGCTACGACCTGCTCCCCTTCCCGGCTGAGACGATAGCGGCGCAGATGCCATTCTTCCGCGAGCTGGCAGTAATGACGCTGGAACAGGGCATGAATCTGCGCTGAACTGACCTCACCGGTCTCCTGCTCGGAAGCCGCCTGCACCACCGCGCTGAAGTCCTGCGCCAACCAGCGCGGCAAGGAAATACCGTGGTCGCGCTCCAGCACATGAGCGACACCGCCCTTCCCGGACTGGCTGTTGATGCGCACCACCTCCTCGTACTTGCGCCCCAAATCGGCGGGATCGACGGGCAGATAGGGCACCTCCCAGACAGCCTCTTCCCGTCCCCGCCGATGGTGCATGCCTTTGCGAATGGCGTCCTGATGACTGCCGGAAAACGCCGTGTAGACCAGTTCGCCAAACCAGGGATGACGGGGCGGCACAACCATACCCGTACACGCGGTATAGATCTCCGCGATTTCCGTGCCCAGGGACATATCCAGTTGCGGATCAATACCTTGAGAGTAAAGATTCATGGCCATGGTGAGGATGTCCATGTTCCCTGTGCGCTCGCCGTTGCCGAAGAGGGTGCCCTCCACCCGGTCTGCCCCCGCCAATACCGCAAGTTCCGCCGCCGCCACCGCGCAGCCGCGGTCATTGTGGTTGTGTACACTGATCTGCACATGCTCCCGCCCGCGCAGGTGGTCGCAGAACCATTCAATCTGGTCCGCGAAGACGTTGGGCATCGACGACTCGACGGTGGCGGGCAGATTGAGGATCACCGCCTGCCCCTGATCAGGCCGCCAGACCCCGTTGACCGCCTCGCAGATCTCCACCGCATAATCCAGCTCGGTGGCACTGAAGCTTTCCGGCGAATACTGAAAGACCCATTCCGTCTCTGGATAGCGTGCGGCCCCGGCCTTCACCCACTCCGCGCCACGCACGGCAATGGCCTGGATGCCCTCCCGATCCAGGCCAAACACCTGCTCGCGCTGGGCGGGGTTGGTGGAGTTGTAGACATGGACAATCGCCCGCCGCACCCCTTTTAACGCCTCGAAAGTGCGTTCTATAAGGGCTTCTCGCGCCTGGGTGAGCACCTGGATGGTCACCTGCCGGGGGATACGGTCTTCTTCAATGATGCGCCGCACAAAGTCAAAGTCGGGCTGGGAAGCGGCGGGAAAACCCACCTCGATCTCCCGAAAGCCCAAACGCACCAACAAATCGAACATCCGGAGTTTTTGCTCGACGCGCATGGGGGAGACCAGCGCCTGGTTGCCATCGCGCAGATCGACGCTGGTCCAGACCGGCGCGTGCTGCATACGCCGGTTGGGCCAGCGCCGGTCCGGTTTGTGAACGGGCGCGAAGGCGCGGTAACGGCGGTGGTTGAAAGTCCCCATGGTCCAATCTCCTGCTGCAAGTGACGATGGACGCAGTATAGGGAAGAAGTCGCGGCAGGTGCTTGCGACTTTTTGCCAATAAAGCGACGATGTCGCATTATTGTTGCGCACTAACACCCATTAACGGAGTAATATTGTGCCATGAAGTCGAAAACCCCTGCCAGCGAATTGGATCGCTACGACCGCCGCATTCTGGAGGAGCTACAGCGCGACGGTGGACTCAGCAATCAGCGTCTCGCCGAGCGCATCAGTTTGTCCCCCTCCCCCTGCCTGCGCCGGGTGCAGGCGCTGGAAGAAGCCGGGATCATCCGCAAGCGCGTGGCCCTGCTGGATCCGCAGCGCCTGGGCCTGGCGCTGCTGGTGTTGATGCACATCAGTATGGATCGCCATACCCCCGAGCGTTTCGAGCATTTTGAGGCAGAAATCAGTCGCTCGCCGGAGGTGCTGGAGTGCTACCTCATCACCGGCCATGACGCGGATTACCAGATCAAGGTTGCCGTGCGCGATATGGCGCATTTTCAGGAGTTTTTACTCAATCGCTTGACGCGCATCGAGGGGGTGACCGGCGTGCATTCCAGCTTTGTGCTGCGTAAGGTCGTGGATACGACGGAGTTGCCGGTGTATTGATCACCGTGGCGGGGTGCAAATCGCCCGGACTGGCTCCATACCTTTACCCCTCTTTGCGGCCACGCGAATCCTGTCTGGACAAGGCCGGGCAAGATGCCATCGACAGCCTGGTGGCCACCGAAGCGGCCAAACCGGCGGGTACCTTCGGCGCTACCGCGGTATTCCTCTCACGAAAAGCTATATTGCAGCATCAAGCGATCATCGATGAAGGTACCATGATAGCCCCCATACGGATTGCTGTGATCGAGGGCGAGGCGATTACGCAGGGACAGGCCTTTCCAGAAGCCGCCCGGGCTGTAGGTCACATCCAGATAATTGGCGTCCACATTGGGCAGATAGGGCGCGGTATCATAGATGCTGTACGAATATTTGATGCGCACCTGGCGGAGAGGATGCAGCAAGAAACCGAATTTCCAGGCGTGGCCCGAGGCTGACGCGTCCACCAGACCGTAATCCATGATGCTGGTGTACAGAGGGTCGGCGCTGTATTGCTGGGTATAGGGTGAGACGAAGCCCCCGTTGTATAGGGTCTGGCCGTTGGCCAAGGTGACGGCGCGGGAGGGAGTCTGGTCATAAGCGGCGAAAATCTGCCCCGTCACACCGTCGAAATCTCCCTGAATCCCCGCCACGCCGCCGTAGACCGTGGCATTCACCGGCCCCGCCAGTTGCGCCCCGTTGGCCCATTCCCGGGCATACTGAAAATCGGCGAAGGGCCGGAAATGCCCGACCAGGGTCGGCGTGGTGTAACCCAGAGTGCCATAGAACATGTTCGTGAGACTGTAAAAGCGGTAGAACCAGGCGGTCGCGTGGACGCCCATGAGACGCCCTTTGAGGCCAAAGGCCAGGGTGCCGATGCTATTGTCGGGCAGATGGCTGTAATGATCGTTGAAATTCAGCAGGGTCTGGCGGTGATAGTCGGCCTGGATGCGGTTTTTGAAGCGGAATTCACGGATACCGATGATCTGGAGATTTTTGATGGGGGTCACCCGTATCGCTACCGCCTGAAAGGTGCTGGGGATCATGAAGGCGTCCGAGGGGTTCATCCACGGGGTATTGAGGAGTAGGTTTCCCACCCGCAACTGCACCCAGGGGTCCTGGTACTGGAGATAAGCCTGACCCAGAACGTTGAGGGACCTGCGGTCGCCCATAAGCAGGGGGTCCAGATGACTCTGCCCGCCGCCGGTGTCGTTGGCCCCCAGGTCGTTGGCCGTGTACAAGGCCAACGCCGCGCTTACCCCGTAGACGGGAGCCGTCTGCACCTTGAGCATGCCGCCCAGGGAATAGGCATATTTGTCAGGCAGCGGCGAGCCGCCGTAGAGCTGATTGAAATAATAGGATCGGATGTCGCCGCTCACCTGGCTCTGCATGAGCCAATCCTTGAGGGTTTCGGCGTGGGACAAAGCGGGAGCCGCCAGAGTAGCGGAAAGAATCGCAGCTAAAATCGGTTTTTTCATGACTATCTCCGTTTTTTTGTGCCTCGTTGATAAAAATGCCGGCACCCTGGGCACTGTCGGTGGCCCGGCGGATCGCTTTTAGTTCAAGCGGTCCATGAGGGACTCCTTGTTGGACCCAGGAGAATGGCGTGGGTTGGCCTCTGGTGGACACTCGGGTTCCAGCATGCCCGTCTCTTCCGACAGGCAGGGCGCGCGAAACAGGGAAGCCGTCCACATGCCGACCCAGGTACGCTGGGTCACCACCCCCCAGAAAATGGCCAGCATTACCGTGAACACGGCGCCCAGCACCAGGAAAGGCAGATAATGGGTGTCTTTGAACAAGAGATAGGTAGACGAATCGTAGACGCCCAGCGGGAAGGTAAAGCCCCACCAACCCATATTGTAGGGCAGTCCCTCACCGAGATAGCGCAGGGTAAAAAAGGCCGCCATGCACAGCCACCAGATGCCGAAACCCCAGAGCAGCAGCGCTACCATGAACCCGGCCATCTGGTCAAACTGGGCCAAGGAGGCTCCGGTGAACACATGGCCATCTGCATCGCCCAGGGTGATCATGGCCATGGCGCCGGTGCCGATTGGTCCCAGGGGCAACCAGGAGGACACGGCCATGTCCCTGTGTGGCAGGCGGTGCAGGGTCAGACGCAGGAACAAGATAGTCAAAATTCCCAAGGACAGCAGTACCGAAACGGCCCAGAACACATAGCTCACGTAGACGACAGGCGCTCCCAGCCAGGGCGCCACATGCTGGGCCACCAGGCCGCCGCTGGCCGCAGCCACCTCCGGCGGCACGATGGGCAGCAACCAAGCGGCCGTCATCCGCTCCAGGCTGTGAACTTGGCTGGTGAACATGAAAAATGGCACCAGAAGGACCGAGATAGCGGCCAGGACGGCATCCACCCACCACCAGCCATAGGCCCAGAGAGCAGAGCTGGCGGTCACCGGCCATATCAGGATCATGCCGTTGACGATGGTAGCGAAGCCCATGGGAATGCAACCAATGAACAAAGACTGCACCGAATGGTCGAACAAGTGGCGAAAGCTGTCAGGGAAGACCAGCGCCCGGCCCAGGAATAGAGCCGAAAACAGCACGAAAAAGAAGACGTTGACGCACCAAAGGGCCTGTGCCGCCGGGTGGAGTAGGCCATGGGCAATGGGAAAATCTTCCAGCATCAGCGCCAGGATACCCGTTCCCATGGTGGCGGCAAACCAGTTGGGCGTGAAATGGCGGATGATTTCACCGGGATCGTTGTTGGGCATATCGGAAAACAAGTTCATGAGAATATTCATCCAGACTGGAATCTTCAGTTGCAGTTTGTATTTGGATCAAAGTGGCATCCAATGCTATTTTCTAATTAAAGAAATAAGCACAGGTAATTTCTTGAAAAGATGAAAAACGGATGACTTCGGAAAAACCAGACCCGGCCCTGCTGTTGATCTGGGCGCAAGCGGCCCGCTCAGGAAATCTGCACGCCGCCGCCGATCTGCTTTTCATGACCCAGCCGGCCGTGTCCCATCGCCTCAAACAGTTGCAGGAATGGGTAGGGGAACCTTTGTATCGACGCAATCGTCGCGGCATCGAGCCGAGCGAGACCGGGCTATGGCTCTTGCGGATCGCAGAGCAGATCGAAGCGGCTTTGGCAGAAGCTCGGGCGTTGCGAGGGGATACACAGGAGTTGTTGCGGGGATCTCTTGCCTTGGTGGCTAGCCACAGCAATGCCGAGACCCTCCTGCCACGGGCTATCACCGATTTTCGTGCCCGCTATCCTGGGGTTGCCTTGCGCCTAGTCACCACCAACAGTCGTCGGGCCACATCCATGCGTGACCAAGTGGATCTGATTTTTGTGGAAGACGACGCAGCATTATCCGGCGCCACCGACTGGACGCAGGAAACCCTGGTGGAAACGGAGATCGTGGCGCTGGTCCCAGATCGACATCCATGGCTGGGACGATCCGGGCCTCTTTCCCTTTCATCCCTTGCTGAGGAAACACTGGTTTGGCGGGAAGAAGGTTCGGGCATTCGTAATCATGTGATGCAAGCTTTTCAGAAGCAGGGGATTTATCCTGAAATCCGGTATGAATTGAGCGGTCTTGCCGCTGTCCGCGATGCGGTGCGATGCGGGCTGGGGGTCGGTTTTGTCTCCGCACTCAACGGCGCCGGTCAACGGCCTGGCATTGCGACGCTGACCACTATGCCCGTTATCCGCCACAAACTTTCGGTGTTGCACCGACGTGCGCCAAGTCATAGCGCCAAGGCGTTCCTAGCGCTACTACAGCATATGATGACAAGCTGAAAACCGAGTAAACAGAGCGTTTGGCAAATACCCTACCATCATGGAGTCTGATCACGAAACGGAAAAAATCGTACGCTAAGCCCACGCGGTCCCGCCTAACTAGCAGCAATGCAACGCGGCGATCAGCGGGCAGGACACGTTTCCCTGATGCGCATGGCACTCGCTGACCAGTCCAGATAGCGCCGTCTCGATGCGCGCGAGGTCGGTGAGCTTGGCGCGCACGTCGGCGAGCTTCCGGGCGGCCAGATCGGCCGCCTCGCTGCAATGGGCGCCGTCCTCCAGTTTCAGCAGCTCGCCGACCTCGTCCAGGCTGAACCCCAGCCGCTGCGCGGCCTTCACGAACTTCACCCGCGCCACGTCGGCTTCGCCATAGCGGCGGATGCCGCCGTAGGGTCGCGCAGGCAGAGGTAGCAGGCCCTTGTGCTGATAGAAACGGATCGTCTCGACATTGACGCCGGCCGCCTTGGCAAAGGCGCCAATGGTCAGGGTTTCCGGTTTTTCGTTCTCTTCGTTCATGGCGCTTGACTCCGTAGTTAACTACGGACGTAACGTTACCCCACCAAGCGAAAACCCGGAAGGAGAATCCATGCCTGCCCCCAAGAAAGACCATGGTGCCCTAGCGGCCGGCGGCCTTGCGGCCATCCTCGCCTCGACCTGCTGCCTCGGCCCGCTTGTGCTGGTCGCGCGTGGTTTTTCTGGCGCGTGGATCGGCGACCTGACTGTGCTGGAGCCGTACCGTCCGATCTTCATCGGCGCGGCGCTCATCGCGCTGGCCTTCGCCTGGCGCCGCATCTTCCGGCCGGCCCACGCCTTGCAAATCGGGTGACGTTTGCGCGGTGCCCCAAGTCCGCACGGCTTACAAGGTTCTGTTCTGGATCGTCGCTACCCTGGTGTTGGTTGCACTCGCCTTTCCCTATGTCTTGCCCCTGTTCTACTGAGAGGAGATCGTCATGAAGAAACTTGCGGTCCTTGTCGCTCTGTCCGCCGTCCTTTCCACGCCCGCCTGGGCGGCCATGAAGACAGTCACGCTGTCCGTGCCCGGTATGACCTGCGCCGCCTGCCCGATCACGGTCAAGACGGCTCTTTCCAGGGTGAAAGACGTGGAGAAAGTGGTCGTGCATTTCGATCAGCGTGACGCTGTCGTGAGCTTCGACGATGCCAAGACGAACGTCCACGCGCTGACCCAGGCGACCACTGACGCCGGCTATCCATCCAGCGTGAAACAGGAGGTGAAGCCATGAGATCTATTGTGGGTGTCATCGCCGACAAAGTTGGCGTCGTGGGCACCGTCGTATCCACGATGGCTTGCGCCATGTGTTTTCCGGCGGCAGCCAGCCTCGGGGCGGCCATCGGACTGGGTTTCCTGTCCCAATGGGAGCCGCTGTTTCTGAAAATTTTGCCCCTCTTCGCCATGGCCGTTCTGGCGGTCAATGCGCTGGGCTGGCTCAGCCATCGGCAGTGGCATCGCAGCGTTTTGGGCATGATCGGACCGACGCTCGTTCTGGTCGGACGGTATGCATTCACGAGCGGGGCATTGGGCCATGAGACTGCGAGGGGCGTGCTGTATGCCGGACTGGTGGCCATGATCGCTTTTGCGGTTTGGGACATGGTTGCTCCGAGCAGTCGTCGCTGCGCGTCGGACGGATGCGAGCTACCCGCCCATGGCAACACCAGCAAGCACCGATAAGGAGTGTATGAATGGCACAGCTAAAGATTTCAGGCATGACTTGCGATGCGTGCGCGGAACACGTCAGAACGGCTCTGGAAAGCGTTCCAGGCGTACGCCAGGCAAGGGTCTCCTACTCCATGGGACAGGCCGACATCGAAATGGAAGCGGGCATGGATGCCGATGCGCTGGAGGCTGTCGTGGCCAAAGCCGGCTACCAGGCACGGATTATCGATCAGGCGTCCAAGCCGCCCGGCTCCACGAACAGCACGCCAAACAGTCAGACTCCCGGATCGAGAGGTGACGGCGACAGGGTGCACATCACCGTGATCGGCAGCGGCGGGGCCGCGATGGCCGCCGCCCTGAAGGCAGTCGAACAGGGCGCCAAGGTGACGCTCATCGAGCGTGGCACGATTGGCGGCACCTGCGTCAACGTCGGCTGCGTGCCCTCCAAGATCATGATCCGCGCCGCCCACATCGCCCACCTGCGCCGCGAGAGCCCCTTCGACGAAGGGCTGCCCCCCGCAACGCCGACGATCCTGCGTGAGCGGTTGCTCGCGCAGCAGCAGGGGCGCGTCGATGAGCTGCGCCACGCCAAGTACGAAAACATCCTCGCCGGCAATCCGGCCATCGATGTCCTGCGCGGCGAAGCACACTTCAAGGATGGCCACACGCTGACGGTGCAGCTCGCCGAAGGCGATGAGCGTGAAGTGGCGTTCGATCGCTGCCTGATCGCCACCGGCGCGAGTCCGACCGTGCCGCCCATCCCCGGTCTCAAGGAAACGACCTACTGGACCTCCACCGAGGCGCTGGCGAGCGACACCCTTCCCGAGCATCTGGCCGTGATCGGCTCCTCGGTGGTGGCCGTGGAACTGGCACAAGCCTTCACCCGACTAGGCAGCCGGGTCACGATCCTGGCGCGCAGCTGAGTGTGGTCAGCCAAATTGATGGTCCTCTGGTCAACTTATTTGAGGGTCCGCCAGGCGAGTGCTGTTCTACAGTTTCTCATTACCATTCATATAGCTTGCCACTTTCCAACACCTCACGTGCTGG
>JBBIUH010000070.1:0-10783 GCA_037440305.1 Acidithiobacillus sp.
GACCGGGCGCCTCACCCGCTGGAACAAGGCCGTCGGTGAAGCGATCAAGAAGGGCGAAGCCGTTGCCGAGGTCGAAACGGATAAAGCGATTCTGGATGTGGAGGCCTTTGCCGACGGGTTTCTGGCAGGCCCTTTGGCTGCGGTGGACACGGACATCCCGGTGCGGCAGGTCATCGGTTACATTGCCGATACGCCGGAAGCGACAAAGACCGATGCAGGCGGTGAGGCCAGAGCTGCCGCGACAAGCGCATCACCCGCCCCCGCGGTCGCCGCAACGCCACCCGATACGGCGCCTTCGGAGAAACCTGCCTCTCCCCCGCCGCCGCACACCCCGACAGCCGCGGCGGCGGCGCCGCAAACCTCGCACGCCGATGGTCTCCAGGCTTCTCCGTATGCCCGCGCCCTTGCCCGTGATCTGGAATTGGACCTCAGCCATGTGAAGCCCGCTCCCGACGGCACCATTCATGCGGCCCAGGTGCTGGCCAGCGCTTTAGCGCCCGAAGATGCGGACCTGCGCCTCGGCCCGCCCTACACCATCGAGCGACCCAGCATGCTCCGGGCGGCAGTGGCCCGTAATATGTCGGCGACCCTCGACACCCCCACCTTTCTCATCAGCAGCCGCTTGGCCACGGCGCCCCTGCGTGCTGCCGCCAAACAGGCGGGCCTCAGCCTGACCCTCGCCCTGACCCGCGCCTGCGCCCTGACCGTCGCAGAAGATCCCTGGTTTAACCACGTCTGGACCCGTCAGGGATTGGCCAAGCGCAGCCGGGTGGATGTCGGCATCGCCGTGGATACGGGCGACGGGCTGATCACACCGGTGCTGCGCGATGCGGCCGTCCGCCCGCTCAAGGAACTGGTGGAGGACTGGCGGATACTGCTCGGCAAAGTCAAAAAAGGGCGGATTTATCCGGAAGATTACCAGGGGGCCAGCTTCTATCTTTCCAATCTCGGGGTTTTCCCGGAAGTAGAGCGCTTCAATGCCATCGTGCCGGTGGGTGCCTCCGCCATACTGGCCGTGGCTGCCGCGGGCAGTGATGGGCGGGCGGACTTTACCCTGAGCTGCGATCACCGGGTGATTTTCGGCGCTGACGCGGCGCGCTTTCTGCAACGTTTGGGCAAGCGGCTGGAGGACCTGTCCTGGTTAGCCACTAGCGAGGGACACTTGTGAGTATAGCGGCAACGCGACATGTCCTCTGCCTCAACAGCGGTTCGTCCTCCATCAAGTTCGCGGTTTTTGCGCTGGGGGCTGCAGGGGAAGAAAAGCTCGCGGAAGGCGCCGCCGAGCGTATTGGGCAGAGCGTCGGGCGTTTATGGCTGCAACGCGGAGAAGAGCAGGCCATTGACCGGCAGTTGGCCCTGCCGCAGCAGCAGGAGGCCTTAAAGGCCGTATTTGCGGCACTGGCGGAGCTACGATGCGCGACGCCGGATGGCGTCGGCCACCGCATTGTCTCCGGCGGACCGCATCATCAGGCGCATTGCCTGGTGGATACCCAGGTGCTCAGCGATCTGCGCGCCTCCCTGCGTTTTGCCCCTTTACATCTCCCCGCAGAAATCGCCGCCATAGAGGCCGTACAAGCGCTGTGGCCCCATATTCCGCAGGTCGCCTGCTTCGATACGGCTTTTCACCAGAGCATCCCGGAAATGGCCAGCCGCCTGCCCCTGCCGCGCAATCTCTGGCAGGAAGGTGTCCGTAAATACGGTTTCCATGGTCTCTCTTACGAGTACATCGTCAGTCGGCTCCCCAATCGCGCCACCGGCAAGACCATCATCGCCCACCTCGGCAATGGCGCGAGCATGGCGGCGGTGCATAACGGGCAGTGCCGCGATACCACGATGGGCCTCACCCCCACCGGTGGCCTGGTGATGGGCACGCGCTGCGGCGATCTCGACCCCGGCGTCCTGCTCTATCTCATGGAAGAAAAGGACTACAATGCCGGGCAACTGGAGCGACTCCTCAACCATTTATCCGGCTTGCTCGGCATTTCTGCCAGTAGCGGCGACATGCAGACCCTGCTGAAGCTGCGCAGTGGCGACCCCCATGCAGCGCAGGCCATCGACCTATTCACCTATAGTGCGCGCAAGGCCATCGGCAGCCTGATGGCGGTGCTGGGCGGACTGGACCGCCTCGTCTTCACCGGAGGCATTGGCGAACACGCCGCCGCGATCCGCTGGGCCATTTGCCGGCCCCTGCTGGGGCTGGGGCTGGAGATAGATCCGGTCGCCAATGAAGGCCCCGGACTATGCATTTCAGTGCCGCACAGCCCTGTAGAAATCCTCGTCATACCCACCAATGAAGACCTGATGATTGCCCGGCACTGTCACCGGCTCCTACCGGGGCAGGAGCACCGTCGTTGAAATACGGTAAAACCCATCACCGTGCGCGGCAGCCCGCGCACCCGATACACCCCGATCACGCCAGCATGACCCAGATTCTCGACGAAAGCGCCATGCTGCCGATTCATTATCGCATCTGGGCGTTATCCACCGGCGGCACCTTGCTCAGCGGCGTCTCGATGTTTCTGCTGGGTGTCACGCTGCCCCTGGTGATACCCATTTTTGCCCTGCCCGCCACCAGCGTCGGCCTTGCCGCCGCCATGCTCATGGGCGGCACCGTCATTGGCGCACTGGTCGGCGGGCACCTGGCTGACCACTTCGGGCGCAAACCCGTCATGATCATGGACATGATCCTGCTCATGATCGCCGCCCTGCTGGCCGCGCTCGCGCCCAATGCTGCGGTGCTCATCGGTGCCGAATTACTGGTCGGCGTGGGTATTGGCATGGATTTTCCGGTAGGTAGCAGTTATCTGGCGGAATTCATGCCCCAGCGGCGGCGCGGACGCATGATGGCGGCCGCCATCGCCGTGCAATCCATCGGCATGCTGGCAGGTGCCGGTTTTGCTCTGGTCCTTTTGCACAGCGTCCATCCCGGAGACGACACTTGGCGCTGGTTGCTGGCCGCAGAAGCACTGCTGGTGCTCCCCTACCTGCTCGGTCGCCTCACCCTGCCGGAGAGCGTGCGCTGGTGTATGGGGCGTGGCCACAACGCCGAAGCCGCACGCATTCTCGAACGCATCGCGCCTCAACAAAAAGAGATGCTCGCTGCCATGGCCCGGCATCTGGGCAAAAAAATCCACCATGTGGCCAAGATCCGACCAGGTCGACACATGGGTATAGGGACCCTGTTTTCTCCGGAATATCGGCGCCGCACCTTTCTGGTGACCCTGCCCTGGTTTTTTATGGACGTAGCCACTTACGGCGTCGGCCTGTTCACCACCATCCTGCTCGGCACCATGCGCAATGGCGGGAACGTCGGTATCATCGGTGTGGTCGGCATGGACCTTGCCAATGCCCTGGACAGCGGCAAGGTGGATATCTTCCTCCTCCTCGGTTCCGTGCTCTCCCTCTGGGCGGTACCCTGGCTGGGCCGGATTCATATGCAGATGATCGGTTTTGGGGGCATGGCGCTCGGCATGGGATTGCTCTATTTTGCGACAGGCATGGCCGGAGGGGCCGCTGCCCACCTGCAGCTCATTCTGATCGGATTCATGGTGTTCAATCTGTTCATGACCGCCGGCCCCAACGCCACGACCTTCATCTTGCCAACAGAAATGTACCCCACCCAGGTCCGTGCCTTCAGCGCCGGGTTCGCTGCCGCTATAGCCAAGATCGGCGCTACCATCAGCGTTTTTTTGCTGCCGGTGATCCAGTCTGCGCTGGGCGTTACCATGGTCTTGCTGCTGATGGGCACGGTCAGCCTGCTGGGTTTAGTGCTCACTTACAGCTTCCGTGTGCAAGGCCATGGCCTGACGCTGGAAGAACACCACGGACCGGCCTTGCCACAATAAAGCATCGAGAGAAGGAGACAGACATGCCCTATGCCCATTTTGATGCGCTGTTAGCCGCCGTCGCCCCCCTGGACGATATCCCCGTGGCCGTGGTCGATGCCGCCGAGGAACACGTCCTGCATGGTGCCTGCGATGCAAAACTGCAAAGCATCGTAGATCCCATCCTCATCGGCGATGAAAACAAAATTCGCAGCCTGCTACTCAAGCTGGGGCACGATTCCGGCGTCTGTCCCAACTTTCGCATCATCCACGTCAACAGTGCCGAAGCCGCCGCTGAAAAAGGCGTCGAGTTGGTGCTTGCGGGAGAGGCCAAGGCGCTGATGAAGGGACACCTGCATAGCGACACCTTCCTCCACCCCATTCTCGCCAAACTACGCACGGATCGTCGTCTTTCTCATGTTTTTGTTGCGGATATCAAGACGTATCCGAAACTCCTGCTCATCACCGATGCCGCCATCAATATTGCACCTGACCTAATCACCAAGGCGGCCATCCTGCAAAACGCCATTGATCTGGCGCGGATTCTGGACGTTGCGCAACCCAAGGCCGCCATTCTCTCTGCGGTGGAAGTGGTCAACCCCGCTATCGTCTCGACCGTAGATGCCGCCTGCCTGTCGAAAATGGCGGAACGCGGGCAGATTACCGGCGCGCTGGTGGACGGCCCCCTCGCCTTCGACAACGCCATCTCCAAAGAGTCGGCAGAGATCAAAGGGATACGGAGTGCCGTGGCCGGGGATGCCGATATTCTGCTGGTGCCCGATCTGGTGTCCGGCAATATCCTCGCCAAAGATCTGGAATATCTGGCCGGGGCGACACTGGCAGGCATCGTGATGGGCGCCAGGGTGCCGGTCATCCTCACCTCCCGCGCCGACCCGGCCCGTGCCCGCCTGGTTTCCGCGGCACTCGCCGCCCTCGTGCATTATCGCCGGCTGGAGATGCCGTCATGACCGAAAGCAACGCCCGCCGCCCGCCCATCGCCACCCTCACCCTCAACCCGGCCGTAGACATCGCCTACGAGGTGGCACACCTGATTGCGGATCAGAAAAGTCACGCCACATCCACCCGCTACGATCCCGGCGGTAACGGCATCAATGTCGCCCGTGCCCTCAAGGAGCTGCTGGTCTATGCACACAGTTGCTGTGTCGTGGCCGGTAACATCGGCGAACTGCTGCAAAAACTGCTGCAGCATCAACTGGATGATCCCCACTGCGTGCATGTGGAGGGGGAAACCCGCGTTAATGCCACCATTTTGCAGGGTGACCCCGCCGCACAGTTTGAAATCACCGGCATCGGGCCGCGGGTTTCAGAACTCATCCTCGCCGAAGTCCGGGAAACCTTTCTGGGCCTGTGCAAAGACGGTTTTGGGGTACTCACCGGTTCCGTCCCCCCTGGGGTGGATGACCATTTCTATGGAGATATGGTCGATCGCGTCCGCGCTGGCGGCGGACAATCCATTGTCGATGCCCATGGCGCCCTCCTGCAACACGCCCTTCCCCATCACCCCTTCCTGATCAAACCCAACCGTTATGAGCTGTCCCTCCTGCGTCAGCGCGAGTTGCCCACGCTGGAAGATGTGGCGAAGGAGGCGCGCGCCATACAGCGGGAAGGGGTGCAGTATGTCTGTGTATCCCTGGGGGGCGACGGCGCACTGCTGGTCGGGGCCGATGGCAGTTATTTCGCCAAGGCACCCCCCATTCAGGTGAAGTCGACGGTCGGCTCGGGTGACTCCATGGTCGCCGGTCTCGTCGCCGCGCTGGCCCACGGCCAAAGTCCGGCAGAGGCCCTGCGTCTGGCTGTCGCCTGCGGCAGCGGCACGGCCGCCCGGCCGGGGACCGAGATATTCTCCCATAATGATCTGGATGCACTGCTACGGGTTACGGAAGCGCATGTGCTGGATATTTGAGGGTATCCATTCTACTATTCCAAACATATCTGTGCTTTACCCGCCTTTTTGGCGCGATACATGCGATCATCAGCCAATTTCACCAGTTCCTGCCAGGTGTCTGCGCGATCCTGTGGCCATTGTGCGATGCCACCACTCCAGGTCAAGGGCTGGCCGTCGGGTCGTTGCATAATGCCGCTATGAATGATGGCCTCCATCCGTTTTGAAGCCCGTTCTGCGGTGGCATAGGGCATGACGAGCACGAACTCCTCGCCGCCCCAGCGGATCACCGCATCGCTGTCGCGCAAAGCCGCTTTCAGTTGTTCGGCGGCATAGAGCAGAATATCATCCCCCGCTTTGTGCCCAAAAACATCGTTAACCTGCTTGAAATCATCCAGGTCAAGGAAAACCATGGAGATGGGGAATTTCTGGCGTTGAGCCAGAGCCATCTGCAATTGCAGGAATTGCTCGCCGCTACGCCGGTTCAACAGGTGCGTCAGGGGGTCCAGACTGGACTGTTGAAACAATCCTTTCATGAGTTGAAGCTGGCTCAGGGAAGCCATGCTGCTCACAATCGTAATCAACAGCAGCAACCAGAATACGGCTATATCCTTCATGCCGGGCAGTATCCCCTGACTGTGCAACAATTCAGAAAACATGAAGGCCGACAACATGGGCAGACTGAACAACAGTGTTTCCATTACCACAAATGGAAACAGAGCCAGTCCGGCCAGCAACACGAACGGCAAAAAGGCATACCCAGCCACCATGGCCCGCCCCAACGCATCGAAATGCACGTCTGCGAGCAATAACCGGCTGAAGATGAAAAAAGTGGTGGGGATGGTCAACAGCAACCCGACGGCAACCTTGGCATGTCCCACACTCGGTGAACAGCGGCAAAGGAAAGCCAGGAGACCGAAGGCCGCGCTGGTAAAAATTCGCGCACCCGCCAAAGTGACCGCGGTCCTAAACGGGAAGGTGGCGAAGTCGACCACCATCCACAGCGGGGTTAGCACCGCGAACACGGCGGCCGTCATCTGGACACGGGAAAGGATGAACCGGGCGCGATAACGGGAAAAAAGCGGGAAATGGGGGCGGCTACTGATAAAATCCGCCAATTCTCCAGGCCCTACAAAGAAAAACTGGCCGATCTCTATCCTGGCACCGAGCCAAAGTCTTTGCCGTAGTCTCCGAAGAAAATTCATGCGCCATGCTCCAGAATATGGTGGAACCAGTCAAGGCAGCTAGAGGATGAGTTTAAGCTGGTCCGGTGTGACGTAGGGATAGATCTTGTGCTCCGCTTCACTGCGCCCATCGCCTTCTCCTTGCCAGACAATAAGCTTAAACCATTGTCTCAAATATGGGGTCCACTATAATGTGGCTCACAAAATTTTTCAAAGGAGTACACCTTACTTATGGCTTTATCCATTACCGACGAGTGCATCAATTGCACCATTTGCGAACCGGACTGTCCCAATAACGCGGTTTTTCCCGGATTGAAGCATTATGAAATTGATCCGGATCGATGCACGGAATGTGAAAATTTTTTTGCTACACCCATGTGTCAGGAAGTCTGTCCGGTGGATTGCATCATCCCCATTTCGTAACTATTCACGAGGGGTGCATCTACTTCAACGCATGTTGTGATGCTTCCTCCTGCAACCCGTGTTCAGTGAGACAAGGAAGTCAAGATGAGAACAAAGATCATAGCAGAACGATATCATGATTTCAGTTATGGACATCGCGTGTATCAGCACGAAGGAAAATGCGCGGCTTTGCATGGACATAACGGTCGGGTGCATTTTACAGTAACTGCTGACACGCTGGACGCTGTTGGCCGTGTGATGGATTTTTCTGTGATTAAGGATAGTCTCTGCGACTGGGTGGAAAATAATTGGGATCATAGGTTTATTGTATGGGAAGAAGACCCTTTGTCATCTCCTCTACGCAATATTGATCCATCTGCAGTTATTGTTCCATTTAATCCTACAGCAGAAAACATGGCCTATCATCTGCTTCATACAGTTGGTCCCATACAGCTTAAGGAAACTGGTGTAAAGCTGATCAAGGTAACTTTTGAAGAGACCACAAAGTGCAGGGCCGCCGCTGAAATTGAATGATGGCTTTCCCTTACCCATCTCAGCCTTGATAGGATTGATGCCATAGAATCAGACGTGGCCCTAATCTGCTTTAAAGGTGCGCAGATTCTCTCTCAACAGTTGCGCAGATTTTTGCAATAATCCGGCTTGATTGCGTGCCACCTCACTTGCCTCGGCGGTACCACGCAGTGCCGTAGAGATATGGAGAATGTTCTCGGTCACCTGCTGAACCGCCTTACTCTGTTCATCGGCTGCAGTTGCCACGGAAACCACCCTTTCCGATACGGAATCAATCTGCCCGGTGATCAAGGATAGCGCCTGCCGAGCCTCGTCTCCCTGTTTGGCTCCTTGCCGAGCCCGTTCTTTCCCCGCTTCCATGGCCTGTATGGCGTCGCCGGAATCTCGCTGGATGTTTTCCACAATGGCACGGATAGCTACCACGGCCTCTACGCTGCGGTTGGCCAGTCCGCGTACTTCGTCGGCGACGACCGCAAACCCTCGTCCGCTTTCCCCTGCGCGCGCCGCTTCAATGGCGGCGTTCAATGCCAACATGTTGGTTTGGTTGGTAATTTCCTGGATGGTGCTGACGATGTCGCCGATGCGTGCGCTGGACTCGCCAAAACGGCTGACCGTATGGGCTACGCCTTCAATGCTCGCGACAATCTCTTTCATCGCGTCAAGGGTCTGCCCAATGACACACCCGCCCTTGTCGGCCTCCACCTTGGCCTGTTGTGCCGTTGATGCGATTTCCTCCGCACGTTGAGCCACGTTCGTAGCGGCGACACTCATGGCTTTTACTGCGGTGGATATGGAATCGGCCTGGTCGTTAGCCTTGATGGTTCCGGAGCTCAGATCTTGTGATAGAGCGTCGATCTCTGTGCCTTTCTGGGCCACCTCATCGGCGGCGCTGCGCACATTGTGGATCAACGTCGCGAGCCGGTTACCCATTTCGTTGACGGACGAACCGATGTTGGCCAGCATGCCACGCATGTCATGGGTATCGACGCGGGAGCGAAGATCTCCTCCCGCTATCTTTCCTACCACCTGGCTGGTGTTGCGCAACTGCACACGGATTGTGCGGTTTACCATGGTCGCGATTAGAAGCACCAGCACGATAGCGCCTACTCCGGAAATAACCAGGATTAAAAGCATGCCATGGTATATGGTGCGGGTCTTCTTGGACAAAGCCGCTGCATCTTCGTTAAACGCAGAAAATAGTTGTTTTGCTGCAATATTGTATTTTCCATAAGCGGGGTTCACCGCACGCTTATAAATATCTCCTATTTGATCGAAATCGCCATTTTGCATCGCATGGATTTCTTGCACTGCTGCAGTGCGCGCCGATCTCTTTGTCGACAGCAACATTAACAAGGCGCGTGCAGCGCGAGAGCCGGGTTTAGAGAGAACCATGCGATCAAGTTCTTGCGTATGTGAGTCATTGCTGTTTTCGTCCGCCAGAATCGTGGCCACCTGTGTTCCATTGTTGACGTCAGTACTAATTCCCGCATTGTAATTACTGACTGCATCGGCAATTTGCTCCAGCGCCTCGCGCGTGAATGCTGATGTCGAAATAATTTTTGCTGCTAATACACTTTCCTGCTGCACGGCATACAATTGAGATGCTGCTGCGTCCACTCTATACAGCGAATAGATCGCGGCAAATGTGCCAACAGCCATCGCGACAGCAGCGAAGATTGCGCCACCCATGATTGCTTGGTTTACGTCCATTTTTATCATCGGGTTTCCCAGGAAACGATATGGAAAATTACAGTTAAGATCATTATGGCATACGCCAGCATCTAAGGCGGCAAGTTGTGCCACTCGCCGCCTTTCACCAACATCTTATTCTAAGATTCGTAGTTAATAGCGTCACGCAGACTTGGGCGCAAAAGCCACGCACCAGCCGGTTGGATCAATTTTCCCGGCAACCACTTTACAGCCATGCGGAGCAACAAAGTTTGCGCACACCAAACACTGCTGTTTGCCATTGGGGTGATCCTGATACTGAACCGATGCCTTGGATACTGTACCGGCATTCGCCGTACCGGCCCCAACCATCGTGGTAACAGCAATTCCACCAGCTACCACCGCGATGTTTTTCAGCGCATCACGACGGGTGATCAGTTTGTCCTTCTCGCTCATAGCCATACTCCTCAATCAATGGTACTCATAAAAGGTGAGTCGGGCGCCGTAGCATCGGTGCCTCTTATCATCAACGCGGCCCAAGTATCCTATTAAGAACAGTGCCAACAAGACACGGCGGACATAATAGCATTAGAATCTCCCCTTTATGAAGCCCGGCGGACTCAAGCCACAGAAGTTCAGGCCTTACGTATCACGCTGTCCCGTGAGGTCAGCAGGAACTGGGCGGAATAGCCTGATTTTGCTTGGTTCATTCCGCACGCTCATTACCCCATGCTCCAGCTTCACAGCGCTGCACACCTTGGGCTCCGAAAGACATCCAAAACGCCCGCAGATGGGCCATGAATCAGGGCATCCATCCATATCTCACCCTCTGTGCCATCCGCAAAACGGACGTTCAGAATGTTCTACACTGACAGGTGGATCCAATCGTGGAGCATGATAAACCAGTCGCTGCATCCCTTTTTCAACCGCAACTGACAAGGAGTAACAGATGGCTGTGACAGCAACGGATATCCTGATCGTTGGCGGAGGCCCCGCCGGAATGATGACGGGTATTACCGCCGCCCAGTTCTCGCCGCACAAAAAAGTGCTGGTGATCCGCCCGGAGACGGACGCGGTGATTCCCTGTGGTATCCCCTATATATTCGGCACCTTGGGCGGAACCGACGAAGATATGGCCGGGCGCGCGCCCCTGCTGGCGGCCGGCGGACAACTTCAGATGGGCACGGTCCAGAAGATCGACCGCGCCGCACACACCGCCACCCTGGCCGATGGCGATGTCATTCACTGGGAACGTCTGGTGCTGGCCACCG
>JBBIUH010000071.1:0-10378 GCA_037440305.1 Acidithiobacillus sp.
GTACCGCGGTCGGCACTTCCGTTGCCCAGGCTCTGGGCGCTCAGGTCATCGACTATTCCACCTGGTATGACTGCTGTGGCTTCGGTTTCCGCCACATCATCTCCGAGCGCGAGTTCACCCGCAGCTTTACCATGAATCGCAAGATCAAGGTGGCCCGGGAAGAAGCCAATGCCGATGTGATGGTTGGCATTGATACCGGCTGTATCACCACCATGGACAAAAACCAGTGGATCGGCAAGGCCCATGACATGAACTACAGCATCCCCATTGTCGCCGACGTGCAGCTCGCGGCACTTGCCTGTGGCGCCGATCCCTTCAAGATCGTGCAGTTGCAGTGGCACGCTTCACCCTGTGAAGACCTGGTGGAAAAGATGGGCATCAGCTGGGACAAGGCCAAGGCCGACTTCCAGGAATATCTCAAGCAGGTGGAACAGGGCAATGTGGAATACCTCTACAACCCCGAACTCGCCACCAATCAAAACATCAACATGAAAGCGGGCGCTTAAGGAGAAAGTTCAGTGAGTGCACAAGATACAGTTTTAGTCGTAGGTGCAGGTCCAGCAGGTTTATCGGCAGCAGCCACTATTGCATCAATGGGTAAGAAAGCCGTCATTGTCGAGAAAGAAGACGTTCTTGGCGGTGCTCCCATCATCTCTGGCTACGCCAAGCTGGTACCATCGGGCGAGTGGGCCAAAGATGCCATCGGCCGTATGGTCAGCCGTGTGGAAGGCGACGGGAACGTCAGCATCCACAAGTCTGCCAAGGTCACGCAGGTGGTGGGCGAAGCCGGCAACTTTACGGCTACCCTGAGCAACGGCGACAAGGTCGAAGCGGGCGCGATCATTCTCGGCACCGGATTCACGCATTTCGACTCCATCAATAAGCCGGAATGGGGCTTCGGCACCTACGAAGACGTGCTTACCACCACCCAGATGGAGCAGATGGTGAGTGCAGGTCAGATCCGTTGTCCCTCCGATGGCCGGGTTCCAGAGCGTGTGGCTATTCTGCTTTGCGTCGGTTCGCGCGACCGCCAGATTGGCCGTGAATGGTGCTCCAAGATCTGCTGCACCGTTTCCACCAATCTCGCCATGGAGATCAAGGAAATTTCTCCGAGTACTGACGTGTTCATTTATTACATGGACATCCGTACCTTCGGCCTTTACGAAGACAAGTTCTACTGGAAGAGCCAAGAAGAATTCAAAACCAAGTTCGTCAAGGCACGTATCGCCGAAGTCACCAAGTCACCAGACGGTCGCCTGCTGGTCAAAGGTGAAGATACCCTGGTCAAGCGTCCTATCGTCATTCCCATGGATATCGTCGTGCATGCCATCGGTATGGATCCCAACGCGCTGAATCCGGAAATTGCCAAGACCTTTGGTATTGGCCTGGAAAAGCATGGATTTATCGATCGCGCGGAACAGTACACGAATAGTCAGGGCACGACGCGCAAGGGTATCTACGTGTGCGGCGCTGCTACAGGTCCGGAAGATATTGATAGTTCTATTGCTCAGGGTCAGGCAGCAGGTTCGCGTGCGGTAGCCGATCTCTACGGACAGCAGAAAGTTGCCAGCTGACATTTACCATAACCGGAACGAGGAGCATATCGTTCCCGCCTCGCTGCCGATTGAGCTTGATAAAGGGCTGCTCAACAGATCCTTTTATGAGCTCGAAGCGGCATTCGAGGGGCAGCAGGGTCTTGCTGATCTGGTCAGTAGCCTGACGGAGAAGACGGCGAGTTTTCGTCATCTTCTTCTGGAAGACAAACAGCCGCTGACCGACGAGCGGATGGCGCATCTCGTTGAACAGATGTTCACTGCGAGACGCAAAGTCTGGCCGGTCATAGAGGAGCAGGGTCCTGCGCGGGTAGGTGAAATGATGCGCGATTTGCTGGATGGTCACGGCGATCTGGCGCAGCGCATGACGCGTTTTGAAGAGGCTTTGCCTGCCACAGGAAAAGCGAAACGCGTTATCAGGGATATGGGGGCCGAAGTTTTACACTTCAGCGATCCCGAGCGGTATCCGCTGATGACGCGCTGGGTCTGGGATCAAAGTACGACCTCAGGCGCAGTGCGGGAGTTCATCCGTGGGGGTGACTACCTGACTGATTTCCCTTTCGGCGAAAGTCCGGAAATGTTTGAGGGTTTGCGCCAGTGGATGCGGGAAGCGCTATTAGAATTAGGGGTATATCGTGATGTATTTTATATGGTCGATATCATCCTGGCCCATCAGTATTCGCAATATGTGCGCGCTATGGCAGAAGGCTTTTTGCGTTCAGATTTTGGCGGCCAAACAGACTTTACGGAACAGATCCGTAAGTTGCTGGGCGTAGAGGTACACCGGCGGATGGGTGGCTCTCGCATCAAGAGAGACGACATTCATTGATGAATTAGGGTATAGGAGCGGCTATGGCTATTCATGAAAAAACACTGATCGATCCCGATCGGATTTTGCAGCACGATCACCTAGTAGTAGATGGGGTGGATGTTTCCGGTTCCTGGAACACCATGATTACCCCACGCACGCTGACGGACTACGAAGAGCATTTTGAAGAGATCATCCAGAGTTACAGTGGTGGTGAGAACGTGCATCGCTGCTGGCAGTGCGGTTCTTGCACCAATTCCTGCACCATGTATGCGCAGAATGTGGATTTTAATCCCCGTTACTGGATTTATCTGATTCGTCTGGGGCTGAAAGCCGAGTTGATGAAGGATAAAGACATCATCTGGCAGTGTGTTTCTTGCAATAAATGCACCAACATCTGCCCTAAGGATGTCCGTCCTGAAGGAGTGATGAAGGCGACAGCGCATTGGCTGGAAGAGAACGGCTTAACGCCCAAGACGCTGTCGTCACATTTTGATGAAGAGTTCACGCATCAGTGCATCGAGTTTGGGCGCATTGAAGATACTGAGGTCATGATGGGGTTTTTCAAGCGCTCCGGCCAGCCCTTGGTACAGGCTTGGATCGTGGAGTTTGGCAAACGTTTGACTAAGCACCTGCCTTTGGGACAGTTGGCCAAAATGGGAATGAACGCGGTGTTCCGTCCGAAGACCAAATCATGGGGTAAAACCGGTGAAGTCCTCGCTGAATACGTGAAGGCACAGAAGGAGGCTGCTCATCATGGCTAAAGTTGCATATTATCCGGGCTGTGCGCTGGAAGGTTCCGGCGGACCCTATGACAAATCCACCCGCGTTCTGGTGAAAGAACTCGGTCTGGAGATGGAAAACCTCGAAGACTACAACTGCTGTGGCGCGATGGAAGTGAAGAACATTCATCCCATGCTACAGACCTATATGTCCGCGCGGAATCTGGCTATTGCCAGTAAGCTGCAGGGCTGTGATACAGTGATGGCGCCTTGTAACGGCTGCTATCGTAACCTGAAGCAGGCCGAATATGAGTGTGCCACTTCGGAAGAAACCATGAAAACGGTGCAGGAGCTCGCCAACAAGTCGGGTGACCCTGTTTATGACGGCGATGTGCGCAGCTTGCATGCGTTGGAATGGTTCATGGAGGAAGTGGGCACCGACGGCATCAAAAGCAAGGTCAAGAAGAGCTTGAATGGGCTGAAAATTGCCAACTACTACGGTTGCATGTACACCCGTCCCCGGCAGATTTTTCCGGAGAAGGATCAGGGTCCTGGCTCCGAGTCTTCTTATGCGCCACATTTTATGGACGATTTGTTGTCTGCTGCCGGTGCTGTCAGTGTGGATTTCCCGCTGAAAACGGCGTGTTGTGGCGGCGCCCATACGTTATCTGATTCGGACACTTCCACCCAGTTGGTACTGAATATCCTACAGGCGGCGGAAGATGCCGGTGCGGAAGTGATCGCCACCGAATGTCCTACCTGCCATTCTGGCCTGGAAATGCATCAGGTCCGTGCTGAGACGGAATTCGGCATCAAGTCGAACGTCAAGGTGATTTACTTCACCCAGTTGCTCGGTTTGGCCATGGGTCTGTCTGCTCGCAAAGTCGGTATCCCCGACAATGTCAGCGACTCGATGGATCTCCTCGCTGCCAAAGGTATTATCTAACGGTGTGGAAAGGCGCCCCTTTGCGGGGCGCTTTTTTTTACCCGCCGCTGACACCAGGGGAAGGCTATGGAATGTAACGGTTGCGAATTCCGCGCCGAATTATATTACGATCGGGAATGCCAAATCTGGGTGCGACGCGAAGGCGATGGCACACTTACCGTGGGTATGACCGACATATCTCAGTCGATTGCGGGAAAGATTTTGCATGTCCGGGTACGCAGGCCTGGGACACGTCGTCCGGTGGGTAAGCCGGTCGCCACTATTGAGAGTGGGAAATGGGCGGGCCCTGTGCCGAATGTCTTTGATTGCGTGATTGATTTGGCCAACGAAGATGTATTGGAAGACCCTAATCTTCTCAATATTGAACCCTACGAAGCATGGATCGCACGGGTACGGCCAGTGGCTTCGGTAGATGTTGCACTCGAAAAGCTGTCTACTGGAGACGCTGCGTTTGAGTTGTACCGGCAGCGTTGTCTGCGTGATGATATTCATTGTGAACGAGGAATGCGATGAGCGATCACTACTTGGAGGATCAGGGCGAAAAGTCGGTAGTCATCGTGATGACCAGCGGGCCAAGCACGGCACATCGCTGTGCGACACCCTTTTATCTGGGTGCCTTGTTGTCTTCCATGGATGCTGAGGTTAAGATTTTTTGCACGATGGAAGCGGTCAGGCTGATGCAGGTGGGTGTTGCGGAAAATCTCTCGGCGATGGCTGGTGGTAAGCGCATTATCGACTTTATTCGTGACGCGAAAAATGCCGGGGTAGAAATTCACGTATGCCGCCCGGCACTTCCAGGCTATGAGATCGAGGCCGATAACCTGATTGAGGAAGTGGATGCGGTGGCGTCTGCCGGTGATCTCGCCGACTTGATTTTGTCCGTGGACCGATTGTTGTTTTTTTAAATAATGCTGCCTGGCAGCATGCTCTATTTACCTAAAATGTAACCCCGAAGGAGAAAATGATGGGAACTGTACGTGGCTGTGAAATCCCCGAAGATCTGCTGTACAACGTGGATAATAATGTGTGGCTGCGCAAGGAAGATGATGGCAGTGTGACCATCGGCATGACCTCCTATGCTTGTGCGTTAGCTGGACAGATCGTTTCTTATACGCCGAAGGGCGCTGGTAAGGACATCAAGAAGGACAAGTCGGCAGCGACCGTTGAGTCTGGCAAATGGGTAGGCCCGTTGAAGAGCCCGGTCAGTGGCACCGTCGTATCAAGCAATGATGATGTTGCGAAAGATCCCGGCCTCATCAACAAAGATCCCTATGGCAGCGGCTGGATTGCCAAGCTTACCCCGGCAGACTTCGACGGTGATGCTGGTGAACTGAAGACCGGCGCCGACGCTTTGGCGGCCTTTGAAGAAAAGATGACTGCTGATGGTTTCGGCGGCTGCTGATTAGCAAAGCCCGTCATGATCCAAGAAGACGGCCGCATTTGCGGCCGTCCGGCTTTCTCTCTGTGTAAAGGATGGAAATTCATATGAACCCATGGTTAAACGCTGTTTCTCAAGTAGAGGCTTTGGAGGATCTGGTCCTCAATGCGGATTTGGTGGACTCTATGCGCGAACGGTGGTCCGGTCTGTCCGGTAGCCAGGTGGGTCGTATCAATTTCTATACGCCTTCTTTCAAGCATCATGAAACGTCGGAGGTCTCCGCATGCGGGAAGAACGCCTTCCCGGCTATCTCCATCACCGGTGGGGACTGCAAGTTACAGTGCGATCACTGTAAGGCGAAGATTCTGGAGCCGATGATTCCGGTGCGGACGCCAGAAGAACTGGATCGCCTAGTGGACCAGATTGTCCAGGATGGGGGCCGTGGGCTGCTTCTTTCAGGAGGTTCTGACCATCAGAACGTGGTCCATTATGAACCTTATTTCCCGACGGTGCGCAAGATTAAGGATCGCTATCCGAATTTACAGATTGCCATGCATACGGGTATCGCCACCCCGGAGTTTGCACGCGGGATGGAGGATGCAGGCGTCGATGTGGCCATGATGGATGTAATCGGTGCGCAGGACACCATCAACCAAGTTTACCATTTGCGCCGTTCGGTGGATGATTTTGAGGCCGCGCTAGAAGCCTTGGTGGCCACCAAGATGAAAGTGGTGCCGCATATTGTCATCGGGCTGCATTACGGGGAGCTGCTTGGTGAGTGGAACGCTCTGGAGATCATCCGACGGCATCTGCCCAGTGCGTTGGTGCTGGTGGTAATCATGCCGCAGTATGCCGCTTCGAGTCGGCCTTTCGCGACGCCAGCGGCGGATGAAATCGGTAAATTCTTTATGGATGCGCGGGCTGCCCTGCCGGAAACGCCGGTATTGCTGGGCTGTGCGCGGCCTTCCGGTGTGCATCGTTCCATCACCGATACCTATGCGGTCATGGCAGGACTGAACGGGGTGGCCTTCCCCTCTGATGGTATGCTGGCCCTCGCCAAGCACCTGGAACGGGATGTCTTTGTGACACCTTCCTGCTGCTCCATGATTGTCGGTGAAGAAGTCCTGGCACTTGGTGACGAGACGACCACTATGCCTCTGGATTATGTCCCCGCCGCGCCGAAGCGTCGTACCCAACTGCGGGATATTCCGATCGTGTTTACGGCCTGAGACTGCAATGTTTCTTCTGGGCTTCACGTTCGTTCGGCTGCGTGCGTTATGACAACGTATAACGCCAAAGACTGGCTTGTGGTCGATACCGGCTTGCGCCCGGCCGACGAAAATATGGCCTTGGACAAAACGTTGCTCCTGGTGATGTCCGAAGGTCAGATTCCCAATATTTTCCGTTTTCTGCGCTTTGAGGAATCCGCGCTGGTCGGCTATCACCAATCACCGGAGCAGGAACTCAACTTGGAGTTCTGCCGTGAGCAGGGGATCGCCGTGCAGCGTCGTCTCACCGGCGGCGGTGCACTGATTTTTGATCCCACCCAGATAGGCTGGGAGCTGGTTTGTCGGCGGGACGCGCTGCCCCAGGGTGATATGGCCTCGCTGTCGCAGAGAATCTGTGAAGCGGCGGCGGCTGGTTTATCGCTTCTGGGGGTGAGCGCGCAATTTCGTCCGCGCAATGATATTGAAGTGGCAGGGCGAAAGATTTCCGGCACTGGTGGGATTATGGATGGAGACACGTTGCTGTTTCAGGGCACAGTGCTGGTCGATCTGGATATCCCGCGGATGTTGCGGGTACTGCGCGTGCCATTGGAGAAACTGGATGCACACGCCATTTCGTCAGTCGCGGAACGGGTGACCAGCTTAAAAGCCTTGTTGGGTAAAGCGCCGGAGTTAATGGCGGTGCAGAAGGCCTTGCTGGATGGTTTCCGCGCGCATTTGGGGCTGTCTTTCATTGAAGGGGGCTTGCCGGACTGTGTTACCGAATTGCTGCCAGAGGCATTGGCGAAGGTGCGTGATGCGGAGTGGCTCGGCATCAACCGCCGCGCACGCGACGATATGCCGTTGTGTAAAGCGACGTTACGCGCCCCCGGTGGCACGCTGCAAGCGGAAATGCTCTGGGATAGTTATGGGAACCGAGTGCGCCAGGTTCACTTCAGCGGCGATTACTTTATTCAGCCGCGGCGCGCTATCGTCGATCTGGAGGCGGCGCTGCGTAATGTCCATCTGAATGACGTGGACGGTGTTATAGAGGGGTTGTTCGAGAAACAGGCTGTCGATGGCTTCGGCTTACAGCCGGAGCACTTCGCGACGGTATTGCGGATGGCGGCAAAAGACGCGTGAACCCTTTAGCCATAGATGTACTGGTGATTGGTGCCGGTCCGGCCGGCACGGCGGCAGCGCGTGCCGCTGCGGGCAAAGGCCTTACGGTCATCTGCGTGGATCGCCGTGCGGAGGTCGGTGTCCCGGTGCAGTGTGCCGAGTTCGTCCCCATGCCGCTCCTGCGTACCGTACATGAAACGGGTTCGCGGGTGCAGGACATAGAAGGGATGTTGACGGTACTGCCATCCGGGCTACAGCACCACAGCGTCTTTCCCGGTATGATAATTGACCGGGCACGTTTTGATCAGGGGTTGGCGGAGTTGGCGCGGGCGGCGGGCGCGCAGGTGGAAATGCGTTGCCAATTTCTCGCCTGGGATGGCGACGTGGCCCGCCTGCGGCGCGGCACCGGAGAAGCATTCACCGTGCGCCCCCGTCTGCTGGTCGGCGCCGACGGGCCACACAGCCTGGTGGCGGAGGCGGTGGGCTTGCCACATCAACAAGTCGTTTATACCCGTCAATATACGGTGCCGTTGCTGCGTCCCTATGCGGATACGGATATTTTCCTCTCGGATGCCTTTCCTGGCGGCTATGGCTGGTTATTCCCCCGTGGGCCGGTGGCTAATCTCGGACTGGGTGCGGATCGGCGTTTTGAGGACAATCTTAAATTGCCGCTGGAGCAGTTGCATCGGCAGATGGTAGAGCGCGGGATCGTCGGCGAAGCCATCTTCGGGCGTACCGGTGGCGCGATTCCCGTGGGCGGCATTCGGTCCATGGTGCATGGCAACGTGCTGCTTGCCGGAGACGCAGCGGGGCTTACCCATCCCATTACCGGGGCGGGCATCCCCGCTGCGGTAATCAGTGGTGAGGGCGCAGGATTGGCTGCTGCTGATTATCTGGCGGGCGACGGGGACGCATTAGAGAGCTACGCAGAAGATATGCAGGATCAGTTTGGTCCGGCCCTGGCGCGGGCCGTGCAGCGGAGAAAATCTTTGGAAGCCGTGTGGCGACAGCCTGCGGCCCAGGAAGACAGGGTGATGCGATCCGGCTGGATCGCCTTTGATGAATACTACGCCGCCTGAGGCGGAATGACAGGAGGAACTTCCATGAGTGCGGTAGCGCAAGAAAATTCTCAGCCCTTGAACTTTTATCGCCCGGATTATTTCGTCAAAACGCCGATGATGCGGTCGCCTGAATATGTGCAGCTCAGCACCGCGGCGGCGATTACCCTGGGCCTGGTGCCTGGGGTGATGCACCGTACCCCCTGTACTAATTGTCTGAATCTGCTGATGACCTATCCGGAAGGCTGTCGTGCCAACTGCACCTACTGCGGTCTGGCACGGCACCGTGAGGAGAGCCGCGATTATGCCGACCGCAACTTCATCCGGGTGGACTGGCCGACGGTGCGCGTGGATGAAATGCTGGAGCGTATCGCCAAGAACAGCGACAAGGGCCAGTTCCAGCGTATGTGCATCAGTATGATCACCCACCCCGATTCTGACCATGATACACAAGTCATGCTGAAGCGCTGGATGGAAGTGGCGCCCCACATCCCCGCCTCCATCCTTTCCAATCCGACCACCATGGAGAAGCAGGATCTCATCGACCTCAAGGCGATGGGTGCCGATATCTTTACCGTCGCATTGGACGCCGTGACGCCGGAAATCTTTGAGCGTACCCGTGGCAAGACGGTGCAGAGCCCTCATTCCTGGGATAAGTACTGGCAGACCATCGAATGGGCGGCGGAAATTTACGGTCCCGAAAAGTTCGGCGCGCACCTGATCTGCGGCATGGGTGAGACGGAGCAGGAAATCCTCGCCGTCTGTCAGAAGCTGAAGGACATGGGTGGGCATAACCACATGTTTGCCTTCTTCCCCGAGAAGGGCTCCATGATGGAAGACTGGGACGCCGTGCCCCAGGACCATTGGCGCCGGGTGCAGTTGGGCCGGTTTCTGATTGACTATGCGGGTGGCCGTTATGAGGACATGGAGTTTGATCAGTATGGTCGCGTACAGGGTTTCGGTTATCCCCAGGCGGAGTTGGAAGACATCATCAACTCCGGTAAGCCCTTTCAGACCTCCGGTTGCCCAGGTAAGGATGATGAAGAAGTCAGCGCCTGTAATCGGCCTTATGGGGATTCGTCGCCTTCGGACATCCGCTCCTTTCCTTTTGCGCTGAACAAGGAAGATGTGGAGATCGTGCGGCGCCAGATGCGGTTGCAGGATTTGCAGTTTTTGGGCTAGCGCCAAGATCTCGCCCCGAATCGGGGTATATTATGTAGTGCGCATATAGGGGCTTCGGCCCCTTTTTTGTTGGATTTCTGTGTGTTCTCTTACGGGCCTTTATAATATTTATTATTGCTAATAAACCATCATTTTGTGGGTTGATAAACGGATTAAAAAATTGATAGAACCAAGGCCTTGCAACACTGTTCCAGTTCCGACACAATCATCGTGTCATTAGCGACACAATTGAGGGCGGAGGATTCAGATGAAAAAATCACAAATTTTAGGAATTGCGGTTGGCGCGACGTTGGCGATGGGGCTGTCGGCCGGCGCATTTGCAACAGATGGTTATCAGTTGATTGGTATTGGTCAGTATGCCGTGGGTATGGCAGGTGCCGTGGTTGCGGCTCCTGATGATCCTC
>JBBIUH010000072.1:0-10014 GCA_037440305.1 Acidithiobacillus sp.
GAGTCTGACTTCTCTGGTCTGTGCATCATCGGCTTCGGCTCCTCGCCTTCCCGATGCGGGCCACCGCCTGATACTGCCAGCAGTGGTCAGGCCAGAGATCTCCCGGTTCCCAAACAAGGAGCGTACGGACATGCCAGGGTCTCAGACCTCGCAGGGCCTGGACAGAACTTGCGATGGCGCTCTGTCCCATATTGCCTTCCGCCAGCACAAAGACGTCGGCACCCTGAATATGTTTTCTTTCGCGGCTCAATGGCTGGCCTATCCGCACCCCTGTCAACGCTTCGCGCCGCACCTCACGGTACGCCACGCATGACTCGGGGACAGCATGGTTCGCTACACCTTTACTGTGAGGGACTTTCACCCTTTACTCCTTGCCGGTCTCCCGGCGCACTATGCTCAAAAACCTGCGCTGCCCGGTGCGGGTCGTCTGGGTTTTTCGCAAGACCCAGTGGGTGGCCTTCTTCACCACGGACCTGACCCTCTCGGTGACCCAGATCATCGAATACTATGGCGCCCGCTGGAAGATCGAGGCGGGCTTCAAGGAGATCAAGCAGGAGATCGGCAGTGCCCGCAGCCAGACCCGTACCGCCGATGCGGTCACGAACCACCTCAATTTCTGCCTGCTGGCCACGACCCTGACTTGGATCTACGCGGACCGCATCGAGGCAGACCCCAAGCGCCGCCATATCGTCAAAGGCCGGACCAGTTTCGCCTTCTCTGATGTCCGTAGACTCATCGCGGACGAAGCACTTTCCGACCATTTTCTGGGGCTTTGGCCAAATCTTTGCAAACCCATCCATAAATCATTCACCAAGGTGCTGATGCGTATGGTGGCTTGAGCTTTGGCGATCAGCAAAATGTGAAATTCAGTGAAACTTCAGTTATATAAAACAACGTGTTGGAATGGATTTTTGGTGCCAGCGTCACGGATTCAGGTACCAAGTCAACACGCGTGAACATCATGACCTACGCTTATATGGTCTACACTTTGTTTGAACGCCGCAAATACAGGAGTCCCTCATGTCCCACGCCCCATCCCCGTCCTGGAATCGCCCCGTCTGGGCCAGTGCCCAAAAGAGCTGTGTCGGAGTCGCACCCGGCAGTAGCCGCGTCTGGTTCACCACGGCGCGCGGGATTCTGACGGAGGTCTTTTACCCGCGCATCGATATCCCGCAAATCCGCGATATGGGTTTTTTGATTGCGGACGACAAGGGCTTTTGGGTCGAGTTGAAGACCTTGCCCGAACCGGAGTTCCACCTGGAAGACGCGGAGATTCCCCTGCCCCAGATCACCCACGAACACGAACGCTTTCGCTTTTCCTTTCGTCTTTGCCCGGATCCCCGTCGGGATGTTTTGCTGCTGGAGTACCACCTGGAGGGCGACGAGAGTCTGCGACCTTACGTGCTCTGCGCGGCACGCCTGGGCGGTGATGCGGAAAATAATGCGGCGTGGTGCGGCAGCTGGGAAGGCCGGGATTTACTCTGGGCGGAACAGGGCCCCTTTGGTGCGGCCCTGCTCTGCGCGGACGAGAAGGGGTTGCCAGGCTTTACCCGCCGCTCGGTGGGCGAGGTGGGGGCAAGTGATCTGTGGCAGGATTTCTCAGATCATGGCCGGATGACCTGGGCCTACGACAGCGCTGGTCCGGGGGAGGTCGCCCTGGCCGGTGAACTCCCCCGCCAGGGGACCCTGGCCCTGGGCCTCGGCAGTAGTAAGGAGGCGGCGGCCACCAATGCCTGGGCCGCTTTGGTCTGTGGCTTTGGGCAGATCGAGGAGGGATACACGGCGGCGTGGCGGCAGTGGCATCGCAGCCACCCCCTCCCCCGCAATTTCAGCAAGAAGATTCCCGAAGACCTCCATACCCTCTATGCCCGCTCCATCAATGTGCTCAAGGTGCACGAGGATCACACCTTTCCCGGCGCGCGGGTGGCCAGCCTGTCAGTGCCCTGGGGCGAGGCCAGCGACAGCCGCGGCGGGTATCACCTGGTCTGGTCCCGTGATCTGGTGGAAAGCGCCGGGGCACTGGTGGCCATTGGCGCCCTGGCAGAGGCACGCCAGGTACTCGCTTATCTGATCAGCACCCAGCAGGCCGACGGGCACTGGCTGCAAAACCAATGGCTCGGTGGTAAACCCTTCTGGCAGGGTATTCAGCTGGATGAGGCGGGCTTCCCGGTCCTCCTCGCCAGCCTCTTGCAGGACCGCCAGGCACTGGAAGGGATGCAGATCGGCGACATGGTACGACGCGCCTTGCAGTTCATCGTCCGCGAGGGACCGGTGACGGGGCAGGACCGTTGGGAGGAGGACGGCGGCATCAATGCCTTTACATTGGCGGTCGCCATTGCTGCCTTGGTCGAAGGCGCGCAGTTTCTGCAGGGCAAGGCAGCCGACTGTGCCTTGATGCTGGCAGATTACTGGAATGCCCATATCGAGGATTGGACCTTCGTTCGCGATACGGAGCTAGCGCGGCGCTTCCACGTGTCGGGCTACTACCTGCGCATTGCACCCGAAGATGTGCTGACCCATGAGGGGGCAAAGGACGAGTGGGTGCTGGTCAAGAATCGCGCCCGGGACCCTCATTGGGCGGCCAGCGAGCAAGTGGCAACAGACTTCCTGCAACTGGTACGCTACGGCCTGCGCAGTGCCGATGACCCGCATCTGCAGGACGCAGTGACGGTGATGGATGGTCTGCTCAAGACCGATACCCCCAATGGTCCGGTCTGGCACCGCTACAACGGTGATGGCTATGGTGAACACCGGGATGGAAGTCCCTTTGATGGCGCGGGCGTTGGGCGTGGCTGGCCTTTGCTCACGGGCGAACGCGGTCATTATGCTATCGCCGCAGGCGAAGACCCCCTACCTTACCTGCGTGCCATGGCGGCGATGACCGGCAAAGGAGGATTGCTACCGGAGCAGGTCTGGGACAGCGATCCCATTCCCGAGAAGGGCTTGTATCCGGGGCAACCCAGCGGCTCGGCCATGCCCCTGGTCTGGACCCATGGCGAGTTTCTGAAGCTCTGCCACAGCAGCATCAAGGGCCACCCGGTAGACAGGCCGGAGCAAACTTGGAAACGCTATGCTGGCAAGCGCCCGCAGTTGGACTATCGGATCTGGCGCCTGCGCCACCGGCTGCAATCCCTGGAGCAGGGACAGGAACTCCGCCTTTTGCTGCCCCAACCCTTTCGCGTGCACTGGGGTATCGACGGCTGGCAAAAAGTCCAGGATCTGGACGCGGAAGATTGGGGACTGGCCCATCTGGCATCCCTCCCCAGCCGCGCTTTGCGCGCCGGCCAAAGCATTCAATTCACCCTCTTTTGGCTCGATACAGAGCGCTGGCAAGGGGAAGATTTCAACGTGGAAATCCGTGGAGGTGAGGCGTGATTGCGATCGACTTGCAAGGGAAAAATGCCCTGGTGACGGGGGGTAGCGGAGGATTAGGGCGGGCGATCAGCGAAATGCTGGCGGCTGCCGGAGCGCAGGTGGCGGTGCATTATCGCAAAGGCCAGGACGAAGCCGAAGCCGTCGTCCAAAGCATCGAGAAGGCGGGAGGCAAGGCACGCGCCTTTGCCGCCGACGTCTCCGACCCGCAGGCGGTAGAGCGTTTATTGCAGGAAGTGGAATCGGCCTTTGGCGCCCTCGACATCCTGGTCAACAACGCCGGCATGGACGGACCCCACGCACTGGTCGGAGACGACGACCCCCAGGCCTGGGAAAAGGTCATCGCCGTGGATCTGCAGGGGCCTTACTACTGCGCCCGCGCCGCGATCCCGCGCATGGAAAAGCAAAAGGCCGGCGTGATCCTGAACGTCACCTCAGTGCACGAATTTATCCCTTGGGAAGGCTACAGTGCCTACACCAGCGCCAAGGCCGGCCTGTCCATGTTCACCAAGACACTGGCCCAAGAGACTGCCGATAAGGGCATTCGCGTCGTCGCCCTAGCCCCGGGGGCCATCAAGACCCCCATCAATCAATCGGTGTGGGACGACCCCGAGTCGCTCAGGGATCTGGACAAGAAGATCTCCATGGGGCGCCTGGGAAAACCCGAGGAAATCGCCCATGTGGTGGCGTTTCTGGTCAGCGATCTGGCCAGCTACGTAACGGGCACCACCCTGGCTGTGGATGGCGGGATGCTGATCTATCCTGACTTCCGTCACGGAGGCTAGACCATGGATGCCGACATCCTCATCGTCGGCAGTGGCGCCGGCGGCGGCACCTTGGCCCGCGCCCTGGCCGATAGTGGTTTGCGAATTCTGATTTTAGAGCGCGGCGATTATCTGCCGCGGGAATGGGGCAACTGGGATCCCCAAACGGTCTTTGCCAGTTTTCGCTACCATACGGACGAAGAGTGGTTCGATGTTGAGGCCGGCGCGCCTTTTCATCCCGTCACCGGCTACCATGTGGGCGGGAACACCAAGTTCTATGGTGCCGCGGTCCTGCGCCGCCGGCCTGGTGACTTCCAGCCCCGGCATTATCCCGATGGCGCCACCCCGGTCTGGCCCATTGCCTATGGCGATCTGGCGCCCCACTACGCCCAGGCCGAGGACTGGTACTTTACCCACGGGCAGGCCGGGGCCGATCCCACCGAGGGGCCACGCGACCCCTATCCCTTCCCGCCCTTCCCCCACGACGCGGACATCGCCCGGGTAGAACAGGCCCTACGGGAACAGGGTCTGCACCCCTTTCCGCTACCGCTGGCCCTACATCGCCTGGACGATGACCCCGCCCACAGCCCTTGCGTGCGCTGCCCCACTTGCGATGGCTTTCCCTGCATGATCCACGCCAAGGGGGACGCGGAGCTGTGTGGGGTACGGCCGGCCCTGCAGTCGTCCGAGGTCCAACTGCGCTGCAACGAACGGGTGAGGCGGATTCTGCTGGCCGAGGATGGTCAGCGGGTAAGCGGGGTAGAGACCGACAGCGGCCGCTTCACCGCGCGGATAGTCGTGCTCTCTGCTGGCGCCATCAACAGTGCCGCACTCTTGCTGGCCTCCCGCAGCGAGTCCTTCCCCAATGGCCTTGCCAATCGCAGTGATCAGGTTGGGCGCAACTATATGTGCCACCTCAACAGTGCCTGCATGGCCATCCAGCCCCAGCGGGAGAATCGCAGCGTTTTTCAGAAGACCCTGGCCCTGAATGACTTTTATGAGGACTCGGGCGATCCCGACTATCCCCACCCCCTGGGCCATATTCAGGGACTGGGGAAGGTGACGCCAGCGCTTTTGCATGCCCAACGACCGCGCTGGCCGATCCCCATGACCGCCTGGGCGGCTAGCCATTCGGTGGACTGGTGGCTGACCACTGAAGATCTCCCCGACCCGGAAAACCGCGTGACCCTCAGTGACGAGGGGCAAATCCGCCTACATTGGCAGCCCAAGAATCGGGAGACCCATCGCCGCCTCTGTGAGAAATGGCGCGGTATCTTGCAAGGCGCGGGCTTTCCTTTCGTGTTCTTCCAGGCCATGGACATCTCGGCCACGGCCCATCAGGTGGGCACCTGCCGCTTTGGCACCGATCCGCGGGACAGTGTCCTCGACCCTCACTGCAAGGCCCATGACCTCGACAATCTCTTTGTGGTAGACGCAAGCTTCATGCCTTCCATCAGCGCCGTCAACCCCTCCCTGACTATCATGGCAAATGCCTTGCGGGTAGCGGATCGGATTCGCGATGCGGCCAAAGACGCCCATGCCTGAGCGCGTACTGATCTTGGGGGGCGGCTTTGCCGGGCGCACTGCGGCGGCCGCTTTGGCAGGGCACGGACTAGACGTTACCCTCGTAGACCAACACAACTACCATCTCTTCCAACCTCTGTTGTACCAGGTGGCAACGGGAGAATTGCTGGGCGAGGTGATTGCCACCCCCTTGCGCCGCCTCTTGCAGCGCCCGTCTACGCGGTTTCGTCTGGGCGAAGTTGCCAGCATCCATCTGGCAGAGCGCAGCGTGGACTTGGCCAACGGCGACTCCCTGAGCTACGACTACCTGTTCATCACCCTCGGGACCCAGACCAATTTTTTTGGTAATGCGTCCATCGCGCGCCACGCCCTGGATATCAAGGGTCTGGAAGCGGCCGAGGCGGCACGCTCCCATCTCTTTCAGGCACTGGAACATGCCAGTCATTGCCAGGATGCCGCCGAACAGGCGGCTTGGCTGCGCTTCGTCATTGCCGGCGGGGGCGCTGCAGGCGTGGAATTTGGCGCCGCGCTCCAAGAAACCCTGCGGGAGATGCTGCCGCGAGAATACCCCGAACTTCCCCTATCCAGAGTGCAGGTCATTTTGATCCACGGCGCCGAAGCCCTGCTCCCGGGCTTTGCCTCCGCCTTGCAACAGCATGCGGCCCGGCGCCTACAACGCCTGGGAGTGGAGTTGCGCCTGGGAACCCACGTCAAATCCTACGACGGACGTCTGGTCGTCTGCGACTCGGGAGAGCCCATCGCGACCCATACTCTGGTGTGGACTGCGGGTGTCACGGCAGCGCCCATGATGGGCGACCTCGAGGTGGAACAGGGGCATGGTGGGCGGCTCCTGGTGGATGCGCATCTTCGGCTGGAGACCCATCCCGAGGTCTTCGTCGCCGGAGATTTGGCGATCAGTCGCGCTGGGTCTTCTTGGCCTCAGGTTGCCCCCTTTGCCCTGCAGTCGGCCCGCCATGCCGCTGCGGTCCTCTTGGCCCAACACCAGCGCCAGCCCCTGCCTCCCCCGTTTAGCTATCAAGACCCCGGCAGTATGGCCGTATTGGGACGTCTGGATGCGGTCTGCCAGATTCGGCGCTGGCGCTGGCATGGTTTCAGCGCTTGGCTGCTGTGGTTGCTGCTGCACATCTATCGAATCATTGGTACGGGCAATCGACTACGTACACTCTTGGATTGGTCCAGCGATTACTTACGCCGCAATGCGGCAGTGCAATTGATCCGCGGTTCGGCTTCCCCGACTCAGGCGGCTCAGAACGCCGAACCTCCCCGATGAGAAAGCACCGCAGCAACGCCACTTTTTGCCCATAGGAAACTGACCATGTGGATCAATCTCTATCTAATACCCTTAGTTATCCGAATCTGCTTAGTCGTCCTTTTCCCCTTCAGCGCCTTGGATAAGGTGTTTTTCTGGAAGGGCGCGCTCGCCCAGGCAAACTCGTCGTTTCTGCCCTCCTGGAGTGGTCCTCCCTTACTCGCTGTCGCTGTGTTGGTAGAGCTGATTACCCCCGTTTGTATTGTCATTGGCTGGAACGATCGCTTGGCGGCGGCAGTACTCGCGGCCTTTTGCGTGGTGACTGCCCTCCTCTATCACCCCTTCTGGTCTTACGGTGACTTCTGGAGCACCGGAGATAGCCAGGGTCGCAGTCACTTCTGGGACTTCTTGAAAAACTTCGGGCTGGTGGGCGGCCTGCTGTTGATTGTTTTTGGTACGCAGTTGGCTCCCGTGGGGTACATCATGAGTCACCCCCTGTCCTCCACGGGTGTCTATCAACCCGCACACACCGCCCTTCCCAGGGCCAGGGGCATGGATCATGACTGAGAACGCGCACCCCCAAATTAGCTATTGGCACGTTTTTGTGGATGATCAGGGTGTCAGCCATCAAGAACGGAGAACACGCACGGATTTTGCGCAGCAGAGTATGGGCGGCGCGGCACCACAGTGGAACCTGCCCTTGGACGATAAGCCCCATAGAATCTTGTTCAGTGTGCTTCCGGTGGGCTGGTCCGGTGACTGGCACGAAAACCCCGCACCCCAGTGGATTGTTCCCCTGTCGGGTCGTTGGTTTGTGGAAACCATGGATGGCCAGCGAGTGGAGATGGGCCCTGGAGAGATTTCCTTTGGTGGCGATCAGGGCGCGCTCACCGATTCCCAGGGACGCCGGGGACATCGCTCGGGCACCCTGGGTGAAGAACCGGCCGTTTTGATACTGATACAATTGGAGGACCAGCAATGAGCGTGGTTGAAGTCATCGATCCCCGATTTCGTTCCATGACCTTGGCCAACGCCACCCTGGAAAAGCTGGGTGAGGGCTTTCGTTGGTTGGAGGGACCGGCGTGGTTTGGGGATCAGCAGTGCCTCCTGTTCAGTGATATTCCCAATAATCGGATCCTGCGTTGGACTGAATCGGGAGGGGTATCGGTGTTTCGCCAACCCTCCCAATTTGCCAATGGCCACACCCGCGATGGTCAAGGTCGCTTGGTGAGCTGCCTACATGGGGGGCGCAGCATCGTACGTACGGAATGGGACGGCAGCATCACCACCCTGGCCAGCCACTTTCAAGGGATGCGCCTCAATTCTCCCAATGACGTGGTGGTCAAGTCAGATGGCAGCATCTGGTTTTCTGACCCCCCCTACGGTATCCAGACCGATTATGAAGGCGGTCGGCGGGAATCGGAATTACCCGCACGGTTCTATCGTCTAGACCCCGACGGCAGCCTGGATATTGCTTCGAAACAATTGGTTGGACCCAATGGCTTAAGTTTCTCACCCGATGAAAAACGGTTGTACTTGGTTGATACGGGGCTCCAATTCGAGCCCCAGTCCAAACGCAGTATTTATGTGTTTTCCGTAGCCGAGGATGGTCGAACCCTGACCGATGGCAAAGAGTTTTTTGCCATTTCCCACGGTAATGCCGATGGCATCCGCTGTGACGAGGAGGGCAACGTCTGGTCCAGTGGTGGCGATGGGGTGTACTGCATTGCTCCCGACGGTACCCTGCTGGGCAAGATCCACGTGCCCTGCACGGTGGCCAATCTCTGTTTTGGGGATCGCCACCATAGCCGCCTCTTTCTCTGCGCCTCCCAGACTCTGTATGCCATCTGGGTAAATCGACGCGGAGCGCAGCGCCCGTGAGCGCAGGTTTGCACGCGCTCTTACGGATGGGACGCAATACTCTGGACCTTGACCGCGCTGTCGCGTTTTACCATGACGTTCTCGGCTTTCGGATCGAGGGCATGCCGGCCAAGCAGCCGTCTTGGACGCACCTGCCTGGCATGGATCTTGGGTTTACCCGATGCGCTCAGCTGTCCCTGGGTGGGCAGCAGCTCGAACTCACCGAATGTCCACAAGCAGCGGCCTATCCAGCGGATGCCAAAAGTAACGACCGCATGTTTCAGCATTTCGCTCTGGTAGTGGCAGACATTGCAGTGGTACATGCGCGCGTCATGGCCGCTGGCATCCAGGCCATTACCCAAGGGGGGCCCCAGACCCTTCCCTCCGAGACGGGCGCTGTGACTGCCTTCAAATTTCGTGATCCCGATGGACATCCGGTAGAACTCCTGCAATTTCCTCCCGGAGCCGGAGACCCGCATTGGCATCAGCAGGCATCCACTGATCTGGCCACTCTCGGCATTGACCACAGTGCCATCAGCGTGTTGGATCCATCACAGAGCACCGCCTTCTATACCCAGTTGGGCTTACAAATGGGCAGTCGAGGGCGCAATCATGGCTTGGCGCAGGAACATCTGGATCATCTCCCCCTGCCCGATGTGGAAGTCATCGCGATGCGCCCAGGCAACACTCCGCCTCATTTGGAGTTACTGGGCTACCGGCAGCCCCTGGGGCGGGACAACGTTGCCACCGCGCTGACCGCCATTGCCGCCGATCGCCTGGAGTGGCGCGTGGCGCTGTTGAATACCCTACTGGCACGGCCACTCGTGGCTGCGGCAGTCATCAGTCGCGGCATCGTGGAGGGAGAACCAATGGCCATCTTGCGCGATCCGGATGGCCATGTGCTCGTTCTACGGGGTCTTTGCTGAGTGTAAAGCCCGCTGCTTATTGGAACTGAAGTTTCACCTTTTTCAGTGCGAAATATAAAAGATGGTTAACAAAAGCCCATTCCGGGGTATCCATTTAACCGGAGTTAGCGATTTGCCTCCAGGGGCGGTTCGGCGAAGGTCGTTCCAAACTGGGCGGATGCCCGCGTTTTCTCGGCGGATTGGGCGGAACAGCCTTTGGGTGTCCTGTCATGACAAGATCATGGTAGCGCACCGGCTCATGGTTGACGGCAAGCTCCAGAGTTCGGTAGAAGAGCATCCCGCGGCTATGTGAGAGGCG
>JBBIUH010000073.1:0-10006 GCA_037440305.1 Acidithiobacillus sp.
TCGCTTGGGAGCTGTTTTGATGACCCAGGAGGCTGAGCAGCGATGTATATACCGAAAATCGGCTTAACCCACATATTTTTTGAAACATTGCAGAACTTCCAAGGGGAACGGCTGTCAAAAATCTACGGTATTCGTCAAAAAAAGCGTCACGATCTTCCGCCATTGCAAAAAACTGGCATTATAATTCCATCAAATGGCCATCCCGTTCGATTTGCTAGCGACAGAATTTCAAAAATTCTCTTTTCCTGTCAGGCACTAGTTACGATTATGCAAAGCCTACTCAATACGAAGAGCACCACCCCTGCTACCGTTTATATGGTGGAATAAAATGGCTTCTTCTGTCTTGCTGAATGTTCTATCGTCGCTGCCGGCCATGCATTTCAGCCCTCCAGAGGCGTTGATAGGTACGGTACTACTGCCCGCCCTCCTCAGCATCGGGCTTCTCCTGACGTACTGGCGTCAAGTCAAAGACCAGAAAATCATTCTTGGTTTCCTGTTCTTTGCCGTGACCATGGGTTTATTTACGCAGTACTGGGGCATCACCGGCTTGCATCTGTTTACCGGGGGCTTCGTGATCTGGCCCGTACTCGTTCTGCTCATGGGGGACCGTTTCCCTTGGCCGTTGGCCTATCCGCTGACTTTTATCGGCACCCTGATCCCGGACCTCTACGGCGCCGGAATGGCCGCCGACTGGTCGGGCAGATGGTTCTTCGGCGTCGGTGGCGCGGGATTCCGGGATGCGCTTTTCCTGGTGCCTCTGGAAACCCTGATAGCGGCGGTCGTGCTGAATCGATTTGGCATCTTCATGCGAAAACGCGGGTATTTTAATAGAAGGACGAACGTCGAAGGCGGCGTTTGTCCCTATGGGATAGACAGACGTTCCAACCAAAAAGGAGAGCCCCGATGAACGAAAGCGACCGCCAAGCCCGTATCAATCAACTCCAGAATCATCGCCATGCCCTGCTCCAGCGGCGCGACAGGCGGGGCGCGCCCATCGCCTCCATCGATATGGAGCTCAACGTGGTGCGCAGCGAGTTGCAGGCGCTGTATGAAAGCGGACGAATTCAGCCGCGGCATCAACGCGGGCCCAGTGCCGCTGTACTGCAGTTCGACTGAGCAATGGAATGTAGCCCTTCCGCGCGTGGCATTTTTTCGGATCTATGCTAATTATGTAGAGTAACGGGGAGGGCAACATGGCATCAGTCCTGAGTAAAGACAAGAAATCCGCAATCCGCGAGGCGAAGAGCTACGACTTTACCTGGGAGGCGACCGCGCCCGGTGGGAGCGAAAAGAAAAAGGGCGAGATGAACGCCGTCTCCGCCAACGCCGTGCGCTCCAACCTGCGCCGCATGGGCATGATGCCGACCGTGGTGCGCAAGGTGCCGCAGCCCCTGTTCGGGGAAAAGGGCGTCAAGGAAGCGCAACTGGTGGTCATGGTCCGTCAGCTCTCCACCATGATCAATGCCGGCGTGCCCATTGTGCAGGCCTTTGAACTGCTCATCTCCGCCACCTCCGGCGCGGGCATGAAAAAACTGCTCAAGGGCATTCTCAAACACCTCAAGGAAGGCGAATCGCTGTCGCAGTCCATGGCCCATTTCCCCAAATACTTCGACCGCCTTTTCGTGTCTCTGATCGCCGCCGGTGAGCAGGGCGGCATTCTCGACACCATCCTGCTGCGTCTGGCCGAGTACCGCGAAAAGACCCTGGCACTGAATAAAAAGGTGAAGTCGGCCATGTTCTATCCGGCGGCCATCATCACCGTCATGGTCGTGGTCGTGGTCATCCTGATGATTTTCGTCATCCCGGTATTCTCGCAGTTGTTCAGCAGCTTCGGCGCCACCTTGCCACTGCTGACGCAGATCGTCATCAATATCTCGAACTGGATGAAAAGTCACTGGTATATTGTGGTGCTCCTGCCCATCGCCGCTGTGTGGCTCTTTGTTTACGCCTACAAGCACAATCTGTCCTTCAAGACCGCAATAGACCGCTTCTCCCTGAAAATCCCGGTGCTGGGCGATATCCTGCTCAAAGGCGCCGTGGCGCGCTTCATGCGCACCCTGTCCACCATGCAGGCGGCGGGCGTGCCCATCATGGAAGCGCTGGGCACCCTTTCCAAAGTCTCCGGCAACGTCATCATCGAACGCAGCGTCCTGGCTGCCCGTGACGACGTCGCCAGCGGTGGCCGCATCACCACCCGGCTCAAATCCGACGGCGTTTTCCCCATCATGGCCACGCAGATGCTCGCCATCGGTGAGGAAACCGGTGCCATCGAAACCATGGCCGGCAAGGTCGCCGATTTTTACGAAAGTGAGGTCGAAGAGGCGGTCAACCGCCTCTCCACCCTCATGGAGCCCATGATCATGGTCGTGCTCGGCATTATCGTCGGCACCCTGGTCGTCGCCATGTACATGCCGATCTTCAAGATGGGCGCGGTGGTGACGCATGGGGGGTGATGGGGACGAGCGCGCCCTCTCTCTGACGGGCGCCGTCGGATTCACCCTGATCGAACTGATGATCACCATTGCGGTACTCGCCATTATCCTCGCCGTCGCCATTCCGGATGTCTCCATCTGGATGGTGCGGGCGCGCATACAGGCCGCCGCCGGAAACCTCCAGCAGGATATCAACTGGGCCAAGGGCTATGCGATCCGTAGCGGCTATCCGGTGACTGTGAGCATTCAGGGCGGCGGTAATGCCTGCGCCTGGGCCATCACGCCGCAGACCGTCAACACAACTCTGCAGAACGTCCCCCAGATGACCACAACACAGTACGCTAGCGAATACGAGAACACCCCTTGTACGGTCCTGAGCGGTGCTGCTTTCAACGTCACACCCACGGGCATGGTGTACGACACCAACAACGCTGTTACCAGCGCCGCTATCGTTTTTCAGGCCGCCGGCCAGCAGCCGGCCACCTACGGTTACTGGCTGGTACAAGTCAGCGGTGCCGGGGACGTGCGCTCCTGCGCCACGGCTTCCGCCACCAGCACGGTGTGCAACCTACCATGAGGCACCTCGCCATGCATTCCCCACAGCAGCCGGAGCAGGGCTTCACCCTCATCGAGACCATGATCGCCCTGGCGATTTTTGCCATTGGCTCGCTGGGTATCCTGGCCATTCTCATGACCGGTTTCAGCACCAGCGCCGAGGGTAACAACCTCACCGGCGGCTATCAGATTGCCCAGAACGCCGTCGGCATGATCCGCGCCAATGGCAGCAACGCGCTGCAATTCAATAGGGCCGCCGTATCAGCAACAGGCAATGTCACCGTTCCCGGCAGTGCCAACACCATTGTTACGCAGGCGATCAACACCTGGAAAAACATGATGTATCCTCCGGGTCTCCCTCCCGCCCTCCCCTCCGCCTCTGGCAGCATCACGGTCCTTTCCCAGCAAGGCAACGGGATGTGCCCCTGCGCGGCTACCGTTTCCGTTTCCTGGCTACTGAACGGCACCCCGGAAACTTACTCCGTGCAAACCATCGTGGGATACTGACCATGCGCCGCACTGACCAGATTGAAGCGGGCTTCACCCTCACCGAATTATTGGTGACATTGGTCATCGGCACGTTGCTGATGACCGCGGTGTTTTCGTTCTTCCTGAATAGCAGCCAGATCATCACCAACCAGAGCAGTACCACGGATATGTGGCAGCGGGGACGTAACGCGCTGGCGTTAGTGCGCCAGGCGGTGGAGTCGGCGGGGTTCGGGTTGCCACAGGTTTCTGATTGCCCCAACGGGATTGCCGCTTATAACAGCAATCAGACTGCTTCGCCTTTTTCTTTGACGGCCATCACCGCCTCCGTGCAAAGCAGTGGCACCTACGATCCCACAACCATCAGCCAGATCAACACATATTCATTGATGACCGTGGCGGGAGGCGCGTCATTTGGCAATGCCCCGGCAGCGCAGATCAGTTCCATTCCCAGTATGACCTCGCAGCGGGTGTTTTTGACAGCGACGGCATTCATCAATTCGGGGGATATGTTTATTGTACAAATTCCCGGACAAGCCTGCCTGATGGCACAAGTGACCAACCTGCTTACTCAAGGCAACGGGATTGGCATTGTTCATAACTCTGGACTGTCTAATTATAATCCTTCTGGGGGCTTTCAGACGTTAGCGGGGGCCATTTATCCTGGCCTCAGCAGCACCGCCTTTGCCGGTGCCAACTTTATCGACCTGGGCAGCAATTACTTCACCATCAATCAATTTACCATTGGTGACAGCGGCGGCACGGCGACACCTACCCTTTATCTGACTCAATATACCGCCAACCAGACCACCCAGCCCGTACGTCAGGCCTTGGCGCGGGGCGTGGTGGATCTGCAACTGGAGTACGGCCTGGGCAGCAATGGCGCCATCAGCCAATGGGTGTTGCCGAAAAACTATACCCCTTCCGCCACTCAGCAAATCCTCGCCGTGAAGATCGCACTGCTGGCGCGTAGCACCCGTTACATGCCCCACGAAACCAGCCCTGCCACCTTTGCCATGCCAACCCCCCCCGGACAACAACAACAAACCTACACCGTGCCCACGGCCAATGGTCCCGGCTGCCTGCAAGGTGATTGCCGTCACTATGCCTACCATCTTTTCGAGAGTGTGGTGCCGGTTCGGAATAACATCTGGGGTGGGCCATGATTGAGCAAGCAAAGCGGGTGTTATCCGCGAAGGAATCAGAGATCAATAAGGAGGAGGGCGGCGCGATTCTCGTCATCACCCTCGTCCTCGTGCTGGTAGTTACCATTGCCGTCCTCGCGCTCATGTACCTCACCCGTAACGATGTCCTCATTTCTTCCAATATGGCGATGCAGAGCGCCGCGCAAGAAGCGACGGATCAGGGCGTGACTGCTGCGAATACCAGCTTGCAGGCCCTGCCGAACTGGCCGGAAATCACTGCTCCGGGCACTTGGTACCAGCCGCTGCCGACCAGCGGCAGCACCATCACCCGCCCCAGCGTGCCTCCGGCCAGTTTCTGGTCCAGTTGCACCGGGACAAGCTGCGCCTCCATTCCCGTACAATACGGCAGCTTTGATTTCAACGTGCAGTATGTGATGTATCCCGCTGGCGCCCTCGCTACCCAGGTAGGCGGCAACGAGCAAAATCAGACTGGTACTGGGTCCGGCGTGCAAAGCATTCGTTATTACGTCGTCTATGTGCATACATCCAGAGCCAATGGCGGCGGTCTTGGCGTCACGGTACAGGCTATTTTGAGGAAAGTGCAATGAAGAAAAACCCGCATCAAAAATTCATTGTCAGCGTGCTCTGCCTCTCCATGGCCGCCGCTCCGCTAGCGAGCTGGAGCAGCTCCGCCCAAGCCAACAATACCATCAATATCCTGCCGGCCAACCAGCCGCAGGTGATGATATTGCTGGATAACTCACAAGGCATGGCAGGCGTCCTGCAAGGCCCCACAGGTCTCTCCGGCGCCATCATGACCGGCTCCGGCACCGTGCCAGAAGACGCCAATTCGTCCTCACCCGTAAACTACACCGCCAGCGGCTTCACGCCTCCCGCGCTGGGGTCGTCTGGAGCCAGCGTACCCTACTCCGTCCCCTGCAATACGTCCGGCATTACCGCCGCCGCCCAAAGCGCCTGCACCTCCGTGGGGGCATCCGGGTCCTCCAGCGCCTATATCGACAACTCACAATCCATGCTCAACGTGGCGGAACAGGCCATCGGCACGATTATCAATACACCGGAATATAACAACAACATGCAGTTCGGGTTGATGGATTATGCTTTGTCTGGCAAGGTATCGCTTTATAATACTTGGGTATATTATATGAGTGACAACAGTGGATTTTCTTTTGGAAATAGTGCCACGGGAGCCCCATCTGGAGATGTAACAGTGGCAAATCCCTGTTACCAATCAGGCAGTAATTCATGTATTAATTTGCAGCAAAACGTATTTGGCCAAGGTAATGGAAGTATTAGCGATCCGTACTTGTATGTTCAGGCCAGCAGTGATGCCCCAGTAATCAATGACGTGCTTTACGCCATCGCCGCTCAATGGCAACCAGATGCCACCAATGCAGTCGGTATGGGGCCAAACCCATACGGATTAAATCTGCAAAGTTATATGACGGGTAATTCTGGCGTCAATTTTAGCAACTATTCAAACGGATTGGCGTCCGGGATGACACCAACCAGTGCCGGTTACTTCCCTCTATCTCAACAAGTGTGGGAGTCTCAACGCGGTTACGCCTTCAATGCAAGCACTTCCTATAATAAGGGCAACATTGTCAGCCCCATATCCGCGACAAATAGCGCCAATGCGACCAATATCGCCAACGCCATACTCCCGGAAGTTTTTCGAACCGACAAATCCATTAATTATGCAACAAAAGGCCCGATAACCGCCTCTGCGGGCTATTCCCCCATGGCTGGCGCTTTTAGTACGGCACTGAGCTATTACGAAACGCTACCCCAAAATGGCGGGCCGCCGTCGACCTGCGGCAGTAAATATGTCATTTTTATCACCGACGGGCAGCCCACCCAAGGTATGAATAATGGATATGTATACCCGCCCTTGGGCAGCGCCTCCGCACAGATGTTTTACCCTTCTTCTACCTCCATTACGGCCAGCAATGCGGGTTCATCCACATCAGATCCAAATAATGCCGTAGTAGAAGCCATTCAGGAAATCCAGGCGCTCGCGCAAAAGGGCATCAAGACCTATGTTTTAGGGGTCGGCTCCGCAGTCAACCCTAATGTGTCGGGCGCGTCCACTGCCGATCAGGCTGTAGCCCTACAGGGTCAGGCCGTGCTGACCGCCATGGCCCAGGCAGGCGGCACCACCAACTTCTATGCGGCAACGTCTGCCTCCGATGTGCAGTCCGCCATGAACAGCATCATCGCCAATATTCTCGGCAAAAGCGTTTCCGCCGCCTATGGCGCGCCGCCTTCCGCAACCGTGGGGTCTTTGGAGTTTCTGCTCAAAAACGTCAATCCAATCACTGGACAAGGCGACCTCTACGCTTACGCGCTACAGAGTAATGGTACACCAAGCGCCAGCCCATCCTGGGACGCTAACAGCTTTATGAACACCGGCAATCGCTCCAGTGCCCTCTATACCACCACGCCCGGCGGCACGAATGGAGCAGGGACCGAGAGTTCGCTGACCAGTGTCGCCACGAACACGCCCAGCGCATTCGGCACCCTGCCCACAAGCTTGACCGCAAGCACCATTGCCGCCTACACCATAAATCCGTCTGTCAGCGGCGGCGCCTATCTCGGCGGGCGTCAAAGTGGCTGGTATATGGGGTTACCCACCTCCACGCCGCCGCAGGTGCTCACCGCGCCCAACAACGGACAACTGCTGGGTGCAGGCGGGACCACCAATAGTTACCTGACCTTCGCCAGCAATCATGCCAACCGTCAGAATGCGGTCCTCTTCAGCGATAATGACGGCTTCCTGTACGCGATGGGCTACAACAATACCGGCAACCCGACGCTCCTTTGGGGATGGATGCCGCAGGGCCTGCTTCCGCAGCTCCAGAATTACAACACCTTCTGGCAAGGCACCAGTATGCAGGGTGGCTTCCAGACGATCGATGCCACAAACGGGACGAACTCAGCCTCGTGGCATACTTACGTCGCAGGTAGTGCGGCCAATGGTGGCATTCTCTACGATCTCCAGTTGACCGGGACCACGGAGCCAAATCTGAAGCAAACGGTGTGGGAGGATGATCTGGGTGGCAATTATAGCCAACCGCAGCCTAGCGACCCGGTCTTTTATCAATATCAGGCGCCGGGGACCACGAACTTTGGCGAGACCTGGGCACTATGGGCTGTAAACCAGGCCATCAGCGCCACCAGCAGCACCAGTTATCTGATAGGGGTCAATGTGGGCACCGGCCAAAGTTTTCAGGATGCCCTCCCCTTTAATAACACCGCCACCCCCTATATCGACGCCTCTGGAAATCTCTATCTGGGTGACAATACCGGTAACGTATACGAAGCAACAGCTACCGTATTGCAATCCTTGCTAACACCAAGCACGGGCACGCAGATACCTTCACTCCCCGCCAATGACTTTGTTACAATCGGACCGTATGCCTCTAGTAGTATATGGTCAGGAAGTTTCAGCGGCGCAAATCCCTTTATGGTTCAATACATCGGTGGTAGCTACTATCAAGGCAAGAATTATCTGCGCGTGCAAGGGCCTAATGGCATCACTATATTTTCTCAGTTGAATGGTACATGGTCACCGGTTTGGACCGCTTATGCGGGCAGCGTAGGCGGTGCCGGTATTTGGAGCAGCGGTACATTCACCGCGCAAACCTCTGGTGCCAATCCACCCATCACGGCTTTGCCAGCGGGGTCCGTCGTTTCCGCACCCGCGTTAATTAACAGTGGTGCCGTCATTCTGCCCGTTACCGTGCCGCCATCCGCAAACTCCTGTGGAAATGGCGATGCTTACTATTACCTCTATGCCCTCAACAATGGCATTTTCCCCAGCGGCACCTTCACCGATAGCAGCGGGACGGCTATTACCACTGCGCTTTTCGTGGGTTACGGAACGGCCTTCACGCCCACCGTCACCAGCTTCAACGGTCGTACCTTGTTGCAGGGCGCAGCGAGTAATACCGGACCGTCAAAAGCATTCCCCACGGGCTTTGGTGCTGGACTGCCATTAGGTGGCCCTACGGGATGGAAACTCGTCAATTGATGTCTCAAAGGGCTTATTAGCAAGGCGATTTGCGGATCCTCGACAGATTGAGTGGATATGAGGGGGCGGTTTCAAGCCTGAAGCGCAACGTCTCTCCTGTGTCCCCTGTCCACCAAACGACCGTTTGACGGGCGCCCGCCGAGGCCTGCGCGGCCAGTGTTTGCTGGGGTGCTTGGGTGGTTTCTGGACAAAGTGCCCCAACGATGAGTTTTTTGGACAGAACCCCTTCTCACCTGGGCATCCCCAGGTGGATCAGAATAGCCGTCTCTATGGCGGTCATATCCGCCTTGTTCAAACTCCCCATCGGGTTTTTGAGTCGGCTCTTGTCCGCGGCCATGATCTGATCCGCCATCGCCTTGCCCGGCTTACCAGAAAGCGTGACCAATGCCTCCCCCGGATACTGTCGGCCTGTATTGCTGGTCAGCGGCACCACGACCACCCGCGCCAGATTCCGGTTGGCCGCGTCATTGCTGACGATGACGGCGGGCCGGGTCTTGCGTATCTCACTTCCTACGGACGGAACAAACTCCACCCACCAGACTTCACCGCGCTTCATCGGCCATGTCCGCCCCAAGGGCGTTGCACCACACCAGCGCATCGGCCTCGCGCTCTTGATCCGCCGCCATCGCCTTATAGCCCTCGTCCAGGGACGTATCCAGCACATGCGGCCTGAGCAAGTCCTCGATGAACTGGCTCATGTGCCGCCTGCCGACCGTCCGGTACAGCCCGTCGTACACGGTTTCATCCAGGGAGATGGTCATTTTCTTGTGCATGGCACCCTCTTTTATATGTAATACATAACGCTATTATAGCACAGCATATCGCCTTACCGCAGAACCATCCACTCACCCGATTTTCCAAATGTCCCCAGCTTCGGATACACCCACACACAGGGCACGCCTTTCCCATCAGCCAAGGTGCAGGTAGCCATCACGGCATTGCCTCCCTCCTTCCGCAGCGTCGCAATGGTGGCCTCCATGTGAATCTTTTTCTCCTTCAGGGGTGGAAACTCGTCAATTGATGTCTCAGAGGGCTTATTAGCAAGGCGATTTGCGCTCCACTCAGCAGCGCAAATGGTGCCAACGCTTTCGGTGTATCACTGGGCAACCAATATGCAGGGGCGCCTACGCAAAGCGGTAATCACCCGCTGGTACCAGTTTCGTCCTGCCTAGATCCCCGCTGCCCTTGAAGCAGGGGGTGTGAGACATATAACTGCAATTATATGTTACATGGTGAGGAGTTGCGCTCCTTGTTTCTGCTTACTCGAAAATTGGGGCAAGTTTCGCCAGCACTTCTTCCATGATCGATGCTGGCAAGGTGTCCACCTTGCGCGC
>JBBIUH010000074.1:0-9989 GCA_037440305.1 Acidithiobacillus sp.
CGATCCGATCCTATCTGGAAACCCTACGCAAGCAGGGTGTCGACCTGCTGCACGCATTGGTCCAATCCTTTCAGGGGGAAACCCCACAGCCCACCATGGGGTAACCGTACCCCTGGTGAATAGTTACGATAAGGGCTACCTCGACGTGCTCTGCAATAAGTCGACGATCGCACACTTCACTGCCGAAAAGGTACAGACCGTTCCCGTTCCTTTTCCATCTTCAGCCGAACAGGTAAGCATCGCCGCCTTCCTCGACCGCGAAACGGGCAAGATCGACGCGCTGATAGCGGCGCAGCAGCGACTCATCGAACTGCTGCGCGAAAAGCGCCAGGCCGTCATCTCCCACGCCGTCACCAAGGGCCTGGACCCGGACGTGCCGATGAAGGATTCCGGGGTGGAATGGCTGGGGGAGGTGCCGGAACATTGGGTGGTTCGTCCTGTAAAGAGCCTTGCCAATGAGCCAGGCAGCCTTTTCAGCGATGGGGACTGGATAGAAAGCAAAGACTTAGCAGATGACGGTATTCGCTACATCACAACAGGCAATGTTGGCATAGGAATATACAAAGAACAGGGATCAGGCTTTATAAACGAAACCACCTTCGAAAAGTTGGGCTGTACCGACGTATTGCCTGAGGATGTCCTTATTTCCCGGCTTAATCCACCAGTTGGCAGAGCGTGCGTCGTTCCAGAACTTGGGACCAGAGTCGTAACATCCGTAGATAATGTAATTTTTCGGCCTAACCAGGATACCGATTCGAAGTTTCTGGTTTTTCGATTTGCATCTGCTGATTATCTGCATGAGATGGGAAATTTGGCCAGCGGAGCTACTATGCAGCGTGTAAGCCGCAGTGAATTTGGCAATCTCCGATTGGCCATACCTCCATACAGCGAGCAATGCACCATCCGGACCTATTTGGAAGAGAAGGCCTCCGGCGTCGACCGCCTGATCAAAACCGCCGATCGTGCCATCACCCTGCTACAGGAACGCCGGAACGCCCTGATCTCGGCGGCGGTCACTGGGAAGATTGATGTAAGAGGCCTGGATGTTTGAGTGGGATTCCACCTGGTGCCGGTATTATGCCGGTGTGTGTGAAAACCCGCCCGACGATCTTCTGGATCTTGGCTGGTTCACGGATGCTATCCGGTATCGTGTGTTTTCCTATCCAGACCGACAGGGACAGCCCAGAATGTTTCCCGTGATGAAATCCTGGTATGACTACGTCCAATCCCTGAGTCTGGTACCTGGAAAGATTCCGCTCCCCCAGATCGACGCTTTTGATGATGCCCTGCGGGCCCTATTCATGGCCTATTTTACTTCAGGGTTCTGCAAGCTGGCTGAGACCAAAGCGTTAACTGCGTTGGAGGACGCGTTGAAGGTGGCCTACCGCCATGATGTGTGCTACCGAGATCCAACTACTAACGAACATAAAAAGTGTGCTGGGTTGGGGACCATACTGGAGAAACTGGAGAAAAAAGACCCTTTCTATGCCGGGATGGCTGATAACACCAAAGGAGATCGGCGTTTTAATGCCATCAATGTGATCCGAGACAAACAAACACATGGCCGGCAGGGGGAAGTGATGCCTTGGGGTGGGTTGTTTGAACGCGTGAAAGAAACCATAGAACATGCATTTGAGAGTTGGGGGCAATACGACGTGCATCAGATGCGCTGGATGTTGCTTATCAGTAGATGGTCTCCAATCATCTGTTCTTTCCCTTACGGAGTGTAAATGAAGGCCCTCCATACCGAATCCCTCTCCGAATCCGAAATCTGCGCCGATTTAGCCGCCGACTGGCTCTACACCCACCCGATACCCTGTAGGCCCGCCATGCCGGAAAAATAGACGGGAGAAATGCCACGAACGTCAATGCAGCGATGGATATCCCTGCGGTACCGCTTGATCGCGGCGGCAGACCGGGCTAGACTTAGTTCAATCCTGAAGACGGGGTGAACGCCATGTCCATAGTCAATATTCATGAAGCCAAGACCCAGCTTTCCCGCTATGTGGATCAGGCAGCGGCTGGGGAAGAGATCATTATTGCCCGCGCCGGCAAGCCGGTGGCGCGGCTGGTGGCGCTGGCCGAGACCAGCAAGCCGCGCCCGCTGGGCGTGGGCGTGGGGCGCTTTACCATGCCGGAGGATTTCGATCATTTCGCGCAGGCCGAGATCGAGGCCATGTTCGCACCCCGCGAAGCCTAGGCCCATGGCGCAAAGTCTGCTGCTGGACACCAATGTGCTGCTGGCCCTGTTGCTGGCCCCGCAGCGTCTGCCGGAGGCCACCTGCACGACCTTGGCCGATTCGCGCAACGCGGTGTGGTTCAGCGCGGCGAGCCTGTGGGAGATCGCCATCAAATGTTCTCTGGACCGGGCGGATTTCAATTTTCGTCCCGAGGACATTCACGCCTTGGCCCAGGATAGCGGCTTGACGGAATTGCCGGTGGAGGCAGCGCACACCCCTATGGTGGCACGCCTGCCCTGGCACCATCGTGATCCCTTCGACCGCCTGCTGGTGGCGCAAGCCATGACGCTGCCGGCCCGGCTCTTGACCACCGATCGGGCGCTGGCAGTGTATTCGCCGCTGGTCGAGCCTATCGCCTGGAAGGCATGACCCATGCCCATCCACACCGAATCCCGTCTCGAATCCGAAATCTGCGCCGACATGGCGGCCCTGGGCTGGCTCTATACGCCGCCCGACGCTTCCCACATCAGCCCCGACGCCCCGCGCTACGACCGCGAGCACGCCCTGTTCCCCGATGATCTGCACGCCTGGATCGAAGCCAGTCAGCCCGATGCCTGGGCGCGGATCGTCAAGACCCACGGCGCCAACGCCATGAACGAGGTCGTGGACCGGCTGCGCAAGACCCTCGATACCCACGGCACTCTGCATGTGCTGCGCCATGGCTTCGAGATGCTGGGGCTGCGTCATCCGGTGAGCGTGGTGCAGTTTCGTCCCGCGCTGGCGATGAATGCGGATTTGCAGGCCCGCCATGCCGCCAACCGCCTGCGGGTCGTGCGGCAGGTGCGCTATTCCCTGCACAACGGGAATTGCATCGACTTGGTGCTGTTCCTGAATGGCCTGCCGATGGCGACGATCGAGATCAAGACCGACTACACCCAGGCCGTCGAAGATGCCGAGTACCAGTACAAGTCGGACCGCCTGCCCAAAGTGCCCGGCAAGAACGCCATCGAGCCCTTGCTGAGCTTTCCGGGCGGGGCGCTGGTGCATTTCGCCCTGAGCAATTCCGAAGTGCGCATGAGCACGCGCCTAGACGGCATGAAGACGCGCTTCCTGCCCTTCAATCAGGGTAATCAGGGGGCTGCGGGCAACCCGCCCAACCCCAACGGCTTCGCCACGGATTACCTCTGGAAGGAAGTCTGGGCCAGGGATTCCTGGCTGGATATTTTGGGCCGCTATCTGGTCCCGGTGAAAAACGAGAAGAAGCAGTTGGCGGGCTGGATATTCCCCCGCTACCATCAGCTCGACGCCACCCGCAAGGTGGTGGCCGCCGTGCTCCGGGATGGCCCCGGCGACAAGTATCTGATCCAGCATTCGGCGGGCTCGGGCAAGACCCATTCCATCGCCTGGACGGCGCATTTTCTGGCGGACCTGCACGACGCCGACAACGCCAAGGTCTTTGACAGCGTGATCGTGGTCTCCGACCGCACCGTGCTGGATGACCAGCTCCAGGAGGCGCTCTCGGCCCACGAGCGCACGCGCGGCGTGGTGGCCCTGGTCAAGGGGGATGGCGGCAGCAAGAGCCGTGAACTCTCCGAGGCGCTGGCCGCCAACAAGAAGATCATCGCCTGCACCTTGCAGACCTTTCCCTTCGCGCTGGAAAAGGTGCGGGAACTGGCCGCCACCGAAGGCAAGCGTTTTGCCGTCATCGCCGACGAGGCCCATTCTTCCCAGAGCAACGAAACGGCGGCCAGGCTCAAGGTCATCCTCTCCGGCGATGTCGAAATGGAAATGGACGAGAGCGAGGAGATCAGCGTCGAAGACCTGCTCGACGCGCAACTGGGCGCGCAGATGCAGGCCAAGGCAGCGGGCAAGGCGTCCGGCATCACCTATGTCGCCTTCACCGCCACCCCCAAGGACAAGACCCTGCAGCTCTTCGGCACCCGGCCCGATCCCGCGCGCCCGCCCGCCGATGACAATGTGCCGCGGCCTTTCCATGTCTATTCCATGCGCCAGGCCATCGAGGAGGGCTTCATCCTCGATGTGCTGCGCAACTACACGTCCTACAAGATGGCCTTCCAGTTGGCGCACGCCGGGAATGGATCGGAAGGAAAGGCGTCCCCGGTGGTGGACGAAAGTACGGCCAAGGCGGGCATCATGGGCTGGGTGCGGCTGCACGAGTACAACATCGCCCAGCACGTGCGGATCGTCGTCGAGCATTTCCGCACGCTGGTGGAGCCGCTGCTGGGCGGTCAGGCCAAGGCGATGGTGGTGACCAACAGCCGCCTGGAAGCGGTACGCTGGCAGCGGGCCATGCAAAAGTACATCGCCGGGAAGGGCTACCGTCTCAATACCCTGGTGGCCTTCTCCGGCGAGGTCATCGACGCGGAAAGCAGCCCCGACCCCCTGAGCGAGCACAGTACCCTGCTCAACCCCCACCTGAACGGTCAGGGTATCCGCCAGGCGTTCATGAGCCGGGGCGGCCAGCGTGGCGACTATGCCATCCTGCTGGTGGCCAACAAGTTCCAGACCGGCTTCGACGAGCCGCTGCTCTGCGGTATGTACGTCCACAAGCGCCTCGATGGCATCCAGGCGGTGCAGACCCTCTCCCGCCTCAATCGCGCCCATCCCGGCAAGGACACGACCTATGTGCTGGACTTCGTCAACGATCCTGCCGAGATCCTCGCGGCCTTCAAGCCCTATTTTGAGACCGCCGAACTGGAGGGCGTGACCGATCCCCACCTCATCTACGACCTGCGCGCCAAGCTCGACGCCCAGGGTTACTACGCCGAGACGGAGGTGAACGCGGTCGCGGAAGCGGTGCTCCTGGGGAAACAGCAATCCCAGGTGGATGCGGCCCTGGTGTATGTCTCCAACCGGCTGCTGGGCCAGTTCCATGCGGCCAAGACGGCATTCCAGGCCCACGACCCGGACAGCGAAGCCGCCGGGGCGGCCAAGGCCCGGATGGATGCGCTATGGCTCTTCAAGCGCGACATCGCCACCTTTGTGCGCCTGTACGGCTTTCTCTGCCAGATCTTCAATTACGGCAACACCGCCATCGAAAAGCGCGCCGTCTTCTACAAGCTGCTGCATCGGCTGCTGACCTTCGACCGCGACATGGAAACGGTGGATCTGTCGGCCCTGGCGCTCACCCACTACACGGTCCAAGATCTGGGGATGGCGCATCTGAGCCTGTCCGGCGGCGAGCCGATCAAGCCGACCCGTCCGGGAGAAGGTCAGGTGCGGGACCCGCATCGGGAGTCGCTGGATGCCATCATCGGCAAGATCAACGACCTCTTCGTGGGCGAGATCAGCGAGCATGACAAGCTGGTCTACGTCAACGATGTGATCAAGGGCAAGCTGCTGGATTGCGAAATCCTGATCCAGCAGGCCGTCAACAATACCAAGGAACAGTTCGCCAACTCCCCCGATCTGGACCGCCTCATCCTGGATGCGGTCATGGACGCGCTGTCCTCCTTCACGGCCATGAGCAAGCAGGCCCTGGAATCCGCGCGCATCCGCCTGGAACTGAAGGAAATCCTGCTCGGCCCGGCGGGCCTCTATGAAGCGCTGAAGGCCAAGGGATCGAGCGGGATGGAGCATGGCTGATGTGCCACCCCCCTGCCTGAGGATCATGGATAACCTCATGTCAGGCCCAGGGCCATAACCCAGAGCCCGATCCCGCTCAGCGCGCTGAGAATGGCCATTCCGAAAAGCCAAACCCTTCCGGTCAAAGCGGTGATGGAAGCCAGTGAGATGGCGATTTGCAAAAAGATCATCGCAATGGCCATGTCGTTATGCGGTTTGTTCAATTGTTCCGAGCGCCTATTGGCCGTGCCGGAAAGTTGCTCCAGATGTTGGGCTTCGGCCTGAACACTTTTTTTCTGGGCCTTATACTTGAGGATTTCCTTCTGGAAAGGCGCTACCTGCTTCTGTGGCGTCAGGTCGACAGCCAGTTGCATCAGGTGTTCTTTGGTGCTGACGGCCTGGTAGTAGTTCCACTGGTCCGTTGCCTTGGCCTTCTCCAGCACGGCTTCGTTCTTGGCCAGCAGCACCTCGTTCATCAGATGCGTTCCCTGGTAACTGACAATGGCGCCAATCGTAGCGAGCAGCGCCGTGAAAATGGCCACCCACTGACCCAGAGAGTGCTTGTGGGTGGCTGGTTCCGCGGCCTCATGAATGGCCTCTTCGTGCGGGGCATGGGTGTGCAGCGATTCGCTCATGGATTTTGTCCTTTTTACCGGAATGGTTGGCGCGCGAAGCCGGGGGGCTCGACGGCGCTGGGATTATCCCCTACCGCGCTAGTTCTGCCTAGCGATGCCGGTCGCAGGTGATGTCCGCCGTGTCGGAGCGGGTGATATTTTGCTTGACCTGACCGGCTGTGCCAGCTTACAAAGTGCCACTTGTTCGCATGCTATTCAGGAGGGGATTGATGTCGACCGCACCCGAACATCACGCGACACCCAGCGAAGCGGATGTGTTGCAGCAATTACCCGAGGAGGTGCGGGAGCGCATCAAGGATCGCTGGCGGATTTATCAGCTCCGCCATCATCCCTCCTGGTGGCGGCGACTACTGCTGTTTTTGAGTCTGATCGGGCCAGGCATCCTGGTGATGATCGCTGACAACGATGCCGGCGGCGTCATTACCTACGCCCAAACTGGGGCGATGTACGGTATCGGTTTTTTTATTCCCTTCCTGTTGCTGATGATCCCGGTAGCCTATGTGGTGCAGGAGATGACCGTACGTCTTGGCGCAGTGACCCATCGGGGCCATGCCGAGATGATCTGGGGGCGTTATGGCGCTTTTTGGGGGGTGTTTTCCCTGCTGGATCTGACGGTGGCGAACATTCTGACACTGGTGACGGAGTTTATCGGCATCCGTGTGGGCATGAGCGTGTTCTCGGTGCCGCCAGTCCTGTCGGTCACGCTGGCCTGGATATTTGTCGCGGCGACCATGATTTTTTTGCATTACCACACCTGGGAGCGGCTGGCGTTGTGGATCGCCGCAGGCAATATCGTTTTTGTGCCCCTGGCTATCGCGGCACACCCGAACTGGGGCCAGGTTATTGCTGCATTGGGCAACTGGCACATCCCGGTGGGGACCGCGGTGGGCGCCTTTACCTATGTCATACTTGCCAACCTCGGAACGACGATCGCTCCGTGGATGCTCTTTTTTCAGCAATCCTCGGTCGTTGATAAGGGACTGACGGTCAATGACATCCCCAGCGGTCAGGCCGACACCGCTTTCGGAAGCCTTTCCATGGGGATCATCGCCATTGCCATCGTCATCTTGACGGGTACCCTGGCGTATGGGCACCTCAATGCCGCCCAGTTTGACATACAGGCGATCCTCCATCTGTTACGACAGAGCAGTCTGGGCAGTGTCGGAACCGCGCTGTTCGCTCTGGGTCTCGTCGAGTCCGGGCTGATCGCGGCCATTGCCATTACGGCGAGCACTTCCTGGGCGGTGGGCGAAGCGCTCAAGCTCCCCCGGAGCCTGAACCTTAGGCCGCAACGAGCCTTGCCCTTTTATCTGTCCGGCATTTTGAGCGCCGGCATGGCGGCTATGGTGGTCCTGATTCCCCACATCCCCCTGGGGTTTTTGAACCTCACCGTGCAGGTGATCGCATCCATATTCATGCCGGCGGCGATGTTGTTTCTGCTCATGCTGCTGAATGATCGCGAGATCATGGGGAGTTATGTGAATCGGCGCTGGCAGAATTATTCGGCTTTCACCATTGTTGGTTTCCTTATCCTGGCCAATGCCGTTTATGGCTATACCGTCGTCTTCCCATCCGCCTGAGGAGTTTTGTATGTATTCCAAAGAAGACTTTCGTTCCGAGGCGACCCCGGAATTTCTTGCGTTTCTGGAAGAGGATATCCATCAGGAACCCAAGCCACTGACCCGTGCGCCGATTCGGGGAGGTGTTCAGATAGCCTTCTGGGGTTTGCGTACCTACATCGTGATCATGCTGATCATGGTGGCCATCGGCTTTACGCGCGGTACACATTGAGCGGGAGGCACCACGCGCCACCGGATTAAGGTCCTGGCGGTCACCGGCTCGACGGGTGGCGCGTCAATCTGACCATGGTAGAAGGGCTCAAGCGCGGGGAACACCCAGTAATGGGTACTTTTATCGCGATGTATTGTTATCGCCGGATTTTTGAGAAAATCCGGCCTTTTCTGTCGGGTACTCGCTAGTACTGCAGGTCCACCTTCCAGATATGCCCATTCACCGATTCAAGTTGCAAGATGTAGGAGCTCTGCGGCAATGGTGCCATATTCTGAGTCGCTGGAGGGAGATGGATCATGGCTTGCGCACCGACAGGTCCGGTGATCCCGAATTTCCCGGTGTGAATTTGCTGGTAAGCAAAATCATTCACAAAAGCGCTTTTTGGCAAGGAAGATAGAGCAGCGCTATCCCACCTCTCCACCACTTTTCCAGTTTTACTGTCCACCAGCGCAGCTTCGAGCACATTGGATGGTTCCGCGGCCACGCCAGCGTTGACATAGGCGTGAAATTTTATGCTGCCATCGTTCTGTAGGACGCCATGATCTAATTTCCAGTGGTGCTTGGCTGGGCTTACCGGGCCACCATGGAAAGGAGTAATGACCGAACCGCGGTAATAACTGTAGGTGGCAACGATGAAGACCACCGCGATCCAAAACAAACCCAGTGCCAGTTTTTTGAATGCTCCATCGCTCAAGGGCAGGGGCAGGCTACCTCCCAGCCAGCGGAACAGGCCGCTATTGGCCAGGCTCGGCTTGCGCGCCAAAAGCCAGTTGTCCACCGAGTAGGCCCCGGATCCTGCCAATACCAGAGTGATGCCCATGGCAAAATTGGAGGACGCCATGGTCCATTCGTCGATACAGGTGGCGCCCTGCCAGCCGAAGAGCAGCATCAGCAAGAAAGACAGGCCGATGGTAGCCACCGCCGCCAAGCGGGTGTAGAGACCGACGATGAGCATGAAACCGGCAATCATCTCGACGGCGCTGAAGATGATTACGCCGGCGTAGAGCAGGGTGAAATGATGCAACAGAAAAGCCACCAGATGGTCCGTGCCGAGCAATGCGCCGGGCATGGCCGTCTGGAACTTGTAGGCCATCCAATGGCCGTGTACATCCAGTTTTTGCGGACCATAGATGAAGCGTCGGGTGCCACCGCCCCAGTAAATCCACCCCTGGACGAAGCGAACTGCGAGCAGGGCAATGGCGGCGAGCCGCCAACCGCGACTGCCCGAGTCTTGTGGGGCAGTGTTTGACATTGTAGTTGCCATGAAACCTCCTGTTGGACCTGAATTCAAATAAGCGCGCCCCTCCACCTCGCCTGCTATGCCGACTCGCCATGGGCTTTATGATGATCAAGCTTTTAGCTGACGGCCAGTGGGCGAGGTGGGCGGCGTTCCGTGTGAGTAACTGAATTTATTTCGCGTACTGGAATCCAGCCAGTTCCAATTCCGGCAATGTACCCACTATGCCCGGTGTCAGAATCACGCCGGGAATGAGGTGGTTGGTGAATTCCGCAGCTATTTGCTCGTGGGCGAGATGGTCCGGATTGATGCCTTTTTTGAGGAGGCCCATGGTGAGTTCCCAGACTTCGTTGTGACAGGCCAGAAAGACTGCGCCGCGCCGCTGTAGCACTGCTATGCTATTGTCATGCGGCGAAAACACGCCCTTTGAATCCTCGTAACTATTCACCAGGGGTACGGTTACCCCATGGTGGGCTGTGGGGTTTCCCCCTGAAAGGATTGGACCAATGCGTGCAGCAGGTCGACACCCTGCTTGCGTAGGGTTTCCAGATAGGATCGGAT
>JBBIUH010000075.1:0-9924 GCA_037440305.1 Acidithiobacillus sp.
TACCGGCCAGTTTCGGACGTTCGGTGATGACACCACGATCTATTGGAGGTCGGATTTTGCAAGTGGTGGCGTTAATCTAGTTGAATGACCGGTGTCACGCAGATTGCCAACTGCAGTATTTGAATCTGCAAGTGCCCTGAGAAATGAGGCCTTTCCTCCTGAGGGGTGGGGTGTTGCGCACAGCATTAGTCCAGTCGATCGAGAAGTGACCGAGGGTAACTTTCACCAGCACGAAGAGGCACACGATGGCTGCAGAGATCAAGAACATTTTTGTTTTACTTCTGGAGAATCGTTCCTTTGATCATATGCTGGGATTCTCCGGCATCACTGGAACCGATGTAGTCAATGGTGTGCCACCCCAAATCGCGGGCCTTAACGGTTTGGAATCGAACAACTATCTCGGCACGCCATATTTTGTGGGGAAACCCTTCCATGAACCCATCCCAGTCGATCCGGCGCACGAATTTCTTGACGTCCTAGAGCAGCTCTGTGGGACCCAAGTAATCTACAAACGTGGAAGACCCCATCCCCGCATCACCAACAGCGGCTTCGTGAGCAATTATGCGCGGTCGCACTCTAAGGATGAGGGGAACGCAACGCGAAACTTCGGACAGATCATGGATGGCTTTACCGCCGACCAGCTCCCAGTCTTGAACGCCTTGGCAAAAGCTTTTGCGGTTTGTGACAGTTGGCATTCGTCTCTGCCCGGGCCAACTTTCCCAAACCGGCTTTTTGCCATGGGGGCATCATCAGGTGGCCTGGACCATAGCCCATCGACCTTGGAATTGCTCACGTGGGAAGGACTTGACGGCTTCGTATTTCCTCGCGGCTCGATCTTCGATGCGCTTAAGGCGCGCCACGGAGATGAGTCATGGCGGATCTATGCCGGGAGCGACTTTCCGCTGGTTTCAGCGCTGAAGGGCATCAATACATTCGATGTGCATTCCATTGATAATATGGGAAATGATCTGAACTCGGGCAAATACCCTTACCGCCTGACCTGGATCGAGCCGGATTATGGCGACATGGTCTCCGGTACATTTAAGGGCGGATCCTCGCAGCATCCCATGGATAATGTTGCTGGTGGAGAAAAATTGATCAAGGATGTCTATTAGGCCATTCGGGGTTCGCAGCTATGGGAGTCCAGCCTCCTGATCGTGACCTGGGATGAGCATGTCTAAACTTCAGTTACTATAGTAATAAAGATAGCAGTCGTGAACCGAAGCCAGTGAAGGACATCCAGACAATCTGCCCGCGCCATCAGCTATCGGGGATATCCTCTGGATCGCGCGGGGGCCTAGAAGCGGTGCGCAGGACCAGCGCATTGCCAGTTATCAGGAGATCCATGTGGAAGCGCAGACGGAAGAACAGCAGAAAATCCCTCCCATAGAAAAAACCCTTGCCGAACTCCACTCCAGCATTAACGGAATCAGCACGGAAGAAGTCCAAAAACGGCTGGAGAAATATGGCCAAAACGCCATACAGGAAAAGAAAGTCAGTCCCATGATGCGCTTTCTGCATTATTTTTGGGGACCGATTCCATGGATGATCGAGGTAGCGGCGGTACTTTCGGCAGTGGTCGGCCGCTGGTCAGATCTGATCATTATTTCCTTGCTCCTGTTGTTCAACGCGGGCATTGGGTTTTGGCAGGAATTCAAGGCCAGCAATGCCCTGGAGGCCCTCAAGAGCGAACTGGCGATCAAGGCGAGGGTGCTGCGCGATGGAAAATGGTCGGAGGTATTGGCGGCCCAGTTGGTGCCGGGGGACATCATTCGCATTCGCCTGGGGGACATCATCCCTGCCGACGTGCAGCTCCTGGAAGGGGATTATCTGAGCGTCGATCAGTCCGCACTCACCGGTGAGTCGCTGCCTGTCAGCAAAAGGGCTGCGGAGATAGCCTACTCCGGCACTATAGCGAAACTAGGCGAGATGGTGGCGGTGGTTACGGCTACGGGCATGAATACATTTTTCGGCCGCACGGCAGGCCTGGTCCAGAAAGCCGGCGCTATCTCCCACTTTCAAAAAGCCGTGCTGCGCATCGGCGATTATCTCATTTACATTGCTTTGGGCCTGGTGGCTGTGCTCATCACCGTGGAACTGTTCCGTGGACAGCCATTCCTGACCCTCTTGCAGTTTGCCTTGATCCTCACCGTCGCTTCCATACCCGTGGCCATGCCCGCCGTGTTGTCGGTCACCATGGCCCTAGGCGCAGTGAAGCTCTCGCGCATGAAGGCCATCGTGACCCGCCTGGAGTCTATCGAGGAAATGGCGGGGGTAGAGATTTTGTGCTCAGACAAGACGGGTACGCTGACCCAAAACAAGCTCGCCATAGGCATCTTGCAACCCGTTCACGGCATCGACGCAAAGGATTGTTTGCGAACCGCCGCCTTGGCCTCCAAGGCCGAAGACCAGGATAGCATCGATCTGGCGATTTTGGGCGCGGTGAAAGATCCGCAACTCCTGTCCGGCTGGCAGCAACAAAAATTCGTGCCCTTTGATCCGGTCAGCAAGCGCACCGAGGCCACCGTCACCGATCCCGGTGGAAAGTCCTGGACAATGACCAAGGGCGCCCCGCAGGTCATCCTGGGCCTCTGCGGCATGGAAGCCTCTCTGCTTGAGACGGTCCAAGTGCAAATTGCGGCCCTGGCGGGAAAAGGCTATCGCACTCTGGGGGTGGCCCGCCGCCCCGAGCAGGGTGCCTGGGAGTTTCTCGGCATCATCCCCCTTTCCGATCCACCCCGGGAGGACTCCAAGTCCACTATCGCCCAGGCCCAGGATCACGGCATTGAGGTCAAGATGGTCACCGGCGACAACGTGGCCATTGCCAAGGAGATTGCCGGTCAGCTAGGTTTGGGCACCGCGATCGTGGCAGCCGATATGGTCTTTGCCGCGGACGCGGACAGCGCCCATCTGAATGACCGAACTCGGGAGCAGATCGAGCGGGCCGACGGCTTTGCCCAAGTGTTCCCGGAACACAAATACGCCATTGTCAAGGCGCTGCAACAGAACGGCCACTTGGTGGCCATGACAGGAGACGGCGTCAACGATGCTCCGGCCCTCAAGCAGGCCGATGTGGGTATCGCGGTATCCGGCGCCACAGACGCGGCCCGCGCTGCGTCCGCCCTGGTACTCAGCGCGCCGGGCTTGAGCGTGATCATCAGCGCCATCGAAGAGGCCCGACGCATCTTCGAGCGGATGAACAGCTACGCCATTTATCGCATTGTCGAAACCATCCGCATCATGTTCTTTGTGGTGCTGGCCATGTTGCTGTTCGGTTTTTACCCCATCACTGCCATCATGATCATCCTGCTGGCTTTCTTCAATGACGTCCCCATCATGGCCATCGCCACCGACAATACTTGGCTCGATCCCAAGCCGGTACGCTGGGACATGCACAGGGTACTGACTGTATCTACCGTGCTGGGCCTCATCGGGGTAGTGGAAACCTTCGGTATGCTGCTCATCGCAAGGGACTACTTCCATCTGGATATCGCCCATATCCAAACCCTTATTTTTCTCAAACTCGCGGTGGCCGGCCATCTCACCCTCTTCATTGCACGCACCCGCAAGCCACTCCTGCAAAAGCCCTATCCTTCCGCAGCCCTCCTGTGGTCCGCCATCGTCACCAAGGCCTTGGCCACATTATTCGTGGTCTATCCCATGGGGTTGGTGGCTTCCATTACCTGGCTGCAGGCCGGTACCGTCTGGGTTTACTGCATCATCTGGATCTTGATCGAAGACTGGGCGAAATTGCGCGTATACCATCATTTGGAATTGAACACGCCGAGGCATCGCGATTTCCTGGATCGCCTTAACCAACCTCTCACGGGACCGACTTCTAGCTGATGACAGAGGGAAATAATATCTGTCGCTTCCTATGAGGAACGAGCAATTATGGCAGGACCTTACCCCGCGTATAGCCGCCATGGCCGATGATTCGGTCATTACGGGCGGCTTTTGGTCAAGAAAATCCGCCAAGTTCAGCATCCGCTCCTATTGGAACGTCGGGGTATTCATCACACCACACGTGCAAGGTGCAATAGCTGATGACACACAACCTGTCGTACGCCGCCAGCGTATGGGTGGATTACCGTCTGTCTCCGCCGATCATATACCACTGCTGCCTACACTTTCTGAATACAGTGGATACATATCATGGCCATAGATACCGTCTTATCTGGGGTCCCGGATGTGGTCCTCGATCCACCACATGGTGTGGAGGTCTGTCCAGATTGCGGATTGGAGCAACACTTACCACCCATTGGGAGCGGAATTCGGTTGTTGTGCCCGCGCTGCGGACACATCATGGAGCGCACCGCGGGCCGCAGCCTGAATGCTGCCTTGGCCATTACTCTATCTGCCCTGCTTTTGCTCATTCCCGCGAACTTTTTACCATTGCTGAAGGTAAACATTTTTGGTGTTCATCATCGGAGCATTCTCGCGTCAGGCATCTGGGGGGTGGCAGAGCAGGGTTGGCCGCTGGTAGCCATCATCCTTGGCGCAGAGTTGCTGGCCTTACCGCTTCTGCGTTTCACCACCTTGGGCATCGTGCTCCTGGAACTTTATGCGGGCCGCAATCCACACTGGCTGGGCAAGATGTTCCGCTGGTCGGAACAAATTGATCAGTGGGCCATGCTGGATGTGTTTCTCATTGGTTTTGGTATTGGTTACGAGCGTGTGGCGCCGTTCCTGCCTATTGACGTGGGCATTGGCGGCTGGTGTGTCATTGTTCTAGCCTTTCTCACCATGGTAACGCGCGCCACCCTGGAACGCCGGGAAATCTGGCGACGAATCGGCCCGACTTATGAATCGATATCCCCAGAAATCCCGCATATCGGCTGCGCCTTTTGCGGTTTGCCCGCACCCGCGCATGATGAAGGCAAAGACTGCCTGCGCTGCGGCACCAAAGTCTGGCGATACCAGCCCAATGCGACCATGCGTACCCTGGCTTTGACACTGGCCGGTTTTTTCTGTTATCCCTTTGCCTACATCTACCCTATGGAGTACAACTATCAATTAGGCCGTTTGCAAGGATACACCATCATGACCGGCGTCATGAAACTCGTTGACGCCCATTTCTTATTGTTTGCGGTTATTATTTTCTGTGCCAGCATTGTGATTCCATTTCTTAAGCTTTTCATGCTGAGTTGGTTTTTCATATCCATTCACCATCGCTCAACAAAACTGTTACGAATAAAAACCCATGCCTATCGTATTATTAAAGCTATCGGACGTTGGTCCCATGTGGATGTGTTTACGGTGACGGTGTTTTTACCGCTGATGCATCTCTCTGGCTTGCTGGCCGTTTATGTGGGTTACGCCTTACCGGCCTTTCTGGCGGTGGTGATACTCACCATGATCGCTACAGACGCTTTCGACCCGCGCGTGCTTTGGGCGGAATACGAGAGAATTAATCATGACTGAATTCGCCACACCCCCTGCAAAACTGCAACACACCCGCTGGCCGGGCCTGATCTGGGCCGTGCCGATCGCTGCTTTAGCCATTGTCGGATGGCTGGCTCTGCGCAGCTATATGGCGCAAGGCCCTTCGGTAACAGTGCGTTTTAGCACCATAGGTGGCATCAAACCCGATCATACCGTTGTCAAGTATCGCGGCGTGACCGTGGGTCATGTCAACGCCGTGCGACTCTCTAAATCCCTTGATGAAATATCCGTGACCATGCGTTTCGAACCCTATATGGCTGGTCATTTAGGCAAAGGAACCCGCTATTGGATAAGCGGTGAATCGGTGAGTTTCTCCAACCTGAGTTCCTTAAAATCTCTGATCTCCGGACCATACATCGGCATTGATCCACACCCAGGCCGTACCGTCACACAGGTTGTTGGCCTGAATCAGGAACCCATTTTGAAGAGTGAGCCTAAAGGAGTTACCGTTGTCTTAAAGGCCAAGGAACTGGGTAACATTTCTCGAGGCGCACCTTTGTTTTACAAAGGCTATAGAATTGGTGAGATTCGCGGTGAAGCCATGCTGCCGGATGGGAGCGGCTTTGACATTTACACGTTTATTCCTGAGAAATATCTTAATCTGATAAACAGTCGAAGTCGCTTCTGGAGCTCAGGCACCATTGGTGTACGTTTGTTTGGAACCCATCCCGGGGTGCATCTGCCGACTATCCCCGCGCTGTTGAGTGGGGCTGTCACCTTGTCCACACCGGAATCTGGGAATGCCGTACATGATAACGAAGTTTTCCCGCTTTATGATAATGCAATCGCTGCGCGCAGTGCGCCCGACCGATATGCCGTGCCTTACCGACTGGTGATGACGGGTGGGCCACAAGGTTTGATTGTCGGTGCTCCGGTCCTGCTCGAAGGTGCGCGGGTAGGCAGCGTAACCCAAGTGTATATGCACTATGATACGCTTCACCATACCCTGAGTACGGATATACTTATTGCGCTTGACCCAAAGCGTATCCCCCTCAGCAAGGGAAGTATCTGGCATCTCAACGATCCGCAAATACAGATGGATAGTCTCCTGCGGCACCTGATTGCTCATGGTTTACGGGCAGAATTAAGTGGTGAAGTGCCTTTGCTTGGTCCCATAGTGATTGCCCTCAAGCAAATCGCAGATACCCCTCCGGCACAATTAATCGCTGGCAGCCCGCCACAAATCCCCATGGTCAGCAGCGTCGGCATTCATGACGTCGTTAAGCATATCAATGCCGTGATGCAACAAATTCATGAAATGCCCTTACCAGAAATCGGGCGAAATATTCATACGCTAACGGCCAAACTGGCGCAACTCAGCCGTTCTCCCCAAACCCTGCAGACCCTAAAGCATCTGGATCAAAGCATGACTCAGCTGGATCAATTGCTACAGACTGCCAATGCGCGACTGCCGGACATTCTCAAGGCACTCCATGACACCGTGCAGCAGGCGGATGCAGCGCTCCATGCCAGTAGCGCACTCTTACACAGCGACGGCGCAGCGGCCAGCAATCCTGAATCGACCACCCTGCCGCACACACTCTATGAGCTTTCCCGGACCGCGCAATCCCTGCGCGCCCTATTGAATTACCTGGACAGCCATCCCAACGCCCTCGTTTTTGGAAAAAGACCATGAACCTCAAAATGCTGCCAATGCTGCTCGGTGCCGCATGCGGACTCAGTGCCTGCGCCTCTGTACCCACGCAATATCTGACTTTGACGCCAGAGACCCCGGCGGCCAGAGAGGGGCCCTTCGGTACCCTGCAGCGTAAATCCCCCCCTTTACTGGTCGCCCACGTCCAGATGCCAGCGGATCTGGATCGCCTCTATTTCACCCGCGAGCAGAGCAGGAACCGTTTGAAGGTCGCTGATCACGTCCGCTGGATTGCACCCTTGGGCGAAATGGCCCAACGGGTACTGGCCCAGGATATGGCGACCGCCCTTCCGCACAAAACGGTGTTGATGCCGGGCGATCCCATCCCGCCAGGGCCTTATTTGCTCCTGCGGGTGGTCGTTCAGCGTTTTATGCCGACGGATTCGGGACGGGTTGAGCTCAACGCTGACTGGTTCGTGCTGAATGCGTCAACGCAACATATTCTTGCCAAAGGACGCAGTAGTTTGCAGACCGCCAGCGGGCAGCATCCGCGGGACCAGGCCGCCGCCATGAGCCAGCTACTGGCGGATCTCGCCCAAACCGTTGCCGCGCATCTGCGATGAGCCGCGGAGCACCCCGCTATCACCTTCTGCACGCCCTGCTGAGGGAAAAGAAAGTAAATCTGCGCAGCCTGTTTGATGCCTTTTCCCGCCAGGAAAAGAGCTGGCTGACCAGCATACCCCGCCCGCGTGCCATCGCTCTGCTGGCACTGACCCAAGGCCTGGCCAGCGTCAACATTGCGGCGCTGGGGGCCGTCGCCCCTTCGCTGGAACACGATCTCGCCATCGGTAATGTGGCTTTTGGCTTATTTTCGGCGGCATCCATTTTAACTGGCGCCCTGGCCGCACTGCCGATCGGTATTCTGGGTGACCGACAGGCGCGCGTGCCTTTATTGAGCAAGCTCATTTATGTCTGGGCCGCGGCTATAGCTATCAGCGCTATCTCACCAAATTATGTATTCCTGTTAGTTATGCAGATGGTGGCGGGGGCGGCCGGAGTGGCTGTGGGACCGATTATTGCCTCCTTATCCGGAGATCTTTTCCCGCCCTCCTGGCGCAGTCGCGCTTTTGGCCTGATTGTTGGCGGAGAACTGCTCGGCGCGGGCATTGGAATGGCCGTTGCAGGCACCATCAACGCACTGGGCAATTGGCACGTCACTTTTTACGTACTCGCAGCCATGGCATTTATTTTGGCTTATCTACTCAAAAAAGGCATGCGCGAACCGACGCGCGACAACATGGGCAAGCTCGCACAGGATGTTCTTATAGACAATACGCTTTCTTCGATATCGACTCCGGTGCCTAGCGTCCAGGCAGATACCAAGCGATACCTTCTCGAAGACATCAACAGAAAACAAATCCAGCCGGTCGGTACGCGCATTTTGCGTGAGGACCCCACATACTGGCCCTGGTTAAAAGCCGCTCGCAGCATTCTCTCCATTCCCAGCAACATCATTTTTATCTCGGCCTCATCCGCTGGGTATTTTTATTTTACAGGATTGATGGCTTTTGGTGTGCTTTATCTGACCCAGCGTTTTGACCTCAATACCATGAGCGCCAGCTTGATATTTGTGGGTATCGGCCTGGGAAGCGTTGGCGGCGTCATCGCGAGCGGGTGGCTTGCCGACTATCTGCTGCGACGCGGTATGATCACCGCCCGTGTATGGGTGGCCGCCATTTCTTTTTTGCTGACGATTCCTTTTTTCCTTCTGGCTTTGCAAACCAACCATCAATGGTCGGAGATCATCTTGTTTTTTTTCGGGGCTGTAGCACTGGGTGCAACAAATCCCTCTCTGGATGCGGCGCGCCTCGACATCATGCATTCGCGCCTTTGGGGACGTGCCGAAGGAATCCGCATCTCCCTGCGTTATATTCTGGAGGCCGCGGCCCCCTTGGCCTTCGGTTGGGTTTCCGAATATTTCCCAGAGCAGTCCTGTCATCTGGCGCACTGTCGTCATGGCTATGGCCTGCAAATCAGTTTTCAGATTTTTCTGGTACTTCTCGCCGTGGCGACCGTGCTATTGCTCATCGCCACCCGCACCTATCCCCGCGATGTGGCTACCGCACTTTTCTCTGAGCACCCCAGCCATTCGTAACGGCGAACGACGGTCCATCTTATGGCCGTCTGTAGCCATTCAGGCGTTTTTATCCCGATGTCCAGTACGTTTTACGTCTCGGCCAGCAGTGCATCAAGCCGTGGCTTCTGATGGGCAAATGTTCCCCATAAGGCCTCGCCAGTGATCACCGTGATCGGCGCGACCCGCACTCCGTAGCGGGATTTGGCCTCCTCAGCCACGCCGGGAGCAGTTACGTCTCGTTCCTCGTATGCGACATTGTGTTCGTTGAGGTAGCGGCGCACTGCTGCGCAGTCGGGACAACCGGGACTAGTGTAAAGCAGTACCGGATCAGACATGACGCTGGACATGCGGGGCTTCAGCCCCGCACCTCCGCCTCATAACCTTCTTCCGTGACCGCAGCGATCAGTGCGGTGGTGCTCACCTGACCATGCACTACAGCTTCCCCTGGTGTGAGGGTAACGTCTGCTTTTTCAACGCCGGGCACGCCTTCCAGCGCTTTTGCCACGGCGCGCACACAATGCTCGCAGGTCATGCCGGTGATCTTTAGATGGATATCGCTCATGGGTTTTCTCCTGTTAGGAAGGAAGTGAAAGGGATTGTTCCTATGCTCGGATAAGCAGCATTCAACCGCGCACGGCATCAGCCACACGCTGGAGTTTGTCGCGCACCTCAACGCCGAGCGTGGTAATTTGCGGCTTGTCAACCATGCCGAGTACGGCAGCAGGATCCATGAACACCACGCTCACCT
>JBBIUH010000076.1:0-9911 GCA_037440305.1 Acidithiobacillus sp.
TCCTTGCAGATTGAAAATTGCAGCCATTTTATATCAACACGGCCCGTGATGCACAGGGTGGTGAATAGTTACAAAAGGAAAAAGTCGTATGGCGGCCGCTGCGCGTGGGGCCACAGGGCTGCCCATCCAGCCCTTTCAGCTTTATGATAGGGGGAAGGCAGAAGGAAACCACCATTTGAGCTATAGCGCCGAACAATTCACCGTCCTCAAGGGACTCGAACCGGTCAAGTTGCGTCCGGGCATGTATACCCGGACGACTTGCCCCACCCACATCATTCAGGAAGTGATCGACAACGCCGCCGATGAGGCCCTGGCCGGCCAGGCGACGCGCATCGACGTGACGGTCTGTGGCGATGGTTCGGTGATCGTCGAGGACAATGGCCGCGGCATCCCGGTCGGTGTCCCGCCCGGCGAGTCCCGCCCGGCGGCCGAGCTGGCCTTTACCACCCTGCACGCGGGCGGCAAGTTTGATAAGACGGATGTAGAGTCGGCCTACCGCTTTTCCGGCGGTCTGCATGGGGTAGGCGTGGCTGTCACCAATGCCCTGTCCCAGCGGGTGGAAGTCGAGATCAAAACCCGCGACCCCCAGGGATCGGGGAACGGTCGCTATCGCCTGGTGTTTACGCAGGGAGACGTGCGTGAAGCGCTGACCCGGCTGGAAGACTGCGGCCCGCGCACCCATGGCACGCGGGTTCAGGTATGGCCGGACGGGCAGTATTTCGACTCGGCCAAAATCAATATCCGCGAGCTCACCCATCTCCTGCGCGCCAAGGCCATTCTCCTCCCTGGCCTGCAAGTGAGCCTCACCCTCCCGGAGCAGGAACCCGTCGTCTGGAAATATAGCGAAGGTCTGGCGGAATACCTCGCGGAAATCGTCGCTGATCTCGAACTGGCCACGCCGATTTTTGCGGGAGCCTCCTATCAGGACGGGGACAGTAACGGTTTCGCGAAAGGGGAGGGTGCGGGCTGGGCGCTCTGTTGGATTAACGGCGCCGCCCCTAACCCGGAAACTTACGTCAATCTGATCCCGACGCTGGACGGCGGTACCCACGAGTCGGGCTTTCGGGCCGGGGTTTTTGAGGCGGTGCGCAGTTTTATGGAGCACCACAGCCTCGTCCCCGCCAAGCTCAAACTGGTACAGGATGATGTTACCGGCAAGATGGCGCTGGTGCTGTCGGCTCGCGTGCTCGATCCGCAGTTTCAGGGGCAGACCAAGGACAAGCTCACCAGCCGCGATGCCCATAAGTTGATGGCGCAGACCGTGCGTGATCCGCTGGAACTCTGGCTCAACAGTCATCCGGATACGGGTAAGGCGATCGCGGATCTGGCGATCCAGAATGCCCAGGCCCGTACCCGCGCCGCGCAAAAAATCGAGCGCAAGAAGGGCTCTGGCCTGGCGACACTTCCCGGCAAGCTGACGGATTGTGAAAGTGAGGATATTCAGCGTAATGAGTTGTTTCTGGTCGAAGGGGACTCCGCCGGCGGTTCCGCCAAAGCGGCGCGCGATAAGGAATATCAGGCCTTGCTGCCGTTGCGGGGCAAGGTGCTCAACACCTGGGAAGTGGACGCGGACCAGATCTTCAAAAACCAGGAAGTCCACAATATGGCGGTGGCCCTGGGTATTGAGGCACACAGCTTTCAGGCGGACCCGAATCGGGTGCTGGCCGGGCTGCGCTACGGCAAAATCATGATCCTGTCCGATGCCGACGTGGACGGCAGCCATATTCAGGTGCTGATTCTGACCTTGTTCCTGCGGCACTTCCCGGCGCTGTTGCAGCGCGGCCATGTGTTCGTGGTCAAGCCGCCTTTATACCGGGTGGATACCACCTGGCGCGGCAAGGCCCGTAAAATCTACTGTGAGGCCGAGGCGGAGCGGGACGCGGCGATGGATCGCCTGCGCACCGAAGGCGTCAAAGAAAGTGCCATCTCGGTGCAGCGTTTCAAAGGCCTGGGTGAGATGAACCCGGATCAGCTCTGGGAAACCTCCATGTGCCCCGACACCCGTTCCCTTGTCCCGTTGTCCATGACGGCTGCTGATCAGGCGGCGCTGCATACCCGTTTCAGCCTGCTGATGGCCAAGCAATCGGCGGGCGGGCGTCGCGAATGGATGGAGCGGGATGGCTGGACGGCAGATATTGATATTTAAGGCGAGGACTTTCAAGCATGGCTAATACCCGGGATCTTTTTGATCTCATCGGTAATGCGCACTCCCCGGAAACCGGGGCGGTCACCGGTAACGCTCCTGCGCTGGTGGCACCCGAAGCGGTGCAGGAAGTCGCTGCATTATCCGCTGCCTCGCCAGCATCACCGCCTCCGCCATCCGGGGATGCTGCCCCGGACTCTCGCGAACCTCCGGAACCACCGCTCGCGGGATATGCCGCGCGTGCTTACCTTGCCTACGCCATGAGTGTGGTAACCGGGCGGGCGATTCCGGCGCTGGCCGATGGCCAGAAACCGGTGCAACGGCGGATTCTCCATGCCATGCGCGATATGGGGCTGCAACGCTCACCACAGCATGTCAAGTCCGCCCGGGTGGTGGGCGAGGTGATTGGCAAGTGGCACCCCCACGGCGACACTTCGGTGTATGACGCCATGGTGCGTATGGCCCAGCACTTCACCTTGCGCTACCCGGTGGTGGATGGGCAGGGCAACTTCGGGTCTCTGGACGGCGACTCGGCCGCCGCCATGCGCTACACCGAAGCCAATCTGACTCCCATTTCCGAGCTGTTGCTGGCAGAAATGGACGAGGGCACGGTCGATTTTCGCAGCAACTATGACGGTACGCTGGAAGAACCCGTCACCTTGCCCGCCCGCTTGCCCTTCCTGCTGATGAACGGCGCCGCCGGCATCGCGGTCGGCATGGCTACGGAGATTCCGCCCCACAATTTGCGTGAACTGGCGCAGGTCTGTGCGGAGTTGGTCTTGCGCCCGGATATGGCCGATGACGAAATACTGCAGCAGATTCCCGGCCCCGACTTCCCTGGCGGTGGCCAGATTATTTCGACGCCCGGGCAAATCCGCGAGGCCTATCTGTCGGGGCGCGGCAGCATCCGGGTGCGTGCCCGCTGGGAGGTCGAAAAGCTGGCGCGCGGGGAGTGGCGTATCGCGGTACAGCAACTGCCGCCGGGGGTGTCCACCGCGCAAATCCTCTCGGAGATCGAGGCCCTATCCAATCCGCAAGCCAAAGGGGAGGGCAAGAAAAAGGCGCTCACCCAAGAGCAGCAGGCGACGAAAAACGCCATGCTGTCCCAGATCGATACCGTGCGCGACGAGTCAGGCAAGGCCCATGCCGTGCGGATCGTCATCGAGCCGCGCTCGCGCAACCAGGACCCGCAGAGTCTGATGACCTACCTGCTGGCCCGTACCGCGCTGGAGTCCAACCAGTCGGTGAATCTCACGGTGCTGGATCTGGATGGCAAAGCACCGTGTATGCCGCTCACCCGGATATTACGGCAATGGGTGTGCTATCGGGTGACTACCGTACGGCGGCGTAGCCAGTTTCGCCTCGACAAGGCCCTGGCGCGCATCCATATTCTCGAAGGCCGTTTACGGGTGCTGCTGGATATTGACGCGGTAATCCGGGTAATCCGCGAGTCCGACGACCCCAGGGCCGACCTCATGACCCACTTCGACCTCAGCGAGATTCAGGCAGAAGACATCCTGGAGATTCGCCTGCGGCAACTGGCGCGACTGGCCGGTATCGAGCTGGAAAAGGAACTGGCCGACAAGCGGGAAACGGCTGACTATCTTGCCGCGCTCCTGCAGGACGAATCCCGCCTGCGGGCATTGATTGCCGAAGAAATCCAGGCCGACGCCAAAAAATTCGGCGATGATCGTCGCACTCTGCTGGAAGCCGATACCGCCATCACCAACAAATCCATCCAGACCATTGCCGCGGCCGTCACCGACGAACCCGTTACGGTGATCGTCTCGCAAAAGGGCTGGCTGCGTACCCGCTCCGGTCACGGACTGGATACGACGGCTCTGGGGTTCAAGGAGGGCGATGCCTTGTTGCAAGCCTTCGAGGTGCGATCTGTAGATACGCTGGCCTTGTTGGATCATTCTGGGCGCGCCTATTCTATCGCCGTGGCGCAAATACCCGGCGGTCGCGGCGACGGCATTCCCGTGTCGAGTCAGGTGGATTTTCAGTCGGGCGGCGCGCTGGCATCCGTAGCCTGCGGCGCCAGCGACAGCCTGTGGCTGGTGGCTGGAACCGGTGGTTATGGATTTCTGACCACCCTGGAAAGCATGACTGGACGCAATCGGGCGGGCAAGGCCTTTTTGACCTTGAGCGCGGATGAGCGGCCATTGCCGCTGGTGCCGGTCACCGACCTTCAGGCAGAAACACTTTGTCTGTCTTCAGGCGGGCATGGCCTGCTGTTTCCCCTTGCCGAGGTCAAAAATCTGCCCAAGGGCAAGGGAGTCAAACTGATCGCCCTGAGTGCGTCTGCCACCCTGCAATCCCTGTCGGTTTATCTGGAGAGTCAGCCCTTGCCGCGCGGATTGCGGAAAAATCGCGTGGACGCCTGCCGGGGTCGGCGGGGCGGGCGGGGCAGGGCGGTGCGTTGATATACTCTGCCGGGGTGATCAAGGTGCAAGACGTGGTCAAGGGCAAATAGCGATCACCATCTCCGCGATCTCCGCCAGCTTTTTGCCCTTATCCATGGCGAGGCGGCGCAGGCGGCGGTAGGCCTCGGCTTCGTCAATCTGCATGTCGCGCATGAGGATGCCTTTGGCCTTTTCCACCAGCTTGCGCTCGGAAAGGGCGTTCTGGGTGTCTTTGAGTTCCTTGCGCAGTTGCCGGTATTCGGCATGGCGCAGGGCGGCGACGGGCAGTTCCAAAGCCCCGCCGAGGAAGACGATGTGTTCGAGGAAGTCACGTTCCGGTGTGTGCTCGCTTTGGCGATGATGACGTCGGGCTGCAGCTTGCCGAGGCGGTGGCCTTTCTCGGTGGCCGTTATCCGGTAACGGCGCAGGCCGATGCAGCGACCACGGTGCTGGAGATTCCACTGAACCTCTTCGTCGAGAGCTTGGAGCAACGGCCATTGTTGATGCGCCAGATGCTGGCGCGCCTCAGTATGCGCCTGCATTTTTTGGTCAAGGAATTGCGTCATCTGAGTGTGGAGTCGGCGGAGCAGCGGCTGGTGGGCTATCTGCTGGATCTGTGTCCGATGGTGAATGGCCCCACGGCCGTCGAACTCTCCGCCAAGAAAGCGGTGGTGGCTGCGCGTCTGGGGTTGACGCCTGAGACACTGTCCAGGGTGCTGACCCGCATACGTAAGGCCGGACTCATAGAAGTGGAGCGCCGGATCATTACCATCCCTGACCCGCTCGCTCTACGGCGCCGGGCCGAAGGGCATTAGGAGGGTGTGTCAGGGGTTGCTTTCGCCAATGCCTGTAAAAAATCGCGAAGCACCAACGCACCGTTGTGCTCTTGGTCGTGGGCAGCATAGAGCAGGATAATAGGTGCCCCGGCGGCTTCGGCCAGCAGTGTCAGAGCGATTTCTTTTTGCATCGCCAGTTCTGCCAGGTAGCGGCTGCGGAACTCGTCCCAGCGCTCGGGATCGTGGGCGAACCACTGGCGCAGGGTGGTGCTGGGGGTGAGGTCTTTGGGCCAGGCATCCAGCGAGAGGTCGGTCTTGCGCACGCCACGAGGCCAGAGGCGCTCAGCCAGTATGTGGTAGCCTGCGGGCAGGGGGCGCTCATATACGCGCCAAGTCGTGATTTCAATGTGCTGAGAGCGGTCTGAAGTCATTTTAGTCATTACTCATCAGGCTGCCGTCTTTTTGTAGACGGAGCAGCAATAGGGAAAATAAATTAACCCAGTATAGTGGCTGGGATTTCTTGACCTGGGTTAAGGAGTTATTGAGTATAGCAGTCAAAATTACTATGACTCCGCAGCCGTTGAAGAGGAAGGTAAAGTCGTGATGCTATCTCTGGAACCCTTTGTGGGCATGAATCGAGCCCATGTGGCATTAGAAAATGGAGAGATATTCCTTGCCGCCGAGCGATTGCTGGACAATGGCAAACGCGCGCACAGAGGTATGGCGGTGGCGCGACGGTGGACAAAATAATCCTATGACTACGGTCCGCCGCCCGCGCTGGGCATTATTCATCCTCCTGGGTGTCGTGCTGACGGTAACCATGCAGATACTATCGGGCTTTTTGCTGGGCGCGGGGATGTACTGGATATTTTCTTTTCATGTGGCGGATGGCCTGGTGGCTGGCGTCCTCATCATGGGGGAGTGGGGTTGGTTGCTTGCGACTCCACAGGGAAACCAGGTCATGGCGCGGATGTTTTTATTCTCGAAAGAAAGTCGGCATCAGTTGGGACGACAGGTTCGTGGAGAGATAGGCTTTTCGGCCTCATTTCGGGATGGGCTCGACGCTCCAGTGCAAGGCCTTTTCCTGATTTTCGCCAGCATCACAGTGGTTATCGGTATTTTGCTGTGGCAGAGCCATGGTGGGTGCCTTCCATGGCACCGTGTGATGGCCGTTATCTTGCTGGTTTTGTGGTTGCTGCACCTGACCTTCAGCGCCCATGACCATTGGCGGCGTCGCGGGCCTGACAAAGGGGTGCCGTCATGATGCATGTGGTAACGGAATCCTGCATTCTTATTGCCATCCCCAAACAGATCAGTCAGAGCAGCGCATACACTGCACACCGTAACGCTTGATCCAGGCTTCCAGCGCTTCAATAGCGTCGGGTCCGGTTTTGACATTGTCCAGCGCATGTTGTGGATCATCGGGTTTCACTCGGGCGATCCAGGCGTCTTTATAGGGATCGACGTTAATCAGGTGCGGGTCCTCCAGCAGCGCTTCATTCCGTGCTATGACTTCACCTGCAAATGGCACTGGTACGCCGCCTGCCCATTTACCACTTTCCAGTGTGGCCACATGCCGTCCGGCATCCAGATGGGTGCCGATTTTTTTAATTCTGGCCTTTTGTAAACGCCCCGACATGGTTTGGGCGGGATCCGTGACCCCAATAGTCAGTGTGCCGTCATCTTCTGGGCGCACCCATACATAGTCGAGATCGTAAAACAGATCCTCAGGCAATTCACAGCCGTGATATTCACTCATGATGGCGTCTCCGCTTCACAGGCCAGAATGCGTTTGCCCGCTGCTTCACCACGATCCGGTAAGGCGGCTGCGAGATAGGGATAGAGTTCCGTCTCTTCCTTGGTATCGTGTTGTTTGAGAATGGTTTGCACAGTGCTCAGCAGATCGTCGAAGGTTTCCGCATCCTGATCCTGGATGGCTTCAGCCATCTCCTCAAAAAATATCCGCAAATCCTGATGGCCCTTACGTAGCAATGCTGTCAGTGGATGATCGTCACCACCCTCTTTATGCTCGAAGGCTGGGAAAAGCGTGCTTTCCTCCACCATCATATGGCCATCAACAATCCCGTGGCGGAATACCGCCAGCAAATGGGCCGCCTCCTGCCATGCCCCAGTAGAAACAGCGTGTGCGCTCTGTCCCAATAGTTGATCCAGGCGTTCATGATCGTGTTGCATAATTTGGTCTATATCGGCCATAACGTTCTCCATTGTGTGGGAAATGATGTTGAGCGGCGTGAGTTATGCTAGTATTTTAGCGTGTACCGATAATGTTAGACTGATATCCTTGATAAGGCGAAATATGAAAGTACAAATACTGGTTTCAAAGTGGTGTCCTGTTTGCCCCCAGGCAGAAAAGGTTTGGAAAGAAGCTTCCCAGAAAGTGCCTATGGAGCTGGAAGTGCTGGATGTCGCTGACCGTGAAGGGCGCGAAATAGTCAGTAACCTGCGCATTAAGACCGTTCCGGCCATCGTGGTGGATGGCGCCCTAAAGACGGTAGGTGCGCAGCCTTTGGGAGAAGTGCTGAAGATGCTCGGCGCATCATAAACGCGGTATCGTATAACACTATCCATTAGGCGCAAAGGCATCGAAGTGAATATGGTCATGCTGCACTTCATGGGAAAGCAGCAGGTCGATGGCGGCTTCTATCATGCCGGGGCCACCGCAGAGATACACTTCATGATCCTTCCAGTGGCCGTTGGCGGCAACAGTGGGCAAGAGTCGGTGGGCGCCGGTCCAGGAGGTGTCTTGCATATCGGAAAGTGTCGACGTGATGGTGATGTGCGGATATTGTTGTGACCATCTGGCCAGTTCTTCCAGATGATAAAAATCGGCCTGTTTCCTGGCCCCGTAAAAAAGATGGATAGGCCGGGTCCGCCCCAAGGCGATACTTTCCTGAATAATCGCCTCAATGGGGGCCAGACCGGTTCCTGCGGCAATACAGAGCATATCACGGTCATTATCCGGGCGTAGTGCGAATTCGCCTTGTGCAGCGCCCAGGGTTAATTCATCACCCCTTTGCGCGGCATGAAAAAGCCATTGGCTAAATATGCCGCCGGGTAATTCACGGATGTGAAAAACCAGTTCTCCGGTGGCGTCCGGCGGCGTCGCCATGGAATAAGAACGCCACTGATCGGGATGCCCCGGTATCGCGATGCGGGTAAATTGCCCGGTTCGATAAGGATAAGACCGTTCCGGCCGCAGCCGTAACTCCAGTACATTCCAGGCCAGTGGTGTGAGCTGGGTAATCTCGGCCGTCCAGGTGTCTTTCGGAACCACCTCGGCACGCAAACGCAGGTCACTGCGTGGATACAGTTTACAGAGAATGGCCATGCCAGCAGCCCGTTCTGTGGGAAGGAGCAGCAGGGGCATAAAAGGTCCCTGTTCGCTATCACCGGAAAGGATGGTGCCTTTGCAATCTCCGCAGGAACCACTGGCGCAGCCATGTTTGATGGGAATTCCATGCTGTTTCGCCGCTTCGATAATATTTTGGCGCTCATCCGCCATAAAGTGGATGCCGGACGGCTCCAGACAGATTTCATATTCCATAACGGGCATGCCTCAAAATAATGGCGTACCTGAGTAGCAGGTATGCCAATGGCAAGGTGTCAATCAGACGGCGGGAGGCACGTCGTCTATGGTCACCGGGACGAAGCGGGAAGGCGCCATGGCCTCGTAGGCTGCCTCGATGCAAACGGTGGAGGCCAGGTTGTATGCCTCAATCCAGGATTCTGCCATTTCCTGCGTCCAGGCCGCACCCAGGAAATGCTTCAGGGTATTGAGCAGGCTTTTGCCGACGATGGGGTAATGTTCCGGGCGGGTATCGTATTTAATGTGCCCGATACCGAGTTCCTTCAGATAGGGGACCAGCACTTCCATGGTGTCGATATTGGTGGCGATCAGAATGACGGAATTGAAGAGGCGTACCCGCTGCTCCGTCATGTCCCCCGGAAACATTTTTCGCACTTCAGGGAAATGGGTGAACATATAGTTATAAAAATGCTCGGCAACCTGAACGCCCAGGTCTTTAACTGCCGCACCGCTGGATTGGATGAGTTGGATATTGATGGCCATCTGCTGTTGCTCCTTCTGGTTGAACCGTGGATTTACTTCAGTAAAACACTGTACATTTTGCAGCTTAGCCGGTTGCCGGTGTGGATTCCTTGATTTCGGTCAAGTTTGGCTGAGTCGCGCCGGTCTAGGCGTTATCGCGGATAATGGCGGTGGCGCGTTGCTGGGCATGCCGTAACTCCCCATTGTATATAGTGGTTTGGTATCCTTGTACCGGTGTGATGGTGAGCGCTTTGAACACCGAATGCTTTTGCGAGGGCGTCCAGTGAATCTCTGCAACCATGGAGAGTCCGGGCCGCAGCGGATGTTTGGCGAGTTCTGCGGTGGGTAACGCGATACGTACCGGCACCCGTTCGACGATATGGATGTAATTTCCGGTGGCATTCTCCGGTGGCAGGACGCTGAAGGCACTACCGGCACCCGGCAACAGCCCCAGGACTTTACCGTGATAATGGACATCGCCGCCATAGTAATAACTGGTCAATTGAACGCGTTGTCCG
>JBBIUH010000077.1:0-9660 GCA_037440305.1 Acidithiobacillus sp.
TCCATATAAGGAGATCGGCAGTGCCCGCAGCCAGACCCGTACCGCCGATGCGGTCACGAACCACCTCAATTTCTGCCTGCTGGCCACGACCCTGACCTGGATCTACGCGGACCGCATCGAGGCAGACCCCGAGCGCCGCCATATCGTCAAAGGCCGGACCAGTTTCGCCTTCTCTGATGTCCGTAGACTCATCGCGGACGAAGCTCTCTCCGACCATTTTCTGGGGCTTTGGCCAAATCTTTGCAAACCCCTCCATAAATCATTCACCAAGGTGCTGATGCGTATGGTGGCTTGAGGTTTGGCGATCAGAAAAATGTGAAATTCAGTAAAACTTCAGCTATCATTTCTAGCCCAGATCATGCCCCGACGGCAAGGGCCACGCAGCAAGGGCCCGGCAGCGGAGGAATCTCGGCAACGCCTTTTTCACTATACTGCAGTCACAAGGATAGCACGCAAGGAGACAGTTCATGGCGACCGAGGGAAACAGCGGGGTATCCAACTCACCGCGCTTTGTCGGCAACCTCACCAAAAATACCCTGGCGCTGGTACTGGCCGGAGGACGGGGCAGCCGTCTGGGGGCACTCACCGACTGGCGGGCCAAACCGGCCGTACCCTTTGGCGGCAAGTTCCGCATCATTGATTTTTGCCTGTCCAACTGCCTCAATTCCGGGATTCGGCGCATTGGCATCCTCACCCAGTACAAGGCCCATAGCCTCATCCGCCATGTGCAGCTCGGCTGGGGATTCCTGCGGGGTGAATTCAGCGAATTCGTCGAACTCCTCCCCGCTCAGCAGCGCATGAATACCGGCTGGTACCAGGGTACCGCCGATGCCATCTTCCAGAACATCGACATCCTCCGCGCCCATAAACCGCGCTATGTGGTGATCCTCGTTGGCGATCACATCTACAAGATGGACTACGGCCAAATGCTGGCGGAACACGTGCAGAGCCAGCCGGACATGACCGTGGCCTGTCTGGAAGTGCCCCTTGAAGAGGCCAAGGCCTTTGGCGTGATGACCGTCAACCACGAAGACCGGGTGACGGCCTTTACGGAAAAGCCCCAGGACCCCACCCCCAGCCCTGGCAACCCCGACCGCGCCCTGGCGAGCATGGGCATCTATGTCTTCAACACCGAATTCCTTTACGAGCAACTGATCCGCGATGCCGACAGCAAGAACTCCAGCCACGACTTCGGCAAGGATCTGATCCCCTACATGGTGCCCCGTTACCGAGTCATGACCCACCGCTTCCGCAATAGCTGCATCACCAGTTCCGAAAACTCATCGCGCTGCTACTGGCGCGATGTGGGGACTGTGGATGCCTACTGGGCAGCCAACATCGACCTCGTCCATGTCACCCCGGACCTCGACCTCTACGATAGCCGCTGGCCCATCTGGACCTTTCAGGAGCAGCTCCCGCCCGCCAAGTTCGTCTTTGACGATGACGGTCGCCGGGGCGTCGCCCTCGACAGCATCGTCTCCGGCGGCTGCATCGTCAGCGGCGCGACGGTACGCCGCTCCCTCCTCTTTTCCAACGTGCGCGTCAACGACGGCGATACCCTGGTGGAGGATTCGGTGATCCTGCCCAACGTGCGCATGGAGGAAGGGGCGCGGCTGCGCAAGGTGGTGGTGGATAAAGGCAGCATCATCCCCGCGGGGCTGGTGGTGGGAGAAGACCCGGCGGAGGACGCCCGGCGCTTCCATCGTACGCCCAACGGCGTCACCCTCATCACTCCCGAGCTGCTCGGCCAGCAACTGCATTTCGTGCGCTAGCCATGCAGCCCGCCCGCGCCCTCCACGTCATCTTCTGCTGGCACATGCACCAGCCCGATTACCGGGGTGCCGATGGCCACTACATCCTGCCCTGGACCTATTTGCATGCATGCAAGGACTACACCGACATGGTGGCGCATCTGGAGGAGAACCCCCTGGCCAGGGCCGTCTTCAATTTCGTACCCACGCTCATCGAGCAACTGGAAGACTACGCCGAACAGTTCCGCAGCGGCCAGTTCCGCGATGCCCTGCTGGCGGCCCTGGCGGCGGATGATCTCAAGACGCTCACCCCCGCAGCCCGCCACAGCCTCCTGCATCAATGCTTCCGCCTCGATCAGGAACACATGCTCAACCCCTTCCCGGATTACCGCCGCCTCTATGACCTGTACCAGCATATCCAAATTGACGTCCAGGAGATGGCGGATTACCTCTCCGTCCAGTACTTGGCGGATCTGGTCATGTGGTATCACCTCGCCTGGACGGGCGAGACCGTGCGTCGCGGCAGCCCCTTTATCCAGGCCATGCTGGCCAAGGGCCGGGGCTTTACCCGGGAGGACCGCCAGCAGCTTCTGCGCCTGCTGGGCGATCTCATCCACAATCTCATCCTTCGTTATCGGCGGCTGGCCGAAGCCGGGCGCATCGAACTGTCCACCACGCCCTACGATCATCCCATCGGCCCCCTGCTCATGGACTTTGGCGCGGCGCGCGAGAGCCTGCCCGACTGCCCCCTGCCCCACAGCAAGGCCTATCCCGGAGGCGCAGCGCGGGCGCGCTGGCATATGGACCGCGCCCTGGCCGCCCATCAACAGCGCTTTGGCCTTGCCGCCGGGGGACAATGGCCCGCCGAGGGGGGCGTTTCCGAAGCCTTTGTCCAGGTGTTGGGGGAAGCCGGCATCGGCTGGACCGCCACCGGCGAAGGCGTGCTGGCCCACAGCCTGCGCACGGCCGCCGATGACGAGCCGGCCCGGGAGCGCTGGCAGTATCTCTACCGCGCCTACCACCTCCCCGGCGGCGGCCCCGCCCTCTTCTTCCGCGATGATGCGCTCTCCGATGCCATCGGTTTTGATTACCAGAAATGGTTTGGTCACGATGCTGTGGGTGACTTCGTCCACCGCCTGGAAGATATCTGGCGACACACCGAAGGACAGGACACCCCGGTGGTGAGTATCATCCTCGATGGCGAAAACGCCTGGGAATATTACCCCTACAATGGCTATTATTTTCTCTCGGAACTCTACAAGGTGCTTTCCAACCACCCCCATATCCAGCTCTGTACCTTTTCCGATTACCTGGCCCACCATGATGCCCAGCCCGAAACCCTTCCGCGCCTGGTGGCGGGAAGCTGGGTCTATGGCAATTTCAGCACCTGGATCGGCGATAGCGCCAAAAACCGCGCCTGGGATCTCCTCTGCGCGGCCAAGCAGGCGGTGGATCAGCGGCTCACCCGTTTTGATCCGGCGCAGCAGGAACTCATCCTGCGCCAGCTCGGGGTCTGCGAAGGCTCCGACTGGTTCTGGTGGTTTGGGGATTACAATCCCGCCGCAGCCGTGCGCGACTTCGATGATCTCTACCGGGCCAACTTGCGCAAGCTCTACGGATTGATCGGCATGCCGGCGCCCCACACCCTCGACACTCCCATCAGCCAAGGCGGTGCACCGGCAGCAGCCGCCGGCACCATGCGCCGCACCACTCCATAAGGAGAACGAATGCCCCCCTGTACCCAGCTGCTCCTTGGTGTTCACGCCCACCAGCCGGTCGGCAACTTCCCCCACGTCATTGATGATGCCGTAGCCCGCTGCTACCACCCCTTTCTCGAAACGCTGCACCGCATCCCCGAGTTTCCCTTTGCCATTCATATCAGCGGCTGGCTACTGGGCTATCTGGCCGAACACCACGCCGCCACCCTGACCCTGCTCCAGGCGATGGTGACCCGCGGACAGGCCGAACTGGTGGGCGCCGGGGACACCGAACCGGTCCTGGCCGCCATCCCCCATGTGGATCGGGTGGAGCAGATCCACGCCATGTCCGAACGCATGGAAAAACTGCTGGGGCAGCGTCCCCTGGGCGCCTGGCTCACGGAACGGGTTTGGGACCCCTCCGTCGTACCGGCCCTGGTGGAGGCCGGCATCCGCTATGTCATGGTGGATGACTATCACTTTCTCTGCGCCGGTGCCGACGCCAGCCAGCTCAACTGCTTTCATCGTACCGAGGAAAACGGTCAGGTCATCGACGTCTTCCCCATCTCCGAGGCGCTGCGCTATCGTCTGCCCTTTTCCGAGGCCAACGCCGCCGTCGCCTACCTGGAGGGCCTGGCCCAGACTCATCCCGGGGGCGCGGCCATTTATTTCGATGACATCGAAAAATTCGGGGTCTGGCCCGAAACCTATATCTGGGTCTACGAAAAGGGCTGGCTGGAGCAATTTCTCCAACAGGTGCTCGCCTCGCCCTGCATCGAGCCGGTGCGCTATCAGGACTATCTGCGCGGCCACCGCCCCCAGGGGGTCATCTATCTGCCTACGGTGTCCTACAGCGAGATGAACGAGTGGACCCTGCCGGCAGGGGCGGCACGGGCCTATGCCGGGCTCGTCGAGCAGGAAAAGGCCGCCGGCCGCTTCGCCGAGCGCAAGCCGCTGATTCGCGGCGGCATCTGGAAGAACTTCCTGACCCGCTACCCAGAATCCAACTGGATGCACAAGCGCATGATGCTGCTATCGCAGCGTTTTCATGGTCTGGCCAAGAAACAGCAGAGCGGCGCCATGCGCCAGGCGCTCCATGAGGCCCAGGCCAACGATGCCTACTGGCATGGCCTCTTTGGCGGCATCTATCTGCCCCATTTGCGCCGCGCCGTCTACAACGCCATCGTCCGTCTGGAGGCCATGCTCGACGAAGTACAGCCGCGGCCGGCCGTGCAGGAATTGGATGTCGATCTCGATGGCGCCCCGGAGCTCTTTTATCACAATGACTTCATGCAGCTCATCATCCGCCCCGCCCCCACGGCGGCCGTGGTGGAGTGGGATCTGTATGCCCTGCACCACAATCTGGGCGATACCCTGGCGCGGCGCGAAGAGTCCTACTACGACAAGATCCGCAATGGCGCCACCGGCAACGAACACAACGGCAACGGCATCGCCTCGGCCCATGACCGCGTCAGCTATAAGAGCCCCATCAGCCTGGAGGACCTCGTCCCCGATCCCAGCCCCTGCCAGAGCTTTCTCGACTGGGTGGATACGGCCCCCGTGGATTACGCGGAGGCGGCAGCCAGCGAGTGGCCCCGCTTCACCGGTGCAGCGGCGGGCTGCACGGTCACCAAGACCTACACCCTGGAGGGGCAACGCCTCATCGTCGACTATGGCCTCAGCGCTGCCCAAGGCGAGGGGCAGCAGACTTTCACCACCCGCCTTCACCTCGCCATGCCCTGCTGTGACGGGCCGGGCGGACGGATCTTTGCCGACGGCAGACTCTTCGGCGGTTTCGGCAGCGCCCATCAGGGGGAAGCCCGGGAGATCACCCTGCAGGACGAAGTCCTGGGTGGAGAGCTGCATTTTCATTTCGACCCGCCCGTCCAGTGGCAGGCCGCACCCCATCTGACGGTATCCCAGTCCGAAGCGGGCTTTGAAAAAATCATGCAGACCCTGGCCCTGCAACTGCGCTGGCTCGTTCCTGCGGGCAAATCCTACCCTTTGCGCATCCGGATGGAGGCTAAAGTCCATTTACGGTATGTTACCGTGCTTTAAATTCCGAATTCTCAAGGGACCCCTTCATGAAGTTATCCTCTTAGCGATACCACAGTATCTCGGTGCTTTCCATGGGAACCAAACATCCTTCGCGATGCGGAATGATCCTTGGCGTGAAGCTTTCGACCGCACTATGGGCTGGCACTGTACAGGTATAATTGTAGCTGTTGATTGCCCCGCTTAAGGCGTCTCCGCGCGTCATTGCATAGATTTTAGGGCCTTGCTCTCCGTCGCCATCGGCAAAAAGTTGTACCGCCACGGCGTCGGCGTCAAGATCGTCCAGATATACATGCACCTGAAAATGATGTGAGTCCATGTCACTTTGTACATTCAGTTCGCCAAAATGCAGGCCCTGCCAATGCTGACGAATGTCATGCTGCCATCGACTGATCCCGTCCACCGTGGCCCGTTCGCTACGGGCGGCGAGCAGGCGGGCGGCGGGAGCATAGAGGGAGGATACGTATTCCTGCAGCATGCGATTGCTGCTGAATTGCGGGGTCAGGCGACTCATGCTTTCGCGGATTTTGTTTATCCATCCGCAGGGGCAGCCGTTGGCATCACGCTGGTGGTAGAAGAGGGGAACAACCTCTTCCTCCAACAGACGGTAAAGCTGCTCTGCCTCCAGGCGGTTCCATTCCGGGTCGCTATCGTGCTCCTGGCCGTCCCCCAACGCCCAGCCGGTCTCCGGACTATAGGCCTCGGCCCACCAGCCATCCAGCTCCGAGAGGTTGAGGCCGCCGTTGACCAGCACCTTCATGCCACTGGTGCCGCTGGCTTCCCAGGGACGAAGCGGGGTATTGATCCACAGGTCAACACCTTGCACCAGTTGTTCGGCGACCATCATGTCATAGTCGGCGATGAAGACCATGCGTCCGGCCAAGTCGGGATGTTGGTGAATAAACTGAGTCCATTGCTGGATCATGGCCTTGCCGGCACCATCCTTGGGATGTGCCTTGCCAGCGATCAGCAGTTGTACGGGACAGTGGGGATTATTCAGCAGGCGGTAGAGACGGTCCGGATCGCTCAGCAGCATGTTGGGCCGCTTGTAGGCGGCAAAGCGGCGGGCGAAACCGATGGTAAGGGTATTGGGGTCGAGTGCCGTTTTGGCCTGTTCGCAGTCCTGATCGGGTGCGTGCGCCGCTGCCAGTTGTTTTTGCAGACGTTGCCGGGCGAAGTGGATCACCTGCTGGCGCGCGGTGCTGCGCAGTTGCCAGATATCCTCATCGGAGGTCTGGCGAAAATCCGCTTCGATATCCTTTAAGTCCCCCAGCCAGCGTGCCTTGCCGCAATGGTTGGTCCATAAGGCGTCGGCTTCGGCGGAATCCCAGGAGGGCATATGAACGCCGTTGGTGACATGGGTGACGGGGACTTCGTCCTCGGGCCAGCGTGGGAAAAGGGGTTGGAATAAACGACGGCTGACGGCCCCATGCAGGCGACTGACGCCATTGACAATCAGGCTGCCGTGAATGGCGAGCCACGCCATATTGAAGGGTTCATGCGTGTCTTCAGGGTTTTCCCGGCCGAGAGCGAGGATCGTCTCCACGTCTACGCCAAAGGCCCCGGGGGCGCCAGCGATGTAACGCGTCAGCAGTTCCGGCGGAAAGCGATCGAAGCCGGCGGAAACGGGGGTATGGGTGGTGAAGATATTCCCGGCGCGGGTGGCGGTAAGGGCGCAGGGGAAATCGGTCCCATGATCCTGCATGTGGCTGTAGGCCCGGGCAAGAATGGCGAAGGCGGCGTGTCCTTCGTTGAGGTGGCAGATATCCGGCTGGATCCCTAGACGGCGCAGCAGCATCCAGCCGCCGATGCCCAGGCAGATTTCCTGCTGCAGGCGAGTCTCCGGGCTGCCACCGTAGAGTTCGGCGGTGATACCGCGATCGGCAGGGGCATTGAGGGGGTCGTTGCTGTCGAGCAGATAGAGGGTGACACGACCGACGCGCGCCTGCCAGGCGCGCAGGATGACTTTACGGCCGGGGAAAGGCAATTCCAGGCGGAGCCATTCGCCTTCGGCATCGCGTACCGGGGTGACCGGCATCTGGGTGGGATCGTTGTAGGGATAGAGTTCGATCTGGCGGCCGCAATCGTCGAGGCTCTGGCGAAAATAACCCTGCTGCCAGAGCATGCCGATACCCAGCAGAGGAATACCGAGATCGCTGGCGGTTTTCAGGCAATCGCCGGCAAGAATACCGAGACCGCCAGAGTAGATGGGCAGGGACTCGGACAGACCAAATTCCATGCTGAAATAGGCCACCTGACTGAAGGGCGGGAGGGGGTAGGTTTTGTTGAACCAGCCTTTTTGCGCGAGGCGTTCACGGTGCTCGCTGACGAAGGTGTTCAGCTTCGCGATAAACTCTTGGTCCTGGGCCAGTTGCTGGAGTGTATTGCCGCCAATATTTTGCAGAATCAGCCAGGGATTGCGAGTTTGCTCCCAGAGTTCAGGAGCGATGTGCTGCCAGAGTGTGTCAGTGGCATGACTCCAGGACCAGCGCAGGTCAAGGGCGAGTTCGGCCAGACCGGCCAGTGATTCGGGAAGTTGCGGGAGCAGGTAGCAAGGGGTAATGGTCACAAAGTTCTCCGGTTCAATGGGGTGCGCAGTGGGCAGGGTTGGGTAATTGCTGATCATGAGAGCGGGGACTGATGACGAGACAACGCATGGGAATTCTCCTCGGCAAAAATGCGGTTAAAACCTTACAGGTCGGCAGAAACCGTGCTTGCCGGCGAAGCTCGCGGCGGTGCCCAGTTCTTCCTCGATCCGCAGCAACTGGTTGTACTTGGCCACCCGCTCGCCACGCGCCGGAGCTCCCGACTTCAAGTGCCCTGTATCCAGGGCGACGGTGAGGTCGGCGATAAAATCGTCGGTGGTCTCACCGGAGCGGTGGGAGACAAAGGCACCCCAGCCGTGATACTGCGCCAGCCGCGTGGCGGTGATGGTCTCGGTCACCGTGCCGATCTGATTGAGTTTGATGAGGGTGGCGTTGGCAATATTGTCTTCCATGGCGCGGGCGATGATTTTGGGGTTGGTACAGAAGATGTCGTCGCCCACCAGTTCGATGACGCCACCAAGCTTCTCATTCAGCAACTTCCAGCTCTCCCAGTCATTCTCCGCGAGGCCGTCTTCCAGCAGAACCACCGGATAATTGCGGACGATTTCTTCGTAATAGGCCACCATCTCCACACTGCTGATGGCCCGCTTCTCGGTGCGTAGCTGATAGACGCCGTCCTTGAAAAACTCCGAGGATGCGGGGTCGATGGCGATGCCTGCGTCCCGGCCCGGTTCAAAGCCGGCCTTACGGATGGCCTCCAGCAACAGATCATAGGATTCATGGTTGGAGGACACCATCGGCGCAAAACCGCCTTCATCTCCCACGCCGACGGAGAGATGTTTCTCCAGCAGGACGGCTTGCAGGGCGTGATAGATTTCTGCCCCCCAACGCAAGGCTTCACGGAAATTGTCCGCGGCATAGGGCACCAGCATGCACTCCTGGAAGTCGGCACCTTGCCAGTGGGCGTGAACGCCGCCATTGAGTACGTTGAAGCAGGGGACAGGCAGGCGGGTGGCACCCGGGCCGCCCAGATAGGCGTAGAGGGGCAGATCGCAGTAGTTGGCCGCGGCGCGGGCGCAGGCCATGGAGACACCGAGCAGGGCATTGGCGCCGAGCCGACTTTTGTTGTCAGTGCCGTCCAGGCCGATGAGGGTGTCGTCGATGGCCTTTTGTTCCCGGACATCCAGGTCCTGAAGGTCCGGGGTGATGATTTCTTCAATGTTTCGAATGACTTTTTCCACACCTTTGCCGCCATAGCGGTGCGGATCGCCGTCGCGCAACTCTGCTGCTTCCCTGCTGCCGGTGGAGGCGCCGGAAGGTACTGCCGCCCGGGCGTGGCTGCCGTCGGCCAGAAACACTTCTACTTCCACCGTGGGATTACCCCGCGAGTCCAAAATTTCGCGGGCGATGATGTCTTCAATACGGCTGTCCATATAGACTCCTGTCAGTGTATGGCGGGTTGTTCCAGGCGGGTGATTTCCAGTCGGTTGGTACCACCGGGGTGGCCCCGGCTCGGACCCTGGGTAAGGAGAATGAGACCTTTTTCGATACCCTGGGTCACCAGCCAGCGGCGGACGGCCTGCTCCCAGCCCTGATCGGGGCTGGGCATGG
>JBBIUH010000078.1:0-9436 GCA_037440305.1 Acidithiobacillus sp.
GAGCCGGGGGAACTGATCGTCATTTCCAAAGAGGGCATCGAGAGCCGCAAGCCTTTTGCGCCCGTCGGTCGGCGCATGTGCGTCTTTGAATATATCTATTTCGCCCGTCCGGACAGTGTGCTCGATGGTATCCATGTGTACTCGGCGCGCAAACGCATCGGTCAGGCGCTGGCACGTCTGCATCCGCGAGAGGCGGATCTGGTGGTGCCCGTCCCCGATTCCGGCGTTGCGGCGGCCATGGGCTATGCCGAGGCCTCCGGTCTGCCCTTCGAGCTGGGTCTGATCCGCAATCACTATGTGGGCCGCACCTTCATTCAACCGGCACAGCGCGGTCGTGATTTCGGGGTTAAGGTCAAGCTCAATGCCCAGCCCAACATCCTGCGTGGTAAGCGGGTGGTCCTGGTGGATGATTCTATCGTCCGGGGCACGACCAGCGCTAAAATTGTCAGTCTGGTGCGGGCTGCTGGCGCGCGCGAGGTGCATTTTGTGGTCAGCGCGCCACCCACGACCGGGCCCTGCTATTATGGCATCGATACCCCGGATCGCTCCCAGCTCATCGCGGCCCAGCACAGTATTGAAGAGGTGCGTAAAATCATTGGTGCCGACAGCCTGGGCTACATTAGCCTGGAGTCGCTTTATGAGGCCGTGGGTGGGCGTGGGCAGGGTTTCTGCGATGCCTGTTTTAGTGACGACTATCCGTTGCCGACGCCGGAAGGACATGGCTCGCGTCAATTGCATCTGATCGAGGAGCTGCGATGAACTCTCAGGATTCTAACCCGGACTGGGCGGCACATCTCCGCCCGGAGACCCTCGCCATCCGTGCCGGTATTCACCGCACCCAGGAGCAGGAGCACAGCGAGGCCATCTTCCCGACTTCCAGTTTTGTTTTCGACTCGGCGGAAGAGGCAGCGGAACGCTTTGCCGGACGGGCGCCGGGGAATATCTATGCGCGCTTTACCAATCCCACCGTACGTACTTTTGAAGAACGGCTTGCCGCGTTGGAGGGTGCAGAAGCTTGTGTCGCCACGGCCTCTGGCATGGCCGCCTGCCTGACCGTCTTCATGGGGATGCTCAAGGCGGGCGATCATATCGTCGCCTCCCGCTCTATTTTTGGTACGACGGTGCAACTGCTCAGTAATATTCTCGGCCGCTTCGGGGTGGAGACGAGCTTTGTGCGGCTGGCGGATGTGGCGGCGTGGCACGCGGCACTGCGTCCCAATACCCGGATGCTCTTCCTCGAAACGCCTTCTAATCCGCTCACCGAGATTGGCGACATGCAGGCCTTGGCGGATCTGGCCCATGCCCATGATGCCTGGCTGGTGGTGGACAACTGTTTCTGTACCCCGGCCTTGCAGCAGCCCCTCAAGTTTGGCGCCGATTTGGTCATTCACTCCGCCACCAAGTATCTGGACGGGCAGGGGAGAACCCTGGGCGGGGCGGTTTGCGGCAGTACCGAACTGCTCAACAGCGGGCCACGCAATTTCGTGCGCACGGCGGGTCCAAGTCTCAGTCCCTTCAACGCCTGGGTGCAGCTCAAAGGTTTGGAGACCCTCGGACTGCGCATGGAGCGTCACTGCGCCAATGCCCAGCAGATTGCGGAATGGCTGGAAGCACGGCCGGAAGTGGCGCGGGTTTATTATCCGGGCCTCAAGAGTCATCCACAGCAGGCCCTCGCGGCGCGTCAGCAACGCCGGCCGGGTGCTATTCTGTCCTTTGATCTGCATGGCGGGCAGGCGGCGGCCTGGGCCTTTGTGGACGCCCTGCGCCTGCTCTCCCTGACCGCCAATCTCGGCGATGCCAAGACCACCATTACCCACCCTGCCAGCACGACCCACAGCCGGGTCGGTCCTGAGGCCCGAGCAGCGGCGGGGATTGGCGATGGTTTGCTGCGGATCAGTGTCGGACTGGAGCATGCTGACGACCTGCGCGATGATTTGGAGCGCGGCTTTGCCGCTCTTGTGGCCCGCTGATTTGCACTATGCTTGGGATAAGAGTGAGTTTTCCGCCATTTTTTCAGCTACGGAGATGATGAAATGACAAGATTCCGTGCATTACAACGTCATGGACTCAAGCCGGACACACGTATTTGCGTGCTTGATAATGGGATGCCGTTGACAGTGACGCCCAGCGACATGGCGATCAAAAGTATGACCGACCTCGGTCGGGTGCCGGCTGCGACGATAAAGCCGGAAACCACCATTGATCAGGCCATGCAGCGCATGATTCATGTGGGTGTCCGTATGCTTTTTGTGCTGGATGATTTTGGTACGCTGATCGGTCTGGCCACTGCCCGTGACATCATGGGTGAAAAGCCCGTCAAACTGGCCGCCGAAAACCATGTCGCGCGGGACTCCATCACGGTGCAGGATGTCATGGTGCCTCTGGGTCAGATTGATGTGCTTGACTTTGCTGAGGTGGAGCGGTCTACCGTGGGGGATGTCGTCCTTACCCTGCGCAAGGTGGGGCGTCAGCACGCCCTGGTGCGCGAGGAAACGCCCCGCGGTGAAGAGATTCGCGGTGTTTTTTCCATCAGCCAGATAGCGCGACAACTGGGGGTGCCCATTCAGACCAATGATGTAGTGCAGAGTTTTGCCGGGCTGGAGCAACTCATCACCAGTGATGACTGAACGACACCCCCGCCACGCGCGGGCGGGAGTGGTCTCCCGTGCATGAGGTCAACGGGCTGCTGCTGGCAGCCCTACTGGTTCTGCTGAATGGTTTTTTTGTTGCGGCAGAATTTGCGCTGGTGCGATTACGCAGTACCCATGCCCGTACCCTTGCCCAGGAGCATGGGCTGCGCGGGCGCATTCTCATGCGGATGCACCATCGTCTCGACGCCTATCTTTCCGCTACCCAACTCGGTATTACTATTGCTTCTCTGGGTATCGGCTGGGTGGGCGAACCCACTGTAGCACGTTTGCTCCAACCTCTTTTCCGGGCTGTTGGGGTGACCGATCCGACGGCCTTGCGATCAGTTTCTTTTGCGGTCGGCTTTGTCCTGATCTCCTTCATCGTCATTGTGATTGGAGAATTGGTACCCAAGTCACTGGCCATCCGCAAGGTGGAGGCAGTGTCCCTGTGGACCGGCGCGCCTCTCTACGCTTTTTACTGGCTCATGTACCCGGCGATCTGGGTGCTCAATGGCGCGACCCGCATCGTGTTGCGCCTCTTTGCGCTGCGGGTGGATCAGCATGCCGGCGATGCACCGCATTCCCGCGATGAACTGGCGATGATCCTGGCCCTCAGTCAGGCGCAAGGCACCCTCGGCCAGCGCACCGGAGATATTCTCGATCGTACCCTCGATTTTACGGAATTGACGGCCGGGGACCTGATGCGTCCCGCCGCCGAGATGGTCTGTCTGATGCTGGAAGACAGTCCGGAAGAAAACCGCCAGGTGATGATGCGCCATCGCTTTACCCGTTATCCGGTATGCGAAGGGGACCGCCAGCATGTGGTCGGCCTGCTCCACGTCAAGGATGCTTTTGCGGCCCTGTCAAAGCACCCGGACCTGGGTGATCTGAAAAAACTCCTGCGCCCGCTACCTTCCGTAGGCAAGGCGTTATCGGCCATGGACTTGCTGACCCATTTTCGTTCCGGCCACCCGCATTTTGCGCTGGTGGTGGATGATCTGGGCACCATCACCGGCTTTGTCACGCTGGATCATGTGCTGGAAAGTCTGCTCGGCGTTATCCCCGATGAGTTCCGGCACCAGCGGCGGGAGTGGCGGCGCCGCCTTGATGGCAGTTGGGTAGGTTCTGGCAGCCTCTCGCTGTATTCCCTGGAGCGCAGCCTTCACATCGATATTGACGAGGAGACTGCGGATACCATCGGCGGTCTGGTCATGCATCAGCTCGAAAGGGTCCCGGAAGAGGGGGAGAGAATCGCTTTTTCCAGCTTCGACGTGGTGGTCTTGCGTAAAAAAGGTCCACGCATCACACTAGTACAAGTGATCCCGCATCCCGACCAACCTGAATCCGACTGGTTTTCCTGATACGCTCCATGCAGAAAAGTGATTTTTATTATGAATTGCCTGACGCGCTGATCGCCCAGGCACCTCTCGCGGAACGCAGTGCCGCGCGCATGCTCATCGTCGATGGCCGCCAAGGCACTTGGGAAGATGCGCGGATATGCGATCTGCCCGACCTCCTCCAGCCCGGAGACCTGCTGGTACTCAACGATACCCGTGTGCTTCCCGCGCGTTTGCAGGCCCGCAAAGCGACGGGTGGCGCGGTCGAACTGCTGCTCGACCGACTGGTCGATACTCAGGACGGCTGGTTTCTGGCAAAATCCTCCAAGGCGTTGCGGCCGGGCATGATCGTTCATTTGCCGGGTGGTGCCGTTGCTACGGTAGAGGAAAAGGATGGCATGGACGTCCGTTTGAGCCTGTCTGCGGATGCCCAGTGGTTACCCCTTCTCGAAGCTGAAGGGAGTATGCCCCTGCCGCCCTACATCCGGCGGATGCCGGAGGCCAGTGATCGGGAGCGCTATCAGACCATCTATGCGGCCCATCCCGGTGCGGTGGCCGCACCCACCGCAGGGTTGCATTTCGACGCGAACCTGCTGGCAGCCCTCGCGGCGCGCGGCGTCGAGCGGACCTTTGTGACCTTGCACGTCGGTGCCGGGACTTTCCTCCCGGTGCGCAGTGATGACATTACCGAGCACCCCATGCATGCCGAAACCATGGAGGTCAGTGCGACGACGGTGGCAGCCGTTGCCGCCACGAAGGCGAGGGGCGGACGGGTGATTGCCGTAGGTACCACGGCCTGCCGCGCGCTGGAGACGGCGGCGCAGGATGGCACGTTGCGCCCCTACACCGGAGAGACCCGCCTGTTCATCTATCCCGGTAAGGCCTTTCAGGTGACTGACGGGCTGTTGACCAATTTTCACCTCCCGGAATCCACTCTGCTCATGCTGGTCTGTGCCTTTGCCGGCATGGAGTGCATGCTCGCCGCCTATCGCCACGCGGTGGCAGGGGGCTATCGATTTTTCAGTTATGGAGATGCTATGTTGATTTCCCCTCAGGCCGGACGCCGATGAGTATTTATCAGTTGCTGGCCAGTGATGGTGCGGCACGGCGCGGCGTTCTGCACCTCCCCCGCGGCAATATTCAGACGCCCGCCTTTATGCCGGTGGGTACCTATGGCACCGTCAAGGCCATGTCCCCCGAGGAGTTGAAGACGCTGGGGACCGAGATTATCCTCGGTAACACCTTTCATCTCTTTCTGCGTCCCGGCCTGGAGGTCATCAGCGCGGTAGGCGGCCTGCATAAGATGATGCACTGGGATCGGCCTATCCTCACCGATTCGGGCGGTTTCCAGGTCTTCAGTCTGGGCGCGCTGCGCAAACTGACGGAGGCCGGGGTGCAGTTTCGTGCGCCCACCGATGGCCACAAGGTCTTTCTGGGGCCGGAAGAGTCCATGCAGATTCAGGCGGCGCTGGGTTCGGACATCGCTATGGTCTTCGATGAATGTACGCCCCATCCGGCCACCTACGAAGAAGCCCGTGTCAGCATGGAGCTTTCTTTGCGCTGGGCGGCGCGCTCCCGTGCCTCTTACGCCGGGCCGGGTCAGCTCTTCGGCATCGTCCAGGGGGGAATGTATGGGGATTTACGTCAGCGTTCTTTAGCGGGATTGCAGCGACTGGATTTTCCCGGTCTTGCTATCGGCGGACTTTCGGTCGGGGAGAGCAAGGCGGAGATGATGCAGGTGCTGGAGGAACTCATGCCGCAGATGCCCGCAGATCGGCCCCGTTACCTCATGGGGGTCGGCACACCGGAGGATCTGGTAGAGGGAGTACGTCGTGGCATCGACATGTTCGACTGTGTGATGCCCACCCGCAATGCCCGCAATGGCTGGCTTTTTACCCGCGATGGCATCCTCAAACTGCGCAACGCCCGTTACGAAAAAGACGCGCTGCCGCCGGATCCGGCTTGTGCCTGTTACACCTGTCAGAACTATAGCAGAGCCTATCTGCGCCACTTGCAGCGCAGTCATGAGATCCTCGGCGCCCGCCTGAACACCCTGCATAATTTGCACTATTATCAGGAGTTGATGGCGGGGCTGCGGGAAGCCATTGCTGCCAGTCGCCTGGATACTTTTACCGACGATTTTTACCGGCAGCGTGCTGCTGGTTCCCTAGTTGACGCCTAAAGGCTACAATGACGACCTTCAGACCTGATCAGGAGTGGATATGAACTTTTCGCCTATCGCTAACGCTTATGCCGGAACTGCGGCGGGGGGTGGTCCAGATTCCATGTTCATGCAGATTATCCCTCTCCTCATCATCTTCGGCATTTTCTATTTTCTGCTGATTCGCCCGCAGATGAAAAAAGCGAAAGAACAACGCCAGTTGATTTCGGCGATTTCCAAAGGCGATGAAGTGGTTACTCAGGGTGGTCTGGCCGGGCGGATTATGCAGGCGGGTGAGGATTATCTGCAACTTGAGGTTGCTGAGGGGGTCATCGTAAAAGTACAGCGGGCTTCAGTGACGTTACTGTTGCCCAAAGGGACATTGAAAAAACTGTAAAGGCTCGTTCATGACCCGTTACCCATGGTGGAAGTACCTGATTATCCTCGCCATCGTATTGCCCTCCCTGTTTTACGCACTGCCTAACTTCTATGGCTGGCATTCCGCGGTGGAGGTGCGCGCTCCCACTGGGACTATCCTGCCGCCAGCGGCCACACTGCAGGACTGGCTGCAGACGGCCAAAATTCCGGTCACCCGCGTCAGCTCGGATGAGAAGGGCAGCACCTTCTTTTTCCCGAACGATAATGCCCAGGGCCTAGCCGAAACCTTACTGCAAAACAAGCTTCCGGCCAATGCCCAGGTCATTCTTTCGCAGATGTCTGCAGAGCCGGACTGGCTAAGCAGTCTCGGTGCCAAGCCCGTCAATCTGGGCCTAGACTTGCGCGGCGGCGTGTATCTCCTGCTGCGTGTCGATACCGATGCCGTTATCAAGCATGCTCTGGAGCAGGACAGCGGCAGCTTGCGTACTTTCCTCCGTCACCAGAATCTGCAATATCTGGCGGTCAACATGACCGGGCCGCAAAGTCTTGCCATCGAAATGGAAAACGCCGCGGTCGCGGCGCAGGCGCAAAAGGCTATTGCCGGGCATTATCCCGATTATGCCGTCACCCTGCAGCCTAACGCGGTGTTGGGCGTAAGTATCACCCCCGATGCCGCCAGAAAAATGAAGAATGATGCGCTGCAGCAGGCCATTGTCGTTATTCGCAATCGTATTGATGAACTGGGCGTCTCGGAGCCGGTCATCCAGCGTCAGGGCGCTGCGCATATCGCCGTGCAATTGCCCGGTGTGCAGGACACCCAGCGCGCTAAATCCATTATTGGTTCTACCGCCCAACTCGAATTCAAGATGGTGGATGACCAGGCCAACATGGCGGCCGCCCTCAAAGGTGCCCTGCCGCCCGGCACAGCCCTGTTTTACGGCGTTCATGGTGCGCCTTACGTGCTTTACACGGATACGGTGCTCACGGGCCGCTATCTCAGTAATGCCAGCGCGGGGGTGGACAACAATAGCGGCCAGTCCATTGTTAATGTCAGTTTCAACAACGAGGGAACCCGCATCTTCGGTGATCTGACTACCAAAAATGTGGGCAAGCGCATGGCTATTTTGCTGGATAACAAGGTGGTGACCGCACCGGTGATACGTGAAGCCATTACGGGGGGCAGGGCCCAGATTACCGGATTCTCCGGTTTGAAAGACGCCAGTAATGCCGCCATTGAATTGCGGGCCGGCGCGTTACCCGCACCTGTTCATATCTCGGAAGAGCGCACGGTTGGTCCGACTCTGGGCCAGGACTCCATCCACGACGGGGTGATGGCAGTGGTCTTCGGCATGCTCTTCGTCGTGCTCTTCATGACGCTTTATTACCGGGCTTTCGGCCTGGTTGCCGACCTCGCTATCCTGGTGAATGTTCTGGCCATTCTGGCGGTGCTCTCGATAATGGGCGGTACCCTGACTCTGCCGGGTATTGCCGGTATCGTACTGAAGATTGGCCTGGCGGTGGATGCCAACGTGCTGGTATTCGAGCGTATTCGCGAGGAACTGCGCCTTGGCATGAGCACCCGCGCCGCCATTGACGCCGGTTTCAAGAAGGCCTTTGCCACTATTGTGGACTCCAATATCACCGTGTTGATTGCGGCACTGGTATTATTCCAGTTCGGTACCGGGGCCATCAAGGGCTTCGCGCTGGTGCTGACTATCGGTGTGATCACGTCCATGTTTACCGCGACCATGATGAGTCGTGGCATCATCGAACTCGCCCTCGGTAAGCGGCGCGTGCAAAAACTTTATATCTGAGGCCGCAATGGAACTTTTCAAAGCCCGTACCCATGTGGACTTTATGTCCAGACGCTGGATTTTTCTGGGGGTGTCCGCTTTGCTGATTGTCGCTTCAGTCGCTGTTTTTCTGGTGCGCGGGCTGAACTACAGCATCGATTTCACCGGTGGCACGCTGGTGGAACTGGCCTTCAGTAAGACGCCGGATTTGGGGGCTGTGCGTGGGACGCTCGCGCAGGCGGGTTTTCACGATGCGGCGGTGCAGACCTTTGGTGGGGATCGCGACCTGCTGATTCGCTTGCGCACCGTACCCGGTGAGAGCAGCGCGGTGGGTAACAAGATTTTGCAGGTATTTCAGAAAGATCAGATGAAGTACCCGGACGCGCAGTTGCGCCGCACGGAATATGTTGGCCCGGAGGTGGGTAAGGAATTGCGGAATAAGGGGGTCATGGCGCTGGTCATCGTGACCCTGGGCATCCTGATTTATGTGGGGTTTCGCTTCGAGTGGCGTTTTGCAGTGGGCGGTGTGCTCGCCATGCTCCACGACCCGATCCTGGTGGTGGGCTTTTTCGCCATCAGTCAGGAAGAGTTCTCCCTGACCGTGATTGCGGCTTTGCTGGTCATCATGGGCTTTTCCCTCAACGATACGGTGGTGGTTTTCGACCGTATGCGTGAGGACCTGCGGGCGTCCCGCAGCGGCGATGTGGCGCAGATTTTCAACATCGCTATCAATGAGACCCTGTCACGAACGGTGATTACCAGTTTCATTACCTTCATGGTCGCCCTGTCGCTTTTCCTCTTCGGTGGACCAGTGATTCACGGGTTTGCCACGGCGCTGGTGATCGGCGTGGTGGTGGGTACTTATTCCTCAATTTTCGTTGCGAGCCCGATTGCACTGTGGTTGGGGCTCAAGCGGGAGCACGTCCTCAAGCGCCAGTTTATCAGTGCCAAGGATCGTAACGACGGCGCTACGTTGTAGCGCTGTACTGCGTTTGTCGGCGCGGCGCACTTGCCGTTGGCGTCGTGAAAGATTAAGGTATGCCCCACGGAGAGGTACCGAAGTGGCCATAACGGCGCCGACTCGAAATCGGATGGGGGGCAACCCCACGTGGGTTCGAATCCCACCCTCTCCGCCAT
>JBBIUH010000079.1:0-9285 GCA_037440305.1 Acidithiobacillus sp.
CCCACATTCTGGAAAGGCTGCCCAGAGACGCCGAAGTGATTCTGGATGGCAAAAAGGTCCGTTTCATTGATCACGACGTGCTGGAAGTCATTCGTGATTTCGAACGTGCCGCCGAACTGAAAAACATCCAGTTACGCGAACAGAATTTCGACACACCGATACTCAAAGCCCCCGTATAATCCTTACAATCGGCCCTGGGAGAGCAGCTCCGCGTTGCCTCCTGCTGCCGTGGTGTTGATGCTCACCGTCTGTTCGGCCACCATGCGCAATAAATAATGGGGACCACCGGCCTTCGGGCCGGTTCCACTCAAGCCTTCGCCACCAAACGGTTGCACACCAACCACCGCGCCAATCATGTTGCGGTTGACGTAAACATTGCCGCAGCGCGACCGCGCGGCGATATGGGCCGCCCGCCCATCAATCCGCGTCTGGACACCTAAAGTCAGCCCAAATCCCAAAGCGTTGATGGCATCCACCAGGGCATCGATTTGTCCGGCTTTCCAGGTGACCACCTGCAGCACCGGACCAAATATTTCCTCGCGAACCTGACTGACATGAGTAATGGCATACGCACAGGGGGCTACAAAATGCAGATTACGCTGCTGATCGTCCTGCATGGTCAATGCTACAGAATCATCCGTAACCCGGGCATTTTCCAGCAAAGCCGGGGGCCAGGCACAACGGGCCAGCAATCTTCCCCCGCCCTGCTCCACCCGGGCAATTTGCGCCAGAATATTGGCCTGCGCTTCGACATCAATAACGGGTCCGACATCGGTGGCATAATGGATGGTCGCTCCGATCACCAGTTCCTGCATGGCCCCTTTGAGCATGGTTAGAATTTCTTCTGCACATTCTTCCTGTACACAGAGCAAACGCAGTGCCGAACAGCGTTGTCCGGCGGAACGAAATGCCGAGGCAATCACTGCATCGACCACCTGTTCCGCCAGAGCCGTAGAATCCACAATCATGGCATTAATGCCGCCGGTTTCGGCAATCAAGGGCACAATGGGGCCTTCCTTGGCCGCCAGACCCTGGTGGATGTGGCGAGCAACACCTGTTGAACCGGTAAACACCACGCCGCCAGTCAGCGGATGCTCTACCAGAGCCGCGCCTACGGTTTCGCCAGCACCGGGCATCAGCGCCAGCACATCACGGGGAACTCCGGCCTCCCACAAAAGTTCGACAAAAGCCTGGGCAATGGCCATGGTCTGCTCGGCGGGCTTGGCTGCCACACTATTGCCCGTAACCAGCGCCGCAACAACCTGACCGGCAAAAATTGCCAGGGGAAAATTCCAGGGACTGATACAAACGAACACACCGCGCCCCCGCAGACTCAGGGAGTTGGCCTCACCGGTGGGACCGGGCAGAGCTTCCTTGCGCATGAGCGCCTTGGCCTGAATGGCATAATAACGGCAAAAATCTACGGCCTCACGCAGTTCGGCAACCGCATCTGCCAAAGTTTTATGTGCTTCGCGCATAATCAGAGCAAGCAATTTGTCCTGTCGGGTTTCCAGCAGCTCAGCCGCCTGAGCCAAAATTTCGGCACGACGCTCGACGGGTACTGCATCCCAGCGCATTTGCCCGGCATGCAGTGTGTGCATTAAGGGGTCTACTTCTTCCACCTGTATTTCTTCGGGGGTCTTTACCCGCAGGGCCAATGCGGCTTCCAGGGCGGGGCTACGTTCAGCAATGTAAGTCATATCCATTCCTTGGCTGTTCAGTCGTAATTCACCATGAAGATGGCCGTAAATCTCTATGGGTTTGGGCAAGGCCGTCTCTTCCGCCCGCCAGAGCGGACTGATCAGCAGATCTTCGGCAGCCACATGCTGATTAGCCAACTGATGAACAAAAGACGTGTTGGCAGCGTTTTCAAGAAGCCTCCGGACCAGATAGGCAAGTAGATCGCGATGACGACCCACCGGGGCATATATCCGCAAGTGCTGAATGCGGGCGTGGCGTAAAACCTCCCGATAAATTCCTTCTCCCATGCCATGCAGACGCTGCATCTCAAAACGGGCATCGGGTTGTTGATCCGCCAATTGCAAAACAGCAGCAATGGTCGCTGCATTGTGGGTGGCGAATTGCGGGTAGACCAACGCCTGAGGACCGTTGGCGTTTTCAAGGAGCCGCGCCGCACCGGCCAGATAGCTGATATCAGTATGATGTTTATGGGTAAACACCGGATACCCGGACAAGCCCATCTCCTGGGCTCTTTTGATTTCCATATCCCAGTAAGCGCCCTTGACCAGCCGCATCATCAAACGGCTCTGATTGCGGCGCGTTCGGGCCAGAACTTCGTCAATGGCAGCATCTGCCCGGCTCTGATACGCCTGCACGGCAATGCCGAGACCGTCCCAGCCCGCACAAGTGGCCTGCCCGGCAATATGCTGTTGCAAGGCATCCAGCAAATCGAGCTGCAACTCAAGACGATCACTTTCTTCCGCATCCAGCGTCAGATTCAAACGCCCCTGAGCCGCCAGCTCGGCCAGTTGCTGCAACTTGGGGAACAGCTCTTTCCACAGACGGGCGCGCTGGGCTTCTTCAAAACGCGGATGCAGTGCTGACAATTTGATGGAGATGCCATCCCGCTCCCGGGAACCCCCACTGCCGGGTTGGGTAGCCAAAACGCGCAAGGCAGATTCATAAGAAGCCGCATAGCGGGTTGCATCGGCACTGTTGCGGGCACCTTCTCCCAACATATCGTAGGAATAGCAGAGTGCGGGCTGTTTTTTTCGGGCTTCGGCAGAGCGCCGGCGCGCCTCACCAAGATCCTGCCCCAGTACAAACTGCCGCCCCAGTAGCGCAATGGCCCGCACTGCTGCTGTCACGACGGTATTCATGCCCAGTCGTTGCACCAGACTGCGTGTTTCTTTTTCGGCAAGCAGACGGCGGGATAAAATCAGCACCCGACCCGAAATCTGGGTAATCCAGGACTGTTTTTCCTCACCGGCAAAGCGCGCCCTGCCCAGCTGATCCGCCGCCAGCAAGGCCGCCGTACCCGTATCGGGCACGCGCAGCAGGGCCTCGGCCAGACGCATCAAGGCCAAGCCTTCGGCGCTGGTGATGGGGTACTCCCTTAACAGCGACTCCAGAGCCCAGAACGGGGCTGGCTGCTTGCGCACCGCCTCCACCCAGGGCCGCGCCTGATCGATGACGTTCAGCCAGTTCAGCTTGCCGCTGAGCGCCGACAGCAGTGCTTCAACCTGCTGACTTTCATCCCGGTACGGGGGTGGCAGTGTCACAGATTCCCGAAGAAAATCCGGAGAATCATTGAAATCACTGGGCAAAATGGTATGTAAACGGGTTTGAGACATTCCCACAAGGCTCCTTGCAGCAGGTAATCGGGTCCATGATCAGCCTGTGCCTGCCTCCTTTTTTCATTTACGGGTTTTTATGTGCTTTTGGTTACTGTAGCGCTACAACCTCTTGTAATCAGGTTGTCATACTTGGGGTAGGAAATGCAAGGGTGATGGGGCTTCAGCCCACCTATGGCAACAGTGGCAGGCCCAGATCTTTCAGGAATGCGTTATGTTTTGTGTTCGCCTGAAGGATCGCCTGCTCGATCTCCATCAACCGTGCATGGGCCGCCGCGAGGTCGATTTCCTCCTCGGCCACCGCCGTGCTGATATAGCGGGAGATGTTCAGGTTGAAATCGTTTTTCTCGATCTCCGCCATGTCCACCCGGCGGGCGTAGCGCGGTTCTTCCCTGCGAAATTGATAGGTATCGACAATCCGCTTGATGTGTTCTTTGCTCAGATAGTTCTGGCGTTTGCCTTTCACGAAGTGCTCGGCGGCGTTGATGAACAGCACGTCATCGGGCTTCTTGCACTTTTTCAGCACGAGGATGCAAACCGGAATACCAGTGGAATAGAACAAGTTCGCGGGCAGGCCAATGACGGTATCGATATGGCCATCTTTCAGCAGCTTGGTGCGGATGCGTTCCTCCGCGCCGCCCCGGAACAGCACCCCGTGGGGCAGGATGATGGCCATCACACCTTCGTCTTTCAGGAAATGAAAGCCGTGCAGCAGAAAGGCGAAGTCGGCGGCGGACTTGGGCGCGAGGCCGTGGCTCTTGAAGCGCACATCGTCGGCCAGCGCGTCGGTGGGCTCCCAGCGGTAGCTGAAGGGCGGATTGGCGACAATGGCGTCGAAGCTCGGCTTCTTCGCCGGGTTCTGCTCGCGCAGCATGTCCCACTCGTTGAGCAGGGTGTCGCCGTGGAAGATCTCGAACTCCGTGTCTTTCACCCCGTGCAGCAGCATGTTCATGCGCGCGAGGTTGTAGGTGGTGATGTTCTTTTCCTGGCCGTAAATTTTGCCGATGGTGCCGCCCGCCTTGGCTACCCTCTTGCGCACGTTCAGCAGCAACGAGCCGGAGCCACAGGCGAAGTCCATCACGCTCTCCAGCCGTTTTTTGGTGCCGGTCTTCGGTTCCTGACTGTCCAGCGTGACGATGGCGGAGAGGATGTCGGAAATCTGCTGCGGCGTGTAGAACTCGCCCGCCTTCTTGCCTGAGCCTGCGGCAAACTGGCCGATCAGGTATTCATAGGCATCGCCCAGCGCGTCGATGTTCGTGGTAAACTCCGCCAGCCCTTCGGCGATTTTCTGGATGATGGTGCAGAGCTTGGCGTTGCGGTCGCTGTAGGTCTTGCCCAGCTTGGGCGAACTCAGGTCAATCTCCGAGAACAGGCCCTGGAAGGTGCTCTCGAACGATTCCGTCTCGATGTATTTGAAGCCCGCCTGCAGCGTGTTCAGCAGCTCCGCGTTCTGCGTGCGCGCCAGGTTGGCGATGCTGTTCCACAGGTGCGAGGGCTGGATGACGTAATGCACCTTGCGCCGCATCTGTTTCTCGAACGCCGGGATGTCGTCCACGTTGCCGGCATACCAGAGCGCCAGCGGCACCTTGCGGGTGTCGCCGCCTACATCCGGGTAATCCTTGCCCAGCTCCTTCTTCGCCGCCGTCTCGTAGTTGTCCGAGATGTAGCGCAGGAACAGGAAGGACAGCATGTAGTCGCGGAAGTCGTCCGCATCCATCGCCCCGCGCAGTTGGTCGGCGATGGCCCAGAGCGTGTTGCCCAGTTGTTTTTGGTTGGTTTCGGTCATGATGCTGGTGCCTTTGTGGGTGTTTTCACGGCCGTCTTCTTCGCGGCCTGTGCGGGAGGCTTGACGACCGGTGCTGCAGGAGCGGGAACCGTCGTGGCGGCGGTTGGCGCAGCCGGAAACAATGCAGGATTAAAAGGGAAGTCCTTCAGGAAGCCGTAAAGGATGGTGCGGAAATAGTCCCGCGTCTCGTCACCCATCTCCTTCGGTTCATATAGCGAGTATTTGCCGTGGCTGAGGAGGTCGATGAACCGCTGGTGAAGGATGCCATCGGCGTCGCTTGGGTCTTTCTTGATGCAGGCGGAGAAATGTCCGTATCCGTGAAAGACGGCGGTCTTTTCAAGCACCGACCTCAGCGTGTTGAAGTGGTGCGTATATATTTTGTCGCTCTGAGCGGCCTCATAAAGCTCCACCAGCGAGGCGACATGGTGGAAAAACGGGGTGTCGGACTTCTGCCGATACAACTTGTATCCACCACCAATTCGATCCCGGTTGAGGCTGTATTGCGGGAAGTCCCGCGTGTTGAGCAAGTTCTTGATCTCATTGCTCAGCACATTGAAGAACAGGATGTGATGCGTGGAGATGACCGTCTTGAGCTGATTTGGCGTTTCCCGGAATAACTGCACCAGGTGATTGGCGACCACGATGGCGTTGTGCTCGTCCAGCGATGAAATCGGGTCGTCGATGTAGATGTATTTGACCCAGTTGTAGGGCCCGGTGCCGTCGTCATCCATCGCCAGCCGGACGATGGCGAGGAAGAAGCACCAGATAAAGATGTTCTCCTCGCCCCGCGAAATTTTGATGTTGTCTACGGGGGAGGTCGTCCCGCCGTTCATCACTTCGCGTGAGAAGCGCACAATCCTTTCGTCCCGGATGAGCTTTCCCTGCTCATCCTTTACCGGAAGCGTATCCAACCGGAAATCGAAGTCCGCGTAACGCTGCAACAGCGGACGAATCCGGTTATCCATTTCCAGCTCTTCAAGCCCGGCGAAGAATCTGGACGATGGATGAAGGATCAAATAGCGCTCGCTGTCGCCATCGAGATCGTTGTGCCAGGAGAAGAGGTCTTCGGTGAAGGCGTTGAAGTAGAGCGTGTCACGCTGCATGACCTCGACCTCAATTGTCTCGCCCGCCTCAGTTTCCAACGGCTCACCTGCCTCATTCGTCAGTGCACCTGTGGTCGGCTTTTTGCCGAGGTCTTTGAAGGCCGTAGACAGGCGGGTCTTGCCTGTTCCGTTGTAGGCATAGAGGAGGACAAACTTCTTGGCCTCCAGTTGCTGTCGGAAGTCGGCAGCCAAGCTGTTCAAGTCTGCATAGTGCGTCGCGCTCATGCCTCAACCTCCCCCGTGGATGGGAAAAGCTGCTGCATCAGCCCTTTCTTATGGGTCTTGAGGGCTTCGAGCTTTTGGGTCTCCAAGGTGATCAGGGTGTCGAGGCTGCTCAAGCACGCGGCGATGCGTTGTTGTTCGGCCTTCTCCACCGGAACGCAAAGCGGGCATTCCGTAACGCTGCCTTTGCTGAGATGAGTCTGGTTCAGGCCGTCATCGTAAGCCAGAAGACGGGGATGCCGGTTCAGGATGTAATACAAGAATTTGCCGTCGACTCTGGTTGGTTTGAGTCTACAAACACGCTGATTCACCGCATAGCGGTCGTCCGCTTCCACGAAATAACACTTCGCCAATGCCTTTCCTTTCGGAAGGTCGCTTAAGACCATTAAGACTTCGCAGGTCTTCGCGATAAGATAGTCGGCGTTGGTGTATTTCCGAACTGCCCCATCCGTCGAAATGAATCGCGAATTCACCACTACGTATTTTCCGTTCTCAGTGATGTCCTGCTCGTAGGCTTTGCCGTTTTCGTAGCTGGTGAGCTGGCCCAGCGCCTCAGTCACCCACTCCCCGGCGTTTTGGAATTCGGGGAAGCGGAGGCGGGGTTGGGTTTCGCCTTCGCGGGGGGAAAGCTGCTGCATCAGCCCTTTTTTATGGGTCTTGAGCGCGTCCACTTTCTGCGCTTGCGCGGCTATCAGATCGTCCACCGAACTCAGGCACTCGGCGATTTTTTGTTGTTCGGCCGGGCTTGGAGTTGGGATTACGACACCGAAGAACGTCTCCTTGCTAATGTTCAGCAAGCCATTGCTCCGCGCACCGCTTGTGATGTGCCGCTTTAGCTCCCTGCCATGCTGGTTCTGCTCAAAGCACTGCTGAAAGAAGCCATTTGAGTAGCCATCCTTGAGCCGGAAACAGATGAAGACATTCGGCGCGGCCACTTGCCCCCATCCCTGCAATAGATACACGCAGCCTTGTGGGAATTTGAGGGAATTTCCTTTGTTAAAAACAAAGTCGCCGTCTCTAACCAAGGTATAGACCTGATACTGGTTACCGGAGATGTCCCGTCCGAATTTCTCGGCCTGTGGCACAAAGCCAATTCCAGCGGAGATGCTAACGGGCGTCAGTTTCCTTTCCCCGACACGTTCCGTCACTGGTGTGGAAGCTTCTTCAAGGGTCACAGGCTTCCACCCCTCCGCCCCCCGAAACTCCGGAAACCGCAGCTTCGGCACCAGCGCGGGTGTTGCCTCTTCCTGCGTGGCGGTGGTTTTCGCCTTGCTGCTCATGCTCCCACCTCCTTGCCGATTTGTGTGATGAACCGTTCCATTTCCTCTTTCCGGGGCAGCTCGACGGCATAGCGGGAGACGAAGACCTGGTTGCTCAAATCTCCGAGGGCGAATTCGACGAGGGCGTCATTTTTGCGGGTGCAAAGAAGGATGCCGATGGGCGGCTGGTCGCCTGCGGTCATCTGGTGTTTTTTGTAGTAGGCGACGTAGGTGTTGAGTTGACCCAAGTGTTCGTGGCGGAAGGCATCGGTCTTGAGTTCGACGAGGATGTGGCACTTGAGAATGCGGTGATAGAAGACGAGGTCGATGAAGAAATGTTCGTCGCCGATCAGGATGCGCTTTTGCCGAGCCTCGAAACAGAAGCCGTGACCCAGTTCGAGGAGGAAATCCTGAAGGCGGTCGAGCAAGGCGTCTTCCAGGTCGGATTCCGCCATGACATCCCTTGAGCGCAAGCCGAGGAACTCGAAAATGTAAGGATCTCGAATGATGTGTGCAGGTTGGAGCGTGTCCGCCGCCGCATGAGTCATGGCGGAGAGCTGGGCTTTGTCTTTGGAGAGGCCGCTGCGCTGGTAGTAGAGGCTGGCAATCTGGCGGCGCAGCTCGCGCACCGACCAGTTGCCGCGAATGCACTCGATCTCGTAGAAACGGCGCTGGGTGTCGTCGGGGAGGTCCAGCAGCTCGGCCAGGTGGGAGAAGGAGAGATGATGGATGAGGTCGGGATGAGTATGGCTCAATGGCGGAGTCTCGGCTGCCACCGCCCCGGATTCGGGAGACGGCGTCTCCCGTTTTGGCAGAGGCGGGGTGCTCGGCAGCGGCTGCAAGGCGTCAGCGCCAAGGCCTGCCAGCAATTCGGGAGTCACTGTCTCCCAAATCTGCGGATAAACGCCGTAGAAGCGCCTGAAGCGGCGTAACTCGCGGGCATCCACCCGCTTGAGTCCGGCAGCCGACAGGCGCTCTGCCAGAGCGGGCAAGAGTCTTTCACCGTAGGCCGCCCGGTCTTTTCCCGACTGCTCGAACGCCACGATGCGATAACCGATCAGCCAGTTCCGCATCGTGAGGCTAACATTGACCGCCTTGGTGGCGAAGGCCTGCGATTGCTGATGGATGTCGACGATGGCGGATACCAGCGAATCAAAGTCCCCGGAAACGGCGGGTGGTGTTGGCTTCTGCTTCGCTGGCATGGGTGTTCTCTTACTGCTCATACGCGCTGAGTCCCGAGATGTCGCGCCCACCGGCGCGTTGGGTGAGCAGCGGATACAGGTCGGCCATCAGGGCGAGTTCGGCCTGGCTGCTGGCTTTCCAACCCAATTCCAACGAGGCCATGAGGTCGCTGAGTTGTTCGCCGTCGAAGATCATGCGCTCCAAATTGCCACCCACGAAGGTTTGCAGCTCAGCCATGGTCTTCGTTAGCTCATGGAGCAGACCTTGGTAAGCGGCAGCGCCCGGCGTTGTGGTGTGCTGTTGGGGAATGATCATTTCAACAAGTCCTTTCCTTGTGCGGTCAGGCGGTATTGCTGCAAGCGGCTGTTGGGTTTGTCGGGCAGGGTGAGTTCGATGAGTCTGGCTTGCAGCAGCTTGGT
>JBBIUH010000080.1:0-9253 GCA_037440305.1 Acidithiobacillus sp.
AGCGATTGCTGGGACGCAACCCCTGGGACCTGCTGGTGAGCTATATCGTCGCCCAAATTACCCGATCAACGTGGTCCCCACCGGGGGCTTTTCCGGCACTTGCCGGGCCTTAACTGCTTTTTCTAGGATAAACGGAGTCCCAGCGTGTTTCTTCGGCGCGATTTGCGGCACCCAGGGCCGATTACTACGCTCCCTTGGCAAAGCGAAAACCGTGCCGCGGAAAGCACTTAGCGGTACGGCACGAATCATGCTGTTGAGACGTTATCCGCAGAAACGGACCGTTATGATCGCCCGAATCTGACAGTCTTTCGTCAGGATCGTCAAAAACTTGACGACCAAAATTACAAAACGCGAGGACACGATGTTTTCAAGCCAGAGCTTCCTGGATCAACTGTACACTGAAAAAAATCGGCAACCGGGGAAAGGACAGATAGAGCGAGATCTTGCCGAACTGATCGCGAGCGGTGAAGCGCTGGCGGTGATGGTTGGCCGTAGTGGCGGCGTTTTGGCCCAGGCCACGCTCCTTCATGCTGAAACAGACACCGCGACCCTGATCCTCGATGAACTAATGCCGGAGGCAGAGAACGCCCGCTTGCTGCGCGGAGAGGATTTGCTCCTGTGGAGCACGTCGACGTTACCCTTGGGATTTCAGAGCACGGTGATCGAGAGACTGCTGTGGCAGCGTTACGGGGCTGTGCGCATCCAATGGCCGGATGCGCTTTACCATCTGCAGCGCCGCGCCGCTCTGCGCGCAGTGCCCGCTGAGGCCGGTGGATTGGCGCTGTCACTTCAGCGCCACGGTGCGCGCAGTTGCGACGGACTCTGTGTGGATCTGGGTGCCGGTGGCATGCGCGCAAGAATTCATGCGCCCAGTGACTATCCGATGACTGCCGGCGAGATGCTGGCAAGCGTGCAATTCAGCTTTCAGGGCAAGGTGTACCGGGTGGGGGCGCAGGTTCGTTATGTGGAACCAGTAGGTCATCCCCGTGGTACCGCCTCACAAGACATTGGCTTGAGCTTCGTGCAAGCCCCTGGCGCCTTGCAGGAGCAGATTATCCAATATGCCTTGCGCTGCGATCGCGAGCATTTACGCAGCGCCAATCGCTAAGGGGCTGGCAGTGCTATCCCGGTGGGCGAGTCCGAGTTGGATGATGGGTACACCGAGGGTTGCCGGAGGCGTCTGTGCTTCGGAAATGTTTGTCAGGCTGGGTTCGGCATGCTCGACAATCCACTGACCGAATTGGCGGGTGTTGGGTAAGAAATGCAGCGGAGCCAGGGCATTGGCCTGTAAAGAATCATTGGTTTTTTGTGGCAGGATGACCATGACCATGCTGATTCCATCCGTTTCTTGCGCCGCAAACTGTGGGCGTTGCGGGTAGTGCAGGCCGAAATGTTCCGGCGCAACCAGCAGAAAGGCGATCAGCGGCTCATCCAGAGATTGCAGCCAGACGAAGGGGCCTTGTTCCTGAACATGAAGGAGCGTAAACCGCCGCAACTCCGCGAAGCCCGGCAAAGGCGCGACACAATGCCATATCTGCGCATCAGAGATAGGTAGGAGACCAAAGCGGGTGGAATAGTCGGTCATTTTTATTCTTCCTGAATGCTGGCCGCGTCCTGGGTAGACGGGCGATGAGACTGTAACCACTGGTCGAACTGAGCAGGGGCTACGGCTTGGGCAGACTGGTTGGCCTGTCGAACGGATTCCAGTAATTCTTCACGGAGGATGATCACGTCGTGGGCACTCTCTATCCCCAGCCGCACCTGACCGTCTTCAATACGGGTGACAACGATACGGATATCGTCGCCGATACAGATGGCCTGGCCGCGGCGCCGGGTGAGCACGAGCATCTCAGGCGCTGCCGATCAGGTGCCGCTGGGTAGTGTTCTGAGTGGTCCCGCCATCGGTGTAGAGTGGATCATCGGTCCCAAAGAGAATTTGCCAGGCGCCTTGGTTAAAACGCTCCAGGGCGCTGATGATCTGCCCATTCCGCTGGTTGTGCTGAACGATCTTCTCCAGCAGATCTCGGCGTTGCGCTTGCAGACCCATGCGGGTGACAGTAGATGGCGGCGTGCGGCGCTGGGATTCGAGGGCGCTGATGGTCTGGTAGAGCCGCTCTTTTTCTGCGGCAATGGGTTCCAGTTCGGTCATGATCCCAGACTGCAGACAATGCCCTTCCTGATGCAGCAACTGGAGCAAGGCCTCCAGCACGCCGATTTGAAGTTGCAGTGCCGTGTCCGTCTGGCTATCCATTCATCAGGCCTTGTTGTTGGTGGCCAAGGGCAGGAACTGCTGTGCGTCCTGGGTGAGCCCCTGTCCGATGCGCTGCGGCGAGACCGGATAAGTGCCATTGGCGATGGCTGACTTGATGCCCTGCACGCGCTCGGCGTTTGCGGGTGCGGAGGTCTGCGCGGCGAGCAGGCTGCGAGCCGCAGGAGACAGAGTGACATGGTCCTGCGCCACGGCCGGACCTTTGGCGGTCCGCGCGGTACCGACCCCGGAGGTCGGCTGATTCGCCGTGACCGCCGAATCGGTGTTCGTCCGCACCTTCGTGCCGGGTAAACCGGAATAAGGGTTAATCGGGTTCATAACGACAGATTCTCCTCTTTACGCTTAAATCTGTGATACGGCACATTGAAGCAGGAACTGAAGGGCAATACAAAAACTTTCAAGAAACAGGTCGTTATTCAGAACGGTACCACCACAGCGCCCCTGGCCGTAACGGTACCGCGGATCACCCTGCCGGATTGCACGTTGCGCACCAAAATAGCCTGTCCGGGGCGGCCATTTTCGATGGCATTGGCGATGGTGGCGATGCGAATGCCATCCCCCTCTGCATATAAGGTAACCTGTTCGCCAGCACGAACAACCTCCGGCGCATTGAGCATGGATGTGGTAATGGGTTGTCCCGCCAGCGTGCCAAAACGCAGAACCTGGCCAATCGCTTGCTGCGGATCGCTCAGCGCATTACCACCAAGACCATTCGTGTCGCGCTGAACCACACTGAGATCCGCGGCGCTGAGCACCCGATCGGCGCTCAGCGGTCGGGCCGCGACCACTACGTTTTGATTGATGGCGAGTTGTACCGGTAAATAGAGCTTCCAGGGCGAAGGGCTTGAGCAGCTTACCGTTACGGTTTGGTTGCCATAGGGGTTGCTATAGCCGAAAAAGCCGAGTTGCAAGTGGTCGCAGGCGGGGAAGCGCAAGCCCTGTGCGGGGCCATCTACGTGAATCTGGGCGTTGCTGGTATGGGCGGGAAGGTGGTTGCGCACAAAGCGGGTAACGGTAGCACGGATGGCTTCGGCGCTTTCCGTCGCAGCGCTCACCGGCAGCGAGCAGGCAAGCAGGAGCAGGGCGGTGCAGGATGCCACCGCGTTGTTCCCCGAGTGTTTTGCCAGGTTGGTCCTCTTCATCATCGTGCCCACGTCTGCCTAGCAATTGCCCATGCCATAGTCACGATCAGCAAATAATGTGCCATTTTCCAGGAGTGCTTTGGAATAGGAGGCGGGAGTTTCCTCTCGCAAGTTAAAGATACCGAAGTTCGGTGATAAGCGTCATCGCGGGGTGAAGGTTATTTGAGGGTGCCGGATAGCTGGTCTTGGCGGTGTCGGCAAAATCATGCCGCTACGGTGGCGCACATGAGGTGTCCCCGGTATGTTTGTGCCGGTTTTGACGCCCGTTGGTTTTCCAAAGCTGAGGCTGACGTAAAAAACCACACAAAACTCACCGGCTGGCTCAGGTGCTATCCAGGCATGTATTTTGCCTGCACTGTCACATGATAATTTGTGTGGAGGAGGAAGCCGGTATGGGTGGTTTTCTGGATCAGGCACTCAATCCCCTTGCAGATGCCTTACGGGTCAGTGGTTACCGGCAGCAACTGCTGTCGGCCAATATTGCTAACGCCGATACGCCGAATTACAAGGCGGTGGATATTCCGTTCAGCAAAACTTTGAAAGCGGTTCAGGCGGGTGATCAGGAGGGGCTGGCCCTGCAGACGGATAACGCGCGGCAACTGGCGGGATCGCCTGCCAGCGCAGGTCTGGCTGCCTTTGTGCATTATCAGCGCGGTACCCAGGTGGGCCTGGACGGCAACTCTGTGGACATGAACCGCGAACAGGCCAGTTTTTTGCAGAATAGTGTCGTATATCAGGCCGATTTGACTTTTCTGACAGGTACAATCAAAACCCTGGACTCAGTCATCACCGGCAACGTGATTTAAAGCAAGGGGAGGTTCGATATGTCCATGTTTTCAGTGCTCGATGTGGCTAGCTCGGCGCTTACCGCGCAGAGCTATCGCTTGAATGTGGTGGCGAGTAATCTGGCTAATGCCAATTCGGCGACGAGTTCGAACGGGCAGCCCTATCGTGCGCGGGAGGTGGTATTCGCTGCTCAGCCTCTCTCCGGTAACGCTGCGCCTGCCGGCGTCAGCGGTGTGCAGGTGGCGGGCGTGGTGACCAAGCCAGGGCCCTTCAAGATGGTATATCAACCAGGCAATCCCCTTGCTGATAAGGCGGGCTATGTGAAAATGCCTAACGTCAATCCAGTGGATGAGATGGTGAATATGATCTCGGCATCCCGTGCCTACCAGGCCAATGTCAATGTCATGAACACCGCCAAAATCCTGCTGCAAAAAACACTCACCCTATAGGAGCCTGATCATGAGCGTCAATTCTCTGACATCCAGCGTCAATCCTTTTTACGCCTCCCTACAGAGTAGTTCAGCGGCAAGCTCGGGTAGTGCGAGCAGCGGCGCCAGCGGGCTCGCCAGCGAGAATACCTTTTACAATCTGCTGGTCACCCAGTTGACTAATCAGGATCCGCTCAATCCGATGAGTAATTCGCAGCTTTCGTCACAGTTGGCGCAGTTCAGTGTCGCCAACGGGGTGCAGGCCATTCAGGGGTCGCTGAGTTCGTTGATGGGGCAGATCAACCAGAATCAGGGCTTGCAGGCGGCCTCCCTGATCGGCAGGTCGGTCACGACCTCCGGCAATCAACTGACTCTGAATGGCGGTACTTCAATGGGCGCCTATGACCTCAGCAGCGGTGCCAGCACTGTCGATGTGTTAGTACAGAACAGCGCCGGGCAAACCCTGGCGGTGTTGCCCCAGGGAGCGCAGGCGGCAGGGATGCAGAGTTTTAGCTGGAATGGTGCCGATGCCAGTGGCAACGCCTTGCCGAGCGGAACGTATCAATTTTCGGTGCAGGCGAGTGGAGCCAACGGCCAGAGTGTCAGCAGTACGCCCTACATGGCGGGAGTCGTCAATGGCGTTACTTTAGGCGCTGCAGGGCCAACCCTGGAACTGCAGGGTCAGCAAGGTTCAGTGCCCTTCAGTGCCGTTCAGAATATCATTTAAGGGGTAGGTGATATGGGAACTTTCAATACAGCGTTAAGTGGCCTGCAAGCGGCGAGCACCAATCTGCAGGTGCTCGGCAATAACATCTCCAACGCCAATACGGTGGGTTTCAAAGGTTCCAACGCCCAGTTTGCCGATGCCTATGCGGCGGCGATGGCCAACGCCGCGCCGACTCAGGGGCAGGTGGGTATTGGTACTCAGGTGCAGACCATCGCCCAGCAATTCACTCAGGGCAATATCCAGACTACCAGTAATCCGCTGGATGTCGCGATTAACGGCAATGGTTTCTTTCGGTTCAATTACAATGGCGCCACGGTCTATGGTCGCAACGGCCAACTGCAACTGAACCAGAATGGGGTAGTGGTGGATGGCAATGGCGGCGAACTGGTCGGCATTCAGGCGCAGACCGGAAAGCTGACGGGGGCTAGTGGGCCGCTGACCATCAGCCAGAATGCATTGCCGCCGCAGGCATCTTCCGGGATGAGCATCGGGTTGAACCTGGATTCGACCAATACGCCGATCACCGGGACGGCCATCAACCCCAATGATCCCAGTACTTACAACTACTCTACGACGACGACGGTATACGACAGCCTGGGCACACCACAATTGTTAACTACTTATTATCAATTGTCTTCGGCCAGCCCCACCAGCGGCCAGACGTGGAATGTGGGTTACTCCGCGACAGGAACGGCCAGTGGCACGGCAGCCAGCGGAACGCTTACAACCCCCCTTCAGTTCAACTCAAGCGGGCAAGTTCAGCCGCCCAGTAGTGGAACTGTCAGCTTCCAGTGGGCAGATGGGGCAGCCCCCAGCACCCTCGCCGTCAATTTCAGCGGCAGTACCAACTACAACTCCGCCAATGCGGTCATCAATGCCAGCAGCAACGGCTACGGCACTGGCCAGCTCTCCGGCCTCTCCATCGATCCCAGCGGCAATATTTTCGCCCGCTACAGCAACGGCCAGTCGCAGGTCATGGGGCAGATCACCCTCACCCGCTTCGCCAACAATAACGGCTTGCAGAATCTTGGTAACAACTACCTGGCGCCGACCTATGCTTCCGGGCAGCCCCTGTCGGGATCGCCGGGCAGTAGCAATCTGGGGGTGTTGCAGTCGGGCGCGGTGGAGCAGTCGAATGTGAACTTGTCGCAGTCGCTGGTGAATCTGATTGTCGCGCAGCAGGCCTATCAGGCTAACGCCCAGACCATCAAGACCCAGAATGCCGTGGTTCAGACGCTGTTGAGCCTGTGAGGATAAGGGGCTATGGATACCCTCTACATTGCCATGACCGGAGCCCATGCGATTCTGCAGCGGCAGACGGTAACCGCCAATAATCTGGCCAATGCCAACACCACGGGTTTTCGTGCTGACGAGGCGCAGTTCAGCGCCTTGCCGGTGTACGGTCAGGGCCTGCCGACCCGTGCCTATACGGCGACAGTGAACCAGAGTGTGGACTTCCAGTCCGGGCCGGTGGTGCATACGGGGCGGCCATTGGATGTGGCGGTCAATGGCCAGGGCTGGCTCGCGGTGCAGGGTCCCGGCGGACAGGAGGCGTATACGCGTGACGGCAATCTGCAGATCAGCGGACAAGGTATTCTGACGACGGCGACAGGTCATCCTGTGCTGGGCGTTAACGGCGCGCCCATTTCTCTGCCCCCTATGCAGTCTCTGGTGATCGGTGCCGACGGGGTGGTCTCCGGCGTTCCCGTGGGGAGTCAGCCCGACGCGGTCATGGCCATTAACCAGATCAAGCTGGTGAATCCGCCGGAGAAGACTTTGCAGAAAGGCGCCGATGGCCTCTTTCAGACCAGCGGCGGCAAATCCGCGCCGGAGAATGCCAACGTCGTGCTGGAGCCGGGCGCGCTGGAAGGCAGCAATGTCAATCCGGTGAATAGCATGATCCAGATGCTGCAGGACAGTCGTCAGTTTGAAATTCAGACCAAGCTGATGCAGACCGTTTCGCAAGACCAGCAGAGCGCCACTCAACTGTTAGTGGTGCCATGATAAACAGGAGCAATGCCCAATGATGCGATCCTTGTATGTGGCCGCTACCGGTCTGGAAGGCGAGCAAACCAAGATGGACGTCATCGCCAATAATCTGGCGAACGTCAATACCACCGGTTTCAAACAATCCCGGGCGGTCTTTCAGGACTTGCTTTATCAAAATCTGCGTCAGCCCGGTGCGCAGTCCTCCCAGACGACGCAGTATCCTTCCGGTCTGCAACTAGGTACCGGTGTGCGGATAGTGTCCACAGAGCGTCTTATGACCCAGGGTAATCTTACCCAGACGGGTAATTCTCTGGACGTGGGCATCAATGGGCAGGGTTTCTTCCAGATCATGCAGCCCAACGGCACGATTGCCTATTCTCGGGATGGCACCTTCCAGATGAATAATCAGGGACAACTGGTCACGTCCAACGGTTATCTTCTGCAGCCGCCAGTCACCATCCCGCCCAACTCCCAATCCATCACCATCGGCAGCGATGGGACGGTATCGGTGGTGTTGCCCGGACAGGCGCAGCCGCAGCAGGTGGGTACCATCCAGCTCGCCAATTTTATCAATCCCACGGGTCTGCAGAGTATCGGTGACAACCTCTATTTGCAGACGGGCTCTTCCGGTGCGCCCCAGACCGGCCAGCCGACCCTGAATGGTCTCGGTTCCGTGCAGCAGGGTTACCTGGAATCTTCCAACGTCAATGTGGTATCAGAACTGGTGAATATGATCTCCACCCAGCGCGCCTATGAGATTAACAGCAAGGCGGTGTCCACATCAGATTCCATGCTGCAGTATCTCACCCAGAATCTTTGAGGACATCTAATGCGAGCGCGGGGTGGCGAAATGATGATCCTGAGTGGCCTGAATGGCCTCCTCTCTAATGATTGGCGCGGCTTCGCCCGCGTCGTCATGGCCGTCGGATGGCTGCTCAGTCTTGGCGCCTGCGCCACGCTGAAGGGTCACCACAACCTCAAACCGCTGACGCCGCTGCCCATCCCGGCAAAGCCGGAATCTCTGGCCGCGCACCCCGCCAACGGGGCTATCTGGCAGACGGGGACCAATGTTTCCCTGTTTAATGACAACCGGGCCAATCGCATCGGTGATCTCATCACGGTGCTGATTCAGGAGAATTCCAGCGCTTCCAATAATACCAACACCGCCATCAACACCTCGGATTCGTTGAATGCGGCGCTGACCAATTTCTTCGGTATCACGCCCACCTTTGGCAGCGTGGCGGGTAGCGCCTTCAGCCCCAGTATGGGAGCTACCAGCGGCCAGAAATATGGCGGTACCGGTGCCACGACCCAGAGCAATACCTTCACGGCGATGCTGGAAGTGACGGTGGTGCGGGTGCAGGGGAATGGCAATCTGGTGATTGAGGGATCCAAAGAGGTATTGCTGAATGGCGGGCATGAATACATTCGGGTGGCCGGGATCGTGCGGCCCGCTGATGTGACGCCGCAAAACACTATCCTCTCGACCCAGATTGCAGATGCACGGGTGGAATATAGCGGCGACGGCAGTATTTATTCGGCGGCGCGGATGCCCTGGCTGGCGCGCTTTTTCCTGTCGCTGTGGCCGTTTTAGCCGATAAGGTCCGATCATGAGAACGCTTCGTTGGGAACGACTTCTGCTGATACTTATAACCATGACGCCAGTGCTCGGGTATGTGGCCGGAGCGTATGCGGAAACCGTGCGTAATCTGGCTACGGTCGGCGGTGTGCGCAGCAACCAGTTGGTGGGCTACGGACTGGTGGTGGGGCTGAACGGAACGGGCGACCAGGCTACTCAGGTGCCCTATACCACACAGTCCCTGCTGAATATGTTTCAGCGCCTCGGTATCAATCTTCCGGCTTCCGTAGCCACCAATCTGCAGCCCAAGGATGTGGCCGCAGTGATCGTGAC
>JBBIUH010000081.1:0-9058 GCA_037440305.1 Acidithiobacillus sp.
ACTATGGCCGGCGCCGGGTGACGCGGTTCACCGATGGAGAAGTCGATGGGCTCCTTGTCCGCCGGAGTTACGCCCGCGAGCAGTGCGCGCAGACGCTCGAAAGGATACGCCTGCAAGGTTTCCAGCAAGGGATTCATGGAGTTTATTGTCATAAGCAGCGATTCTGGGGCAAGGATGGCGGTCATGACAAGTGCCTGGAATTTTCCTGGTGGGTGTGGCGGAATTTCAGGCGCTGACAAAGGTGCTGGGATTTTGTCGATTTGTGCAGGACAATACGGCGGAATTAAAACTTTGCCAAATGGGACGGTCGCTATTCATCAGAACACTCAGCCAGCCTCCGCGCTCCACCGGGGCGGCCCTACGATTGCCCTCCTGGTCGGCTCCAGCCTCTGGGGGGTGCTCTGGTGGCCGCTCCGCCATTTCAATGCGGCAGGTCTGCGCGGCGCGTGGCTGATTTTTGCGGTCTATCTATTGCTGGCGATACCCGCCGGTCTATGGTCTTGGCGTTGCCGCCATGAACTGCGGCAGCACGGGCGCACTCTGGTCGGTCTGCTCCTACTTGGTGGCTGGACCAATGTGGCCTTCATGCTGGCGCTGGTGCATGGGGAGGTTATCCGTATCCTTCTGCTCTTCTATCTCTCACCGGTTTGGGCCATTTTTGCGGCGAGGATTTTTTTGAAGGAGGCGATAGGCTGGCGCGGTGGCCTTGCGGCCTTGCTGGCGGTGGGTGGGTCGGCTCTGGTCGTCAGCAATGGTCAGGGGTTTTCTCTCGCGGATATGGATATGAATGATCTGCTGGCTATTTCTTCCGGCCTCGCCTTCGCCCTGAGCAATGTCATTCTGCGCGCGGACACCGTCCTCGGTGATCTGCACCGCGCCACTGCAGTATGGTGGGGCTGTGTGCTGATTGCCTTGCCTTTTGCGCTTGTTCAGCAGTTACCGGCGCTACCATTGCCGGAGTACGGTTATCTGCTGACCTTTTCCTGGCTGTGGATTGCCGGGGCGACGGTGGCGGTGCAATTCGGCGTAGCACGGATGCCGGTGAGTATTTCGGCGGTGATCATGCCTTTTGAGGTCATCGTGGGCGCGCTATCGGCCTGGTGGCTGGCCGGGGAAGTGCCGACGCTCCTGGAATTGTTCGGAGGTACCTTGATACTGGCGGCGGCGCTTCTGCAGATCACTCGCAGCCAGGGGCACCCTATTTTACTGGGCGGCGTCGAAATGGAGAAGGGCGAACTCTAGCTGTTCGCTGCGCTTGATGATCTGGTCGGCACCCCAGTGTTGCGGGTCGTTATCGGCCTCCAGGTAGCCCCAGGCGGCGGCCCAGCAGCGGGTTCCCGCCGCCTTGCCCGCGGCCATATCGCGCGGATCGTCCCCAATCATGAGGCTTCGGGCCGCACTGACTCCCATCTCGGCAAGGGCATGGGTGACCGGCAGCGGATCGGGCTTGGCGCATGCTGTGGTGTCGCCGCTGACGACGGCGCCGGGGGCAACCGGCAGCTTGAGCGCGTTCAGCAAAGGCAGGGTCAGAAATCCCGGTTTATTGGTCACGATGCCCCATGCCATTCCGCGCTCCGACAGGGCCATCAGTGTTTCCACCATACCGGGAAAGAGGGCGCTCTGTTCGCAGATATGGGCGGCATAAATCTCCAGAAACTCCGCCCGCATGGGCGCAAAATCCGGGTCTTCCGGTTGCAAATGAAAGGCTACCCGCAAGAGACCACGGGCACCTTGGGAGGCGACCGGGCGCAGCATTTCCAGCGGTAATGCCGGTAACCCGCGATCGGTCCGCATCCGGTTGGCCGCAGCACCGAGATCAGGGGCGGTATCTACCAGCGTGCCATCGAGATCGAAGAGTACTGCGGCCAACTCAGGCATCAGGCGTTGCTTTGCGCGCATGGCTGAGATAGTTGACGCTGACGTCATCCGTCAGCCGCCCGCGGTGGCGGATAAGGTCGAAGTGCATGCCCTTGATGGTCATGGTTTGCAGATGACTTTGCCGGGTCATGGCGAGCAGTTCGCTGGGCCGGATGAATTTCTGATAATCGTGGGTGCCGCGTGGCAGCAGTCCCATGACATATTCCGCACCGACTATCGCCATCAGGTAGCTTTTGGGATTGCGATTGAGGGTGGCGAAAAAAGCGTCGCCGCCGGGACGCAGCAGACGGGCACAAGCAGCCACTACGGCCGCCGGGTCGGGGACGTGCTCCAGCATTTCCATGCATGTCACCACGTCATAATGCCCCGGCTTTTCCGCCGCCAAATCCTCGACGGCAATCTGCCGGTAGTCGATGCTCAGTCTGCTGGTATCCGCATGATGGCGTGCCGCATTCAGGCCGTCCTCTGCGAGATCAATACCGGTAACATCCGCCCCTTGACGGGCCATGGCCTCCGCCAGGAGTCCGCCCCCGGTGCCCACATCCAGCACTTTCTTGCCGTTCAGCCCAGCACAGCCTTTGGCGATGAAGTCGAGGCGCAACGGGTTGATTTCATGCAGGGTACGAAAGGGTCCATCGGTATCCCACCACTGATCGGCGAGGGCGTCGAATTTGTCGACTTCAGCCTGAGCCATATTCATGCGTCATTATCCTTTTCACGAATGCGCTGTGCCCAGATCCGGGCGCGTGCAAACAAATCCTGCGTGTCCCAATCCACGGCGCGTCCTTCAACAATACGCGGATTACCGTTTACCCAGACATGGCTGACCTGATCGCGGCCGACACAATACACCACCTGCGAGACCGGATCATGGACCGGGAAAGTGGCCGGATGATCCAGATCAATGGCGATACAGTCGGCGGCCTTGCCGGGTTCCAGGCTACCTGTTTCTGCGCCCCAGCCGATGGCTTCCGCACCCCCCAGTGTTGCGGCCTCCAGGGCCTCCCAGGCGGGAAAGGCGGTGGGATCCCCACGCACGCCTTTGGCCAGCAAGGCGGCGGTGCGCAATTCACCCAGCATGTCGAGATCATTGTTGCTGGCCGCGCCATCTGTCCCGATAGCCAGTCCGATGCCCTGTTGACGCAGGACAGCTATCGGTGCCATCCCCGAAGCGAGTTTCAGATTGGATTCTGGGCAGTGGGCCACATGCAGACCGCTGTCCCGGCAGATCGCCAGATCCTCGTCATTCAACTGGGTCATGTGTACGGCGAGAAAGTGCTGGTCCAATAATCCCAGTCTGGCCAGGCGCGCCAGCGGGCGCATGCCATCACGATCCGTGGCCTCCTGCACCTCGTGAGCGGTTTCGTGGACGTGCATGTGCACCGGCAGGTCTTCCATTTTGGCCAAGTCGCGCGCCCCGCGCAAGCCCGCATCGCTGACGGTATAAGGCGCATGGGGGGCAATACTCTGGCGAATGAGGGGCATCCGGCGCAGACGCGGCAACAAGTCCGCCGCCGCCTGCAGGCAGGCATCGGCATTGGCCGCATAGGCGGTGGGGAAATCAATGATGATGTGTCCGATGGTGGCCCGCATGCCCATGCGCTGGGCAACCTCCGCCGCGGCTTCAGGAAAGAAGTACATGTCATTGAAGGTGGTGGTGCCGCCGCGCAGCATCTCCACGACAGCCAGTTCCGTGCCCATAGCCACAAATTCCGGGCTGACAAAACGGCCTTCTACGGGCCATATATGTTCATTCAGCCAGGTCATCAGCGGGAGGTCATCCGCGAGTCCGCGCATCAGGGTCATGGCCGCATGGGTATGGGCGTTGACCAGACCGGGCATCAGCACATGGCGGTCGAGCCGCGTAGTGTGTGCTGCTGTGTAGCGCGCGCGGATTTCTTCGGCCGGGCCGATAGCGAGGATATGTCCGTCATGCACCGCCAGGGCGTGATCGTGGAGTACGCTGCGCGGTCGAATCGGCACGATCCAGCGCGCATGAATAATCAGATCGACAGATTGCATTCCCGATTTTTCTAACGCCACACCGGACTCCATCCTTTCTGGAAAGGGAAGGCACCATATTAGCACAAGGGCAGCGGTGTCCGACAAATGTCCTGGCGCCCGTGATCTGGCCCCGGATCAGCCGTTGATAACCCGCTTGATCGCTTCAGCGTAGGCCCAGACTGTTGCCGAATAATAAGTGCTCGGGTTGTAGCCCATGATGGCGTAGAAATTCGGGTAGGCGATGAACAGTGTCGGGCCATGCTCTGTCTGCAAGCGCAGCAGGCCCACTGGCGTTGATCCAGGGAGTCTCGAAGCCGTTTCCGGCTGAATACCGGCGGCGCGCAGTTGCGCAAGCGGGTGCTTACCTTGTAGAAATGGCGCCACGTCAGCGCCCTGATCGCCGGATACCCGGCCCAGCACCGGCTGTCCCGGCTGCCAGCCGTGGCCGCGGAAGAAGTTGGCGGTGGAAGCCAACACATCGGCAGGCGACTGCCACAGGTTGGGCATGGGGCCGCCCGGCGGGTCATTCCAGGTGACGCCGTAGCGCAGGTAACTGCTGGCCAGGAACTGGGACATGCCCATGGCGCCGGCCTGTGAACCCTGGAGTGTTCCTGGGGGAACGCCCAAACGCTGCGCCAGCTTCAGGGTCTCCGCTGTCTGATGCAGAAAAAACCGCCGCCGGCCAGGTAACGCCAATGCCAGGCTCAAGTTGCTGTTGAGCACGGAGAATCCACCCTGAAAGGAACCGAAGCCCGTTTCAATATTGAGAATGCCCATCAAAATGGGTCCAGAAACGCCATATTTCTGACTGACCGCTTGCAAGAGCGCGGCGTGATCCCGCCAGAATTGCACGCCCTGATTCAGACGGTTCTGACGCAGGAAACGATTCCGGTAGCGCCACCAGGGATAAGGTGGCGCTGGTGTTGCGGAAGGGGGCGGGGGCGTCATCAGTGCCACGGCGCGGGCGTTGAAGCTGGCGTCTTGCAGGGTCGGTATCACATAGTTGGCGGGCAGGCCATCCCGTTCCTGCAGGTGGCAGGCGATTTTCTGCATCCGCTCCTGATATTGCTGGGGAAAATTGGGAAACGCCACATTGCTGATGCAGCTATTGCTGGTTTCCGGTATGCCCGCAGCGCGGGGTTGCTCAGGGATGGGTGCCGCGGGCAAAGGTGCGGCAGGCAAGGGTAGCGGGGCGGGTATGGCGACCGCCGGTGCGGCGGCTTGATTCACCGTGCCAACGTTGGTTGCGCATGCCGATAAAACCGCGGTGACCGCCGCGGCCAACGTGCTCTTCAGATATAAGGCCATATTTTTATGCATTTAATTGTCCCGCATCGCCAGCAATTCGGCAGGCATCGGACGTCGCACGCCATCCAGCCGCTCCGCCCAGTAGGGAATCCGCAGGCTCTGCACAGCGACACCTTGCTGCCGGTTCAAGGCGCTGACGAACTGATTGCCGCCGATATAGATGCCCACATGGGAGAAGGGCTGGCCCAGGGTGTTGAAAAACACCAGGTCGCCGGGGCGTATGCGGTTGAAATTTACCGCTGGCAACGCTTCGGCTTGGGCAAAAGAGGTCCTGGGAATCGTTACTCCGGCGCGACCCAATACATATTGAATGAACCCGCTGCAGTCGAATCCTGTCCGCGGGCTTTCTCCACCCCATTGATATGGCTTGCCAATTTCTGAGATCGTATGTACGAGCACGGCATCGAGCGTGGTGGCTTCCGCGCGGCTGTCGTAAGCGGACGACGCGTTATCGTGAGATAGGTTTGCCGGTGGATATGCTGAGTGCGGCGTCATGGAGGCGCAGCCGCTGAGGGTCAGAGTCAATAACAGGAGGAGCCCACCCCCACCTTTGATTGGGCCGACAGGTAACATAATGCTTTGCCTTCGCATCGGCGTCTTCCTCCTTCTTTTTTCTCTAAAAAAATAGATAGCCGAAATGTCGTAATTTGGCAAGGGGGAGTGCTCTGTGGCTCAGAGAAAAGCGTGCGCCTGGTCCTTGACGCGCGCGGCACGGAAGGCTAGGATACGCGCACTTTTCCCCGGTAGCTCAGTCGGTAGAGCGGGTGACTGTTAATCACTAGGTCGGCAGTTCGAGCCTGTCCCGGGGAGCCAAAAGAATCAGGTACTTAGCGCAAACTGCTAAGTGCCTTTTTTATTTTTCTGGACATTTTCTGGACAGTTGAGGTGAAAACCCCGTATCTTTGGACCAGAGTGGGCGCAGGCTTTATCTCTATCCCTGCTCGTGAGTCATGAGCACTGTCCAGAATTGCCCAGAGAGATGTCCAGATGGCGGGATTCTACGAACAGCGGGATCGAGACGGGAACCTGATTGGCTGGCAGGCCAAGGTTCGCAAGAAAGGCTATCCGACCCAGACCCAGGTCTTTCGGTCCAAGCGCGAAGCACAGGAATGGTCGGCCATCATCGAGTCGGAGATGGCGCGCGGGGTCTGGAAAGATCGCAGCGAAGCGGAGTCTACCACTTTGGGCGAGGCGCTTGATCGCTATGCCAAAACGATTACCGTCTCGAAAAAAGAACAATCCTCCGAACTCTCCAAGATCAGACAATGGCAATCAAGGCCGATTTCCAAGAGGTTTCTGTCTACCATTGGGGGGAAGGAACTGGCATCCGTCATGCGGGAAATGGAGGCAGAAGGCAAGAGCGCCAATACCATTCGCCTGCATTTAGCGGTTTTCTCCCATCTTTACAAAATCGCCCGGACCGAATGGGGTATGAACAGCCTGGATAACCCGGTCGAGTTGGTCCGCAAACCGAAACTTCCCCAAGGCAGGGATCGGCGGCTGGTGGATGATGAGGAAGCCCGCCTGCTGGCCGCCTGTGCCAAGGCGAAAAACCCCTGGCTATTACCCGTTGTCCGCTTCGCCATCGAAACCGCGTCGCGTGCGGGTGAGATACTGGAAACCAAGGGCAAGGCCAAGGATGGGGTGCGACCCGTCGAAACTACTGGCGTGCTCTGGAAGAACGTGGACCTCACCAAGCGGACGGCCTTGCTGCTGGACACAAAAAACGGGACGGATCGACTGGTGCCATTATCATCAGTGGTCGTAGATGTGCTCAAGGCGCTCCCCCGTTCCCCGGATGGCAAGGTCTTCGGCACAACTTACGAAGCCATCCATCTTGCCTTCGTCCGGGCCTGCAAAAGGGCGGGTATTACCGGCCTGACATTCCATGACTTGCGCCACGAGGGCACGTCCAGGCTATTTGAGAAGGGCTTGAACCCGATGCAGGTGGCGGCCATTACCGGGCACAAGACCTTGCAGATGCTCAAACGCTATACGCATCTGCGGGCGGAAGATCTGGTAAAGCTTTTGGGGTGATGGATGCGGCGTCCTCCTCAACCGGAGAATCGTTGTGTATTTCCGTGCAATGTCATTACCCCATTCAGTGAATCCTGATGACTACGGGGATGTGGCGGACCTGATTGGGGCGGTTGTCAGGGGCGCTCTGGCGAAACTGCAGTTGCCAGTTCTGATAGAAAGGCATAACTTTCCTGCCAGGACCACCCAATCCAAGGGGGACGCATGGCACGGGACAAAGTGACGTTGGAGAAGCTTGCCAAGGCCGGGCTTCGGGTAGTGCGCCCCATCCAGGATGGTCCGCACAGCACCATTCCTTTGTTCGTTTCAAAGGTGGCGGCAGGGCTTCCGGCGCTGGCCGATGATAGCCCAGACGATGCCATCGACCTGCACAGCCATTGCATCCCCCATCCTGAGAGCAGCTTCCTGGTCCGAGTATCGGGGACATCCATGCAGGGAGCAGGTATCCATGACGGCGACCTGCTGGTGGTGGATCGCAGTATCCCGGCCACGGATGGCAGGATCGTGATTGCCGCTCTGGATGGTGAGGTGACAGTCAAGCGTCTGCGGCGCAAAGGTCAGCGGGTCATGCTGGTTCCCGAAAACCCAGACTACCCAACGATTGCCGTCCGGCCTGACCAGAGCTTTACCGTGTGGGGTGTGGTGACGTTTGTGGTACATCCGGTGTAAGAGGAAAAATTATGGCTTCGTGCATGATTCTCACGACGAATGACTGTCCAGGTATGCGCGTGGTGCGTGTCATCGGTCCTGTCTATGGAACTTCGGTTCGGTCCCGCAACATCGTCGGCAACTTTCTAGGCGGCGTGCGTGCGGTCTTTGGTGGCAAGCAAACCGGCTATCGCAAGATGATCTCGGCCACACGGGATGAAGCTCTGGCGCAACTGGCCGAACATGCCCAATCCTTGGGGGCCAATGCGGTACTGGCAATGCGCTTTGATTCGGGTGAGTTTGATGCGGGACAGGGGCAGGCCATGAATGAAGTAACGGCCTATGGCACGGCGGTTGTTGTGGAAGTGGAATGAGTGCGTTATTGGCAACCTGGTTGCTTCCCCTTGCTACCGTTGGCTTGGCGGGTGTTACCGGTTGGCTGGCTTGGTCTACACGAAAAATGGCAATGGCTGCGCAAGAAGCGCTATCGCAGAATCAGCAATTGGTTAAGGAAACACATGAGCTTGTTGAGGCTAACAATAAGCTGATAGATAGCGAAGATCAGCATCATCAGGAAAATTTGCGTCCTCTGTGCTATATAAAGCCTACCAATCTCAGGATGGGCTATGTTTCTGAGGATGTGTTCGGCGACCTTGACCCATACGTTGAAGCCTCTGTAGGTCCAGTGCTATCTATAAATGGTACATTAGAGGTAACTATTCACCAGGGTACGGTTACCCCATGGTGGGCTGCGGGGTTTCTCCCTGAAAGGATTGGACCAATGCGTGCAGCAGGTCGACGCCCTGCTTGCGTAGGGTTTCCAGATAGGATCGGATCGTGCAAAAGGCGCTGGCACCATCGAAGGTTCGGAAGCACCCGGAGATCTTCTGTTTCACCTTGGGCATTCGCACCGCCTGTTCTGCGATGTTGTTGGTGAAGGGCACCTCCGGATCAGAGAGAAAACGCAGGACATCCTCACGATATCTACGCAGGCGTCGCAACAGATTGGCCGGAGCAGACTGGCCCTTCTGTAGTGATCCATCCTTGCGTTTCTTGATCGGATGAACCCGGTCGCCCTGGTCCAGTATAGCGGTGTAGTCTGCGTTGATTTGAGCCATCCGGTCGTCGGTGAGCGGTCCATCGGCCACTTCCCGATTAGCTGCAACAAGCAGGTCGATCATGT
>JBBIUH010000082.1:0-9048 GCA_037440305.1 Acidithiobacillus sp.
ATTTGGAGGCTGGGCCCGGAATCGAACCGAGGTACGCGGCTTTGCAGGCCGCTGCATGACCACTCTGCCACCCAGCCTTAAAAGAAAAGGGAAAGACTGAATGCTTTCCCTCGATTGTGGAGCGGGAAACGAGGCTCGAACTCGCGACCCCAACCTTGGCAAGGTTGTGCTCTACCACTGAGCTATTCCCGCATGGGCGCAAAGGTTACCGAGATCACCGGTCCTTGTCAAGACGAACGTCGCTGGCCATCAAGCTGGGCCAGGCGGCACGCAAGTAGCCTACCATACTCCAGAGTGTCATCGCTGCCGCCACGACCAGGAGGACAATGCCCAGGTTCCGTCCCGACAGGCCAAACAGAGGGTGTTCGTAGACCAGGAGCAGGATCGAAATCATCTGCGTAGTCGCCTTCGCTTTGCCCAGCCAGGAGACGGCCACCTTCTTGCGCTCCCCCAGCTCTGCCATCCACTCACGCAGCGCAGACACAGTGATTTCCCGGCCAATAATCACGCTGATGAGAATACCCGCAAGCATCTTTGGCATCTCTCCCGAAGACGCGATGAGCACCAGTGCAGTGACCACCATGATCTTATCTGCAACCGGGTCCAGGAAGGTACCAAAGGGGGACACCCCCTGATAGCGCCGGGCCAGATAGCCATCGGCCCAATCCGTAATCGCCGCCACCGCAAAAACGCCGGTGGCGGCAAAAGTGCGCACATCGCTCCCCCAGTAAAAGAGCGTCACAAAAATAGGCACCAGCAAGATGCGCAGAACTGTCAGGAAATTGGGCAGCCGTTTTATCACAATCAGGCACGTCCTACGTGAAAGAAATCATATATCCGCTGCGCGAGCTCCAGATGGATACCTTCTACGCGCTGCAAATCCTCTATACCGGCGTCACGAACTCCCCGTAAACCGCCAAATGCGCGTAACAGCGCGACTCGCCGTTTGGGTCCGATCCCGGCGATGCCATCCAGATCAGACGCCTGTCGCGCCTTGCCGCGCCGCGCCCGATGACCGGTAATGGCAAAACGATGGGCTTCGTCGCGTATTTCCTGAATCACCAGTAATACCGGGTCATCATCGTCAAATTGTCGCGCCGCGGCCCATCCGGGAATATGCAGCATCTCCAGCCCCGGACGCCGCGTCGTCCCTTTCGCTACCCCACATAACTGAATACATTCTATCTCCAATACGTCCAAAGCCACTTGCGCCCGGGCTACCTGCCCTGGACCGCCGTCAATAAGGACGATCTCCGGCATGGGCAAACCTTCTTTTTGCAAGCGCGCGTAGCGGCGATGCACAGCCTGCTCTATAGCCGCGTAATCGTCCCCACCCTGGATGTCCCGGATATTGAAGCGGCGATACGCATTCTTCAGCGCCCCATCTTCACCGAAAACCACACAAGATGCCACCGCCGCTTCACCGCGTGTATGACTAATGTCAAAGCACTCTACGCGCTGCGGCGCCTCTGCGAGGTCAAAAAGCTCCTGCAGCAGGAGCATACGCCGCCGTCCGGCGGTGGCGGTCTGCGCTCTTTGGCGCAACGCTCCCATGGCGTTGGTGAACGCCAATGCCATCCAGCGCCTGCGCGGACCGCGCTGCGGCTGATCAATCATGACCCGGTGCCCGGCTTCGCTGCTCAAAGCCTCCGCGAGTGAGGCCGGCGAACGCGGCAGCACATTGACCAGCAGATTCCCCGGCACCTCTTTATTACTGTAGAATTGCATGAGGAAGGCCGCGAGGACATCTGGCGCACGCACTTCTTCCGTATGGCGCGGAAAAATGGAGCGTCCGCCCAGTTGTCGTCCATTGCGGATAAAACTGACATACACCACCCACTGCCCATTCTCTTGTGCTGCCGCCAGCACATCAAAATCGCCCCCACCTGCCTGCGCCACATACTGACGCTCCTGAATCTTGGACAAAGCAGCAATCTGATCACGGCGCCGCGCTGCCTCCTCGAAATCCAATTTCTCCGCCGCCACCTGCATGCGCGCGCCCAGACTCCGGATCGCCTCGTCGCTCTTTCCTTCCAGAAAGCGAATCGTGTCCGCCACATCCCGCGCGTAGTCCTCCCCGCTGATATGCCCAACACAGGGACCGCTGCAACGGCGAATCTGGTACTGCAAACAAGCCCGGCTGCGGTGATAAAAGGTATGATCCTCACAGGTCCGTAAGCGAAAGGCTTTCTGTAACAGCACCATACTCTCGCGTAGCGCAGTAACGGCCGGATACGGGCCGAAGTAGTGCCCTTTGCCCTTCTGGGCGCCCCGGTGCAAACTCATGCGCGGCGTGTCGTGACTGCTTTCTATGAACAGGTAGGGGTAACTCTTATCATCGCGCAGCAGGATATTGTACGGCGGCTGGTGGCGCTTGATGAGATTCGCTTCCAGCACCAGCGCTTCGGTTTCGGTGTGGGTCACTACCACTTCGACCCGTTTTACCTGCGCCAGCATCGCCAGCGTTTTGGGGCTGTGGCGCTGCTTCTGAAAGTAAGAACTGACGCGGCGTTTGAGATTGCGGGCCTTGCCCACGTAGAGCAGGCGGCACCCTGAGCCAACCATCTGGTAAATGCCGGGCTGACTGGTCAGCGTACGCAGAAAGTCGCCAAGAACGAAAGACGTTTCCGCCGTCTCAATATCTCGCCGGGCGTTTTCTATGGGTTCAGCATCCATGAAATTTTAGAACTTTTAACTCCAGAAGCGCTCATTCATTATCCAGCATGCGCAGATGTTCCCAGGTAAAAATGCCCGTATTGTGACCGTCGCTGAAATGCAGTTGCACCGCGTAGTTGCCCACCGGTGCCACATCCACAATGCGCACATCCTCTTTACCAGTAATCACTTGCGCCTGATCGGGTGTGTGCCCCTTACACTCCGCGCAGGGACATTCCACCCGCAGATGTTCAAAGGTCAGACGGCTGGTGTGGCCGTCGGCCCAATCTACTTCCATGATGCGACTGATCATGAGGGGACGAATCTCCAGGGGCTGGGTACGGAGCTCAGACATGATGATCTCTCAGGGACCGGGCTGGTCAGAAATAAGCCTCTAGGGTACAATTCACGCCCTCTAAAGGGAATGCCCAGAAGGACTACAGCATGAAGATTTCCGCCTTTGATATCCGCCCAGGCAATATTCTGGAACATGAAAAAGGGCTTTGGCGTGTACTCAAAACCGATTTCGTGAAACCCGGCAAAGGCGGCGCCTTCGTGCAGGTCGAAATGAAGAATATTGAGACGGGTACCAAGTCCAATACCCGCTTCCGCTCCGGAGAAAGTATGGAGAAGGCCGTCGTCGAGCCTCGTACCATGCAGTATCTATACGCAGATGCCACCGGCTATGTCTTTATGGACAACGAAAGCTTTGAGCAACTCATTCTTAGTGAGGATCTGCTCGAAGGACAAACCGGCTATCTCTTGCCCAATACCGAAATCCAGGTCAACCTGCATAACGAAAGACCCATTGGCGTTGAGTTGCCGCCTGTGGTCACTTTGGAGGTGAGTGAAGCCGACCCCGCCATTAAGGGACAAACCGCTACCGGCTCCTATAAGTCCGCACGTATGGAAACCGGCATTACGGTTATGGTGCCGCAGTTTGTGAATGCGGGTGAAAAAATCCGGGTGAATACGGTAGACGGCAGTTACATCGACCGCGCCTGACAGATCATAAACGGACGGATTGCCGGACCTGCGAAACGCCCGGCACGACTCAGGACACCTGGGTAGTTGCGTTCACACTGTTGGGAGTGGCTTTGGCCGGGATCACCCAGACAAACACCTCTCCCTTACTGACCATCCCCAAATGACGTCGGGCCAACTCTTCAACAGCATGGCTTCCCGTTTGCAGGCTCTTCACCTGCGCCGCCAGAAGATCGTTGCGATCTTCTAACTGCTTCAAAACCACCTGCTTGGTTTCCAGTTTCTGGTGCAGGTCCGCAACATTCCACCAACTTCCGGAACCAAACCAAAGCGGATATTGCAGGGCGCACAACACGGCCAGAAGCATAAAGTCCGCAAGGCGCATTTCTGCCCTGGCAATGCCTATGCTATCTTTTATGCGCGCCCAATAGCCCATGCTGAAAAATCCCCGAAAATTTAATGGCCCAGAAAATAGCCCATTAAATTCCTTTTAGTCGAGATTATAAAAAGTTGCAAGTCCGGGATAACGGGCCGCGTCGCCCAAGTCTTCCTCAATACGCAACAAACGGTTGTATTTTGCAACCCGATCCGTGCGCGACAAAGAGCCCGTTTTAATCTGACCACAACCCGTAGCCACCGCAACATCCGCCAATGTGGTGTCCTCGGTTTCTCCGGAGCGGTGCGAGACGATAGCCGTATAGCTATGGGTTTTAGCCATTTCAATGGCTGCCAGGGTTTCCGATAAGGTGCCGATCTGATTCAGTTTAATGAGGATACTATTGGCGACGCCGCGCTCAATGCCTTCGCGCAGAATGGTCGTATTCGTCACAAAAATATCATCGCCCACCAACTGCAAACGATCGCCGAGACGGTCAGTCAGCGTGATCCAGCCTTCCCAGTCATTCTGATCCATGCCATCTTCAATACTAATCAGCGGATAACGATCGGCCAGTGCCTCCAGGTAATCTACGAATTGCGCACTGTTGAGTTCGCGCTTTTCGCTGGCCAGATGATAGCGCCCATCCCGATAAAATTCACTGGAGGCTACGTCCATGCCCAGCCAGATATCTTTGCCCGGCTGATAACCCGCCTTGCTGATGGCGTCCATGAGCAATTCCAGTGCAGCCTCGTTGGAAGGCAGATTCGGAGCGAAGCCGCCCTCGTCGCCGACTGTCGTTGCCAATCCGCGCGATTGCAGTACGGCTTTGAGGCTGTGAAACACCTCCACCCCCATCTGCAAAGCCTCAGAGAAAGACTCCGCACCCGCCGGGATCAGCATAAATTCCTGCATGTCCACGTCATTATCGGCATGGGCACCGCCGTTGATGACGTTCATCATGGGGACGGGTAATTGTAGAGGGCCAAGGCCGCCAATATAGCGATACAAGGGTTGGCCAGCGGCGTGGGCGGCGGCGTGGGCCGTCGCCAGTGAAACGCTCAGGATCGCGTTGGCGCCGATGCGTGCCTTATTTTCGGTGCCATCCAGGGCGCAGAGGGCGGCGTCAATATGCTCTTGCTCTTCGGCTTCCATGCCGAGGAGTAAATCCTGGATCTCGCCGTTGACGTGCTCCACGGCTTTGCGCACCCCCTTGCCACCGTAGCGCTGGCCCCCGTCACGCAATTCTACGGCTTCGCGCTCACCGGTAGAGGCGCCACTGGGAACAATAGCACGGCCCATAGCACCATTTTCCAGATGGACTTCGGCTTCCACCGTGGGGTTACCACGCGAATCGAGAACTTCACGGGCTTGTATGCTGACGATGGCGTTCATGCTAACTCCTCAGGATGGTTTTCAGGGAAATCTTGGTCTTTCACGAGATGATCAATCTGCTGGAGGACGCGCAACAGGCTCTCCATACGTCCCAGCGGCCAGGCGTTGGGGCCATCGGACAAGGCCTGCGCTGGATCAGGATGCGTCTCCATAAAGAGCCCTGACACGCCTGCCGCCACGGCGGCACGCGCCAGCACCGGGATAAATTCGCGCTGGCCCCCGGACCGGTCGCCCTGACCACCCGGAAGCTGTACCGAATGGGTCGCATCAAAAACCACCGGGCACCCGGTTTGGCGCATCACTGCGAGGGAACGCATATCCGATACGAGGTTGTTATAACCGAAGGAGGCACCGCGCTCACAGACCATAATCCGATCATTGCCGGTAGCTTTGGCCTTGTTGGCGACGTGCAGCATATCCCAGGGCGCGAGGAACTGGCCTTTTTTGATGTTGACCGGCTTACCGGCGGCAGCGACGGCCTGGATGAAGTCGGTCTGCCGGCAGAGGAAGGCTGGCGTCTGTAGCACATCGGCCACCTCCGCCACGGCAAGGACGTCTTCTTTTTCATGAACATCCGTAATGACCGGCACACCCGTTTCCCGGCGGACTTTTTCGAGAATGCGCAGTCCTTCGTCCCTACCGAGTCCTCGGAAACTCTGTCCCGAAGAGCGGTTCGCCTTGTCGTAGGAACTTTTATAAATAAAGGGGATAGCGAGGCGTGCACAGATATCGCGCAGATCTTCCGCCGTGCGCAACGCCAGGGATTCACTCTCAATCGCACAAGGTCCGGCAATCAGAAAGAAAGGGTGCTGCAGGTCTGCCTCGAAGCCACAAAGTTTCACGCTACAGCCTCCCGTTCCCGCTGCGCGATGGTGGCACGCATAAAGGCATCAAACAATGGATGCCCCTCACGCGGATTACTGGTGAACTCCGGGTGAAACTGACAGCCCAGAAACCAGGGGTGGCCCGGCAACTCCACCACTTCCACCAACTCACTATCCGCAGAGAAGCCCGTGTAACGCAACCCCGCCGTGGCCAACGCGTCGCGGTAACGGTTATTGAACTCGAAGCGATGGCGATGCCGCTCGTAAATCCGCTCCTGTCCATAAGCTTGTGTCGCCAGGCTGCCAGGTTCCAGTCGGCACTCTTGCTCACCCAGCCGCATGGTGCCGCCCAGATTACCGCCCTCCTCCCGATACGCCTTATGACCTTCGGGATCGGACCACTCGGTCATCAGCGTAATGACCGGCGCCGGAGTCTGGGGGTCCAGTTCTGTACTGTTGGCGTCCGTCAGTCCGGCGCAATGCCGCGCGAACTCAACGACCGCTAATTGCATGCCGAGGCAGATGCCGAGATAGGGCACCTTCTGCTCCCGCGCGTAGCGAATGGTGGTGATTTTGCCCTCGGTGCCACGTCCGCCGAAACCACCGGGTACCAGAATCGCATCCGCTTCCGCGAGCATTTCCGTCCCCTGCGTCTCAATATCTTCTGCATCCACATACAGGAAACGCACACTCCGCCGTGCCCGCAATCCGGCGTGAAGCAACGCCTCGGCCAGTGACTTGTAGGACTCGGTAAGTCCCACATATTTACCCACGAGGGCAATCACCACCTCACCTTCCGGGTGTTCCAGGGCGTTTATGATGCCATTCCATACCGAAAGGTCAGGGGCTGGCACCTGCAGGCCGAGATTCTGCACCACCAGATCATCCAGACCCTGCGCATGGAAAAGCAGCGGAATGCGGTAGATGCTGTCGGTGTCGATAGCGGAAATGACCGCCCTTTCCGGCAGATTGGAAAAGAGCCCGATTTTAGCCCGGTGATCGGCTGGTATGGGTCTGTCGGCACGGCAGAGCAACACATCCGGCTGGATACCGATGGCGCGCAGTTCACGCACCGAGTGCTGGGTCGGTTTGGTTTTCATCTCCCCGGCAGACGCCAGATAGGGTACCAGCGTCAGATGCATGAAAAGGGTATCACCCCGTTCCTCCTCTACCGCCATCTGCCGGATCGCTTCCAGAAAGGGCTGCGATTCAATGTCGCCGACGGTACCGCCGATCTCCACCAGCGCCACATCCGCATCCGCCGCACCCAACCGGATGCGCCGCTTGATCTCATCGGTGACATGGGGGATGACCTGCACCGTGCGTCCCAGATAGTCGCCGCGCCGTTCTTTTTCAATAACGGTCTGATAAACGAGGCCGGTGGTGAAATTGTTGCGCTTGCCCATCCGCGTCGAGAGGAATCGCTCGTAATGCCCCAAATCCAGATCCGTTTCCGCACCATCCGCCGTGACGAAAACCTCACCGTGCTGGAAGGGGCTCATGGTGCCCGGATCGACGTTGATATAGGGGTCTAGCTTGAGCATGGTGACCCTCAGCCCACGCGCCTCCAGCAGTGCGCCAAGAGCTGCGCCGGCGGCGCCCTTGCCCAGAGAAGAAACCACCCCACCTGTTACGAAAATGTATTTGCTCATAGGACTCGCAACGCGCGTTTAACCTGCGCATGGTAGCCAATTCGGACGTGCGGCACAACGCAAACCGCCTTTCTGTGGTGGCCCGCGCGCAGTGCCTGCTGCCTTGACATTTCGCCCCGAAACAAAAAACACGCCGGACTGTCGTTTATGGCTTCAGCCTGGCGCGTATTTGGTCCCTTGCCGGTGGGGCTGAATATCTCGGATCCCAGAGGACCTATTTCAGCGTCGCCATGTCAATCACAAAGCGATACTTCACATCGCTCTTCAGCATTCTTTCGTAGGCGGTATTGATGTAGTCCATGGGGATTATCTCGATATCCGAACCGATCCCGTGCTGCGCGCAGAAATCCAGCATCTCCTGCGTTTCCCGAATACCACCAATAAGGGAGCCCGCGAGCTGCCGGCGCTTGAAAATTAGGTTGAAGGCTTCTGGTGACGGATGGGGCTCTGCCGGCGCCCCCACCAGCGTCATCGTACCGTCCCGCTTGAGCAGGTTAAGGAAGGCGTCCAGATTATGGGACGCCGCCACGGTATTGAGGATAAAATCGAAGCTGTTGGCATGGCTGGCCATTTGCGCTTCATCTTTGGAAATGCAGACCTCATCCGCCCCCAGCCGCTTACCATCCTCCACTTTGCCGGGGGAAGTGGTGAACAGCACCACATGGGCACCCATAGCGTGCGCCAACTTGACGCCCATATGACCAAGCCCGCCCAGACCCACAATGCCGACCTTTTTACCCGGTCCGGCACCCCAGTGGCGTAAGGGCGAGTACATGGTGATACCGGCGCAGAGCAGCGGTGCCACGCTCGCCAGATATTTTTCATCATGCTGAATCTTAAGAACAAAGGATTCTTTGACTACCACGCTCTGGGAATAGCCGCCGTAGGTGTTTTCGCCGCCGAATACCGGGCCGTTGTAGGTTCCGGTGAATCCGTTATCGCAGTACTGCTCCTCACCCTCGTCACAGGACGGACAGTGCCCACAACTATCCACCATGCAACCGACACCGGCGAAATCACCGACTTTAAAATTTTTGACATCCTTACCGACGGCAACGACGCGGCCCACAATTTCGTGACCGGGAACGGAGGGATACAGCGTGTTTTTCCATTCATTCCGGGCGGTGTGCAAATCGGAATGGCAGACGCCGCAAAAGAGTAT
>JBBIUH010000083.1:0-9026 GCA_037440305.1 Acidithiobacillus sp.
TAAACTAATGCGCCGCGACCCCTGGAGCCGTCGGCGCCGGACCTTCATTCTGCACCTGTTGGATCTGTCGCTGGAGTAACAGCACGCGCAATTGCGCCGCATCCATCGCCTGTTTCAGGCCATTTACGCGATCCAGATAGCGGGCATAATTGCGCTCGTTGCCGGTGCGTATAGCCTTGCCCTGCTCATAATTTTTGGTCGCCTGAATCAGCGCCAGACGCGCCGCGAGCAGTTCTGCCTGCATGCGCTTCAATGCCGGGTCAGCGGCAGGCCCGGTGGGCGCTGACGCAGGCCGTTCTGACGGCGGGGTGACGCTGTCACTGGGCGCAGACACGGGCGTGCTGATCGAGCCCTGCGGCGCCCCGGAGATCTGCTCGACGTCTTTGGCGCCCGCGGGCGGGGTTTCGCCATAACTGACTACGCCACCGCCACCCACCCAGCGATAAATGGTTGATGCATCCACGGAACTGCTGATCAGAAAGGCCGACAGGAAAATACACGCCCCCGCCGTTACTGCACGCTTTGATTCACCTTTACCAGACGTAAAAGGGGATTTCCTGTACTTCATCAGCCTGTTCTCCTGACCAGCGCGGCATTTCTGTATATGGTCGCCAAGCTCCGTATTGTCAAGGCAACGGACACAAAAAAGCCCCGCATAAAACACGGGGCTGATGGCGCCGGGGAAAGCCCGCATTGGCGGGGAGTACCCGGTCTCAGAGGCTGTAGTACATCTGGAACTCCACCGGATGGGTGGTCATGCGCAGGGTCTGCACCTCGGCCCACTTCACATCCAGATAACCTTCCAGCCAGCTCTCGGAAAACACGCCACCCTTCATGAGGAAGTCATGGTCGGCTTCCAGGGCACGCAGGGCTTCTTCCAGCGACGCCGCCACACCGGGGATGTTGGCCTGCTCTTCCGCGGGCAGATCATAGAGATTCTTGTCCATGGCGTCGCCGGGATGGATCTTGTTCTGGATACCGTCCAGACCCGCCATCAGCATGGCAGAGAAAGCCAGGTAGGGGTTGGCAGTGGAGTCCGGGAAACGTATTTCGATGCGCCGGGCCTTGGGGCTGTTGACGAAGGGAATACGGATGGACGCCGAACGGTTCTTGGCGGAGTAAGCCAGTAGCACCGGGGCCTCGTAATGGGGCACCAGACGCTTGTAACTGTTGGTGCTGGGGTTGGTCAGCGCATTGATCGCCTTGGCATGCTTGATGATGCCGCCGATGTAGTACAGCGCGATTTCCGACAGCCCGCCATACAGATCACCCGCAAAGATGTTTTTGCCATCCTTGCCGAGGGACTGGTGGACGTGCATACCGCTGCCGTTGTCACCGACGATGGGCTTGGGCATGAAAGTGGCCGTCTGACCATAAGCCGCCGCTACGTTGTGGACGACATATTTGAGGATCTGCACCTCGTCCGCCTTGCGGGTCAGCGTATTAAAACCGACGCCGATTTCGTGCTGCCCGGCCGTGGCCACCTCATGGTGATGCACTTCCACCTTCAAACCCATCTCTTCCATGGCCAGGCACATGGCGGAGCGCAGGTCCTGAGCGGAGTCCACCGGCGGGACCGGAAAATAACCGCCCTTCACGCCGGGGCGATGGCCCATATTGCCGGATTCATATTCCTTGCCGGAGTTCCAGGCGGCCTCTTCGGCATCCACCTTGTAAGCGCAGCCGCTCATGTCGATGTTCCAGGTCACGGAATCGAAAACGAAGAATTCATTTTCGGGACCAAAGTAGGACGTGTCGGCGATGCCCGTGCTCTTCAAGTAAGCCTCGGCACGCTTGGCGACGGAGCGGGGATCGCGCTCATAACCTTGACCGGTGGCGGGTTCAATGACGTCACAGCGGATAATGAGGGTGGTTTCATCCGTAAAGGGGTCGAGAACGGCGGATTCGGCCTCGGGCAGGAGAATCATGTCGGACTCGTTGATGCCCTTCCAGCCGGTGATAGAGGAGCCATCAAAAGCCTTGCCATCGACAAAGGTATCTTTTTCGATGGTGTGGCCGGGGACGGAGACATGCTGCTCCTTACCTTTGGTATCGGTAAAGCGGAAATCGATAAACTTGATGTCTTTTTCTTTAATCAACTTGACCACATCACTGGGGCTATAACCCATTTGCTTCTCCTCCAATCAAGAAATATTCACGACCTTAAACGAACGATGCTTACAAAATTCATACCAGACCAAAACCACCCTGTTGATAATAATCCAGACCCTACATGCACTAATATGGTGCCCACTTTTGGGGCAATCCAAAAATGTGCACTACTATAGGGCAGGCGGTATCTTTGGCAACCGCCTGGTCAATTGCCAAACCACATCCACCTGCTGCAAGCCCGGCACCCACCCCTGCAAGGCATCCTGAAGCTGTGTTTCCATATCCTGCAGGCTAGCGAATGTTTCCGCTGGCGGCAAGTGATAACGCATGCAAATTTCGACGCCATCCTTGAGGTAATGCAAGGTCATCTGCTCCGCTAAAGGCAAGTTCCGCGCCAGCAGACGCGCGCACACCACCTTTTCAATCTCGCTGCGCGGCGGCAGGACCACACCCCCATCCTCATCATTTTCGCTGTCGATGTGAATAGTGGCATCGGCTAGATCATCCACTTGCCGCAACAAGGTTATCCGCACCCGTTCGGCAATCTGGTGCCCCTCGGAGACACTCAGGGTCGACGCCACCTGCAGATGCACCTCGGCCAGGGCCTGGTGGCCGACCTTGCGGGTCTTGAGAAGATGCAAATCGCGCACCCCTTCACAGCCGAGAATCACTTCGCGGATATGGGCCAGCGCTTCATCACCGAGACCACGATCCGCCAGCTCCTGCACTGCTTCCCAACCTGTGACCAGGCCGATCCGCAGCACCATCAGGGCGACGATGAGCGCGACGACCGAATCCAGATAAGGCGCACCCAGCAAACTGCCGCCAATACCGATAAACACGATGACACTGGAAATGGCATCGGTGCGATGGTCCCAGGCATTAACGCGCAACGCCGCGGAGCGGGTTCGCCGCGCTACCCGGATGGTGATCTGGTAGAGGGTTTCTTTGGCGATAATCGCGAAGGCGGCAATATAAAGGGTCCAAAAATCCGGCATGCCGTAATGGCCGATAATGAGCCGCTGGATCGCCTCATAGCCGATGCCGGCACCATTGACGGCCAGCAGGGTGCCCGTGGCCAGCGCCGCCAGCGTCTCAAAACGCTCATGACCGTAGGGGTGCTCCTGATCCGGCGGCTGGCTGCTGAAGCGCATGGCAAACACCAGCCCGAGGTCAGACAGCAGGTCGGAAAGGGAATGGATGGCGTCCGCCACCAGCGCACTGGAGTGCCCGAAAATACCCCCCGCCAGCTTGACGAAAAACAGCACCACGTTGGTGCCCGCCCCCATCAGGGTCACCCGCATGTTCTGCTTGCCGCGCTCCGTGCGACTGATGCTTTCTGCCACTACTCAGGGCCTCTTCTGTCAATATCACCGAACGTCGGCTCGGGCTTAAAGTCGACAATGTCGCAGTATGCCAAAACGGCCCCCCAAAAACTAACTCTCGCACATTTTGGAGGCGGCGCTGGCGGCTTTCCGGGATATGGCGGCGGGCTTGCCGAAAAGCGGGGATATGCACAGTATATGCGCAGATGCTATTTAATCATCCAGACATCCACACCGATTTACAGGACGAGGTGAACACCATGAATACCGAAGCGATTTTGCAGAAGGCGCAGGAACGGGCCAGGGCCGCCGGCAAACGCCACGCCGGGGACCTCACGCCGGAGGAAGCCCATGCCGTGTTGCGCGAGCATCCTAAAGCGATTCTGGTCGATGTGCGCTCCCAGCCGGAACTGGATTTCTCTGGCTTCGTGGAGGGCTGCTGCCATGTGCCGTGGCAACTATATCCGGGCATGACCCCCAACGCCGACTTTGACGCAGAGCTGCGGAAGAAGGCCCAACCCGGCGATTTATTGCTGTTGCTGTGCCGGACGGGTGGCCGCTCTCTGGCTGCCGCCGAACATCTGGCCGACCTGGGTTATGGCCATTGCTACAACATCCTTGGTGGCCTTGAGGGCAAACACGACACCCACGGTCAGCGCGGCAGGGTAGAAGGCTGGAAGGCCAGCGGTTTACCCTGGAAACATAAGTAGGTTGGGCCTTGATTAAGACTGGCAGGCCGGGCAGAGCAGCGCGTTTTTCCCCCCCACCGAAAGGGTCTCCAGCGCGCCGCCGCAGCTCGGACAGTGCCCGTCTTCCCGATGGCGGGTGAGGAAGGTCTTGGGGAGCAGGTTGGTCTTCGCCTGACAGCGCACGGCACGATCCAGCACCTTGGGGATCTGTTCCAGGAAACGCTCGCGCTCTTCTTCGCTGAGACTGGTCGCGGTACGGTCCGGCCGCAGGCGGGCCTGAAAAAGGACTTCATCCGCCCAGATGCCGCCGATACCCGGCGCGAAGGTATCATCCAGCAGGATGTTACGCAGGGCGCTGCGGCGACGGCTCAGGGCTTCGCGCAATACACCAAGCCCCTCCCCGTGCACCATCAGCGGATCAGGGCCGAGCTTGGTCAGAAAGTCCACATCGCTGTTTTCATCCAGCAGGCGCAGGCGGTTACCCAACTGGGTCCCCCGAAAACGCAGGCGCTGCTGGCCATTGATCTGAATCTCCAATGCCGCGCGGGGCTCTTCCCCGCCTTCCGCCTGAGCAGGGCCGCGCTCGAGTTCACCGCTCAGCTCACCGCCCAACTGCAGGGCGAGGATGTCTTTGCGATCCAGTTCCAGGAAAAGGTATTGACCGTAACGATGCAGGTCGGTGATGGCTTTGCCTTTGAGGGCAGCATCTTCGATGCCGGCGCCATCCGGGAGTGCTTCGCCTTTGGCATTCTGCATCTGCATGATACCGACCCGCTTGTGCAGGATATTGCGCCGCAGCTTTTGTCTGAGCAGTTCTATTTCTGGCAACTCGGCCATGTCTTTCTCCGGAACAATGGGTTCTAAGACCCGTGATATGCCGCCTAGTCTACCCTGTGGGCGCTGGCGCGCCAATGGCGGCAGAGGCTGGGAGGCAAAGCAGTTTGATTATAAATCAGGTGGTCACTGTTGACCGCACCCTGGTGAAGCACTCGCCTGCAAAGCTGTATCTGCGCCATTTGAGCGGTGACTGCCGGGATTTACCGGAGAAGGCAAAGGATTTGGTCGTCTTTCGGCGGGCTTGAGAACAAATTTACCGGGCCAACCCGCCGTGCCGCTTGCTATCCCGTAAGTGCCACTATAGTATCACACCATGCGCACCGAACTCGTCACCACCTTGAAACGCCAGGCTACTGAACTCCTCTCAGACATCGAGCGGGATAAAGAGCCTATTCTCATCACCCAGCACGGCCTGCCCAGCGCCTACCTGGTGGATGTGGAGAGTTATGAACTGATGCAGCGGCGTATGACTGTGCTGGAAGCCATTGCACGCGGTGAACAGGCGATCGCAGAAGGCCGGGTAGCCACCCATGCCCAAGCCAGAACCCGTCTTGCCCGATGGCTGAAATAGTCTGGTCTGATCCGGCGCTGAGTGATCTGGATGCGATTGCCGATTTCATCGCCCTGGAGAACCCGGCAGCGGCATCAGCATTGATTCAGCGTGTCTTCACCCATATTGAGCAGTTGGCGGACTTCCCGGAAAGTGGCAGCTACCCGCCGGAGCTAGGGCCGTCCCGCTATAGACAGATCGTCGAGCCACCCTGCCGCATTTTTTATCGTTATCACAGCAAAACCGTCTTCATCCTGCATATGATGCGTGCGGAACGCCTGCTCCGCGAAGGCCTGCTGACATCTCGGACCCAGCCATAAACCATTGCGCCACCCCGGTGCCTATGGCAACCTTTGTGCCACATTTGGTATCCGGCTCAAGATAAATTTATGGAAACTCCCGCCTATTCCCCCCAAGAACTCGAAGCTGCCGTGCAGCGGCGCTGGCACGATCAGCAGACCTTCAAGGCCGCCGCGACGCCCTCGGGAAACAAATTCTACGCCCTCGCCATGTTCCCCTACCCTTCGGGACAATTGCACATGGGGCATGTGCGCAACTACAGCATTGCCGATGCCATCGCCCGCTATCAACGGATGCGGGGCAAGGAAGTCATGCAGCCCATGGGTTGGGATGCCTTCGGCCTGCCTGCGGAGAATGCGGCCCTCAAGCATGGTTTAGCCCCGGCGCAGTGGACCATGGACAACATCGCCCACATGCGCGGGCAGTTGCAGCGGCTGGGTCTGTCTTACGACTGGTCGCGGGAGTTCGCCACCTGCACGCCGGATTATTATCGCTGGGAACAGTGGCTGTTCGTGAAGCTCTGGGAGAAGGGTCTGGTCTATCAGAAGTTGAGCACCGTCAACTGGGACCCGGTGGACCAGACCGTCCTCGCCAACGAGCAGGTGGTGGACGGTTGTGGCTGGCGCTCCGGCGCGCCGATTGAGCACAAGGAGATCGTGCAGTATTTCCTGCGCATCACCGCCTACGCCGAAGAACTGCTGAGCGGCCTCGACACCCTGAGCGAAGGCTGGCCGGAGCAGGTACTGACCATGCAGCGCAACTGGATCGGTCGCTCGGAAGGCGCAGAGATTCATTTCTCGCTGGCCGCTGGCGACGGTGTCATCAAGGTCTTCACCACCCGTCCCGACACACTGATGGGGGCGACCTATCTGGCGGTGGCCCCGGAACATCCTCTGGCCGTTCAGGCGGCGGAAAACAGCGCTAAACTCGCGGCCTTCCTCGAACGCTGCCGCCATGGGTCCGTTTCCGAAGCCAGCATCGAAACCCAGGAGAAGGAGGGACATCCCCTCGGCCTGAGCGTGCGGCATCCGCTTACCGGCGTGGAGTTACCCGTCTGGGCCGCCAACTTCGTGCTCATGGGTTATGGCGAAGGCGCGGTGATGAGTGTGCCCGCCCATGATCAGCGGGATTTTGAGTTCGCGCACAAATATGGCCTGCCCGTTCGCGCGGTGATTCAGGCCGAGGGTGTCGCCACCGACGGCGAAGCCATGACGGAGGCCTACACCGGCAGCGGCACCTTGTTCAACTCCGGGACTTTCGATGGCCTGGCCAATGAAGAGGCCAAGGGCCGCATCACCGCGGCCGTAGCCGCCAGGGGACTGGGGCGGAAGACCGTCAACTTCCGTTTGCGCGACTGGGGTATCTCCCGCCAGCGCTACTGGGGCACGCCTATCCCCATGATCCACTGCCCTCACTGCGGCGTCGTGCCGGTGCCGGAGCGGGATCTGCCGGTGATCCTGCCGACCCACTACCAGCTCAAAGACCCGCGTTCGCCGCTGCTGGACGACCCCGAGTTCACCCAGGTGGCCTGCCCGCAATGCGGCGCCGCAGCCCGGCGGGAAACCGACACCATGGACACCTTTGTCGAGAGCTCCTGGTATTATGTCCGCTTCGCCTGCCCCGATGCCGGGCAGATGCTCGACCAGCGCGCCGCCGACTGGCTGCCGGTGGATCAGTACGTGGGCGGTGTGGAGCACGCGGTGCTGCATCTGCTCTATGCCCGCTTCTTCAACCGCCTGCTCCGCGATGTCGGTCTGCTGCCCGCCGACGGCGCCCACGATGAGCCCTTCCGCCATCTGCTGACGCAGGGCATGGTGCTCAAAGATGGCAGCAAGATGAGCAAATCCAAGGGCAATACGGTGGACCCGCAAGGCCTGATTGACCGGTACGGGGCTGATACCGCGCGCCTCTTTATTCTCTTCGCGGCGCCGCCGGAACAGCATCTGGAGTGGTCGGACAGCGCCGTGGAAGGTGCTTACCGCTTCCTCAACCGGTTCTGGCGCCTGGTCCACGAGTATGGCGCCACGCCCCCGGCACTGCCCGCAGAGCCCTCCGCCGAGGCGGTGGACCTGCGCCGCGCGGTGCATCAATGCATTGATCGGGTCAGCCGCAACATGGACGGGCGCTATCATTTCAACGTCGCCATCGCCGCCATCATGGAGCTGACCAACAGCCTGATGAAGGTCCCTGCGGATGCCCCGACCGACTTGCGGGCGGTGCTGGGCGAAGGACTGCGCGCCCTGACCCTGCTGCTGGCCCCCTTTGCGCCCCATATCGCCGAGGTGCTTTGGGAAAAACTGGGGCAGAGCGGCGTGATCAGCCATGCGTCCTGGCCCGTCGCTGATGCCGGGGCACTGCGTTGCGATACCGTGACGCTGGTCATTCAGATCAACGGCAAGTTGCGCGAACGCATGGATTTTCCCGCTGATGCGGACCATGCCAGCATCGAACGGACGGTATTGGCCAATCCGGCCATGCAGCGCCATCTGGAGGGTAAAAGCGTGCGTAAAGTGATCATCGTAGCCGGCCGTCTGGTCAACGTGGTGGCGGGATGAGCCGCGCTGGGCAGTGGCGTCGCTGCTGGCTCGTGGCGGGGCTGGCTCTGCTGCTGGGCGGCTGCGGCTTTCATCTGCAAACCGGGGCCACCATTCCGCCCAGGCTGACGGGGCTGCGCGTCGTCGGCAGCGGCCCCGCCGGAGGCAGCCTGGCCGAGGCCGTCCATCGCGAACTGCAGCGGGACGGCAACAAGGCAACGCCCGATGGCCCCCAGCTCCAGATCGACAACGCTTACGTCAGCCAGCGGATGATCAGCATCAGTCCGAGCAGCGGCGTCGCCCAGGAATTTCTCAACACCCTGCACGCCGAATTCAGTGTTATCGGCAGCGACCAAAAGGTGCTCCTCGCTGCCCAGCCGCTGCTGGTGGAGAACAGCTTCAGCTACAATAGCGCCACCCCGCTGGGCACCAACGAGCAGCAGGTCACCGTGCAGCGCCTGTTGATGGAGCAGGGCGCACGGCAGATTCTGCGACAGGTGCTCAACAGCCCCAGCTTCCGCCAGCAGGCACCCTGAGATGCGGCTGAAGCCGGCGCAATGGGCCAGCCACTTGCGCGGCCCTCTGGCATCAGTATATGGCCTCTTTTCCGATGAGCCCCTGCTCTTGCAGGAGGCGGAAGACGCCCTGATCGCCGCTGCGGCGCAGCATGGTTTCGTCC
>JBBIUH010000084.1:0-8768 GCA_037440305.1 Acidithiobacillus sp.
GCATTCGGCATCCCGAGCGTCCCCAATGGCAGGTCTACCGGGAACGGGTCCTCACGGAAGCCTACAACCGGGACGTTGCCCAGGCCCTGGGGCGCTGGGTCAAGGTGGAGCGTGTGGAACACGGATTGCATATCCACAACCGGCAGATGGACCTCATGGACCACGGCGACCGGATCACGGCGGGTCGGGGCGGCCAGGAGAAAGAGATCGCCGCCATGCTGCAACTGGCGCGGGCCAAGGACTGGCAAAGCCTCACCCTGACGGGCGGCCAGGCATTTCAGGAGCGGGCCGGCGCGGCCGCCCTGGCGGCGGGCTTCGAGCTGGCCGACGCGGCGCTGAAGAAGCGCATCCGCGAAGGGCAGCGGCAGGAGGCGGAAGCGCGGGAAGCGGCTCTCCGGGCGCAAGCGCCGATATTGGGGCAATGGATGCAGGATCATCCCAAGCGGGCCGTCCTGATGAAAGCGGCGGGGGGGAAGCTCCCAGGCGCCCCCGCCGGCGTGGAAGATTGGTCCCCCGCCGCCTGGGAAGCCGCCGATGCCTGGCGGACGGGCCGACACGGCGAGCTTGCCGCGCGGCAACGGCTGGAAAAAGAAGGGACGGCATTGCAGCAGGCCTGCGTAGCGGATGGGTGGGAAGCCACGCTCCATGCCTGGGCGCGGCAAGGTTTGGGATTGCGGGTTGGAAAGGAGGCCCCCGGAGCGGGTGATGTTTTGACGTGGACCATGAGTGGTACCGTCACGCGGGAGGAGGTAAGCAAGTTTGCCAAGGCCATCCAGGAGCGCAAAGCGCGGTCCCATGTCTCCCACGAGCTGGTCGTGACCTTTGCGTCCGGCATCCCGGCAGACCAGAAGGTGCTGGTCTATGAGCATCTGCTGCGGAACAACGTGGCCGTGCTGAGGCCTGGTCCGGGGCAGGAAGGCCGGGCGCAATACGAGACCGCCGAGAGGCGGTTACATACCCACCACGCCGACGGCCGGGAGCAGCGCTGGGTCATCGAGCAGCGGGAACGGGAGGCCCGGGAGCGGGCAGCACAGCGGGAACGGGAAGCGGCGGAAAAGCGGGAAGCCGAGCGCCAGAAGCTCCGGGAGGCCGCGCGGGATCTGGGCCGGGAGATTGGGCTGCGCGGGAAAAGCGAAGAGCGCAGCAAGAGGGCGGCGGCGCTGGTGGAAGAAGGGAAGCGCCTGGAGGTGGCGGACCTGGACAAACCGTATAACCTGGGTCTGGCGGAGGGACGGAAGGAGGCGGCGCTGGAGGCCTGCCGAAAGGCGGGAGCCGCCATCCAGCGCAGCGGCGGGGAAGAAGATCGCGCCTGGGAGAAGGTTCAGGCGCAAGCGCGGCAGGCCGTGGCCGCAGCGGAGGGATTGGGTATCTCCAGGAAAGACGCCGAGGGTGCCCTGTATGCGGGGATGGATGCGGTGGCCCGGGAGCAGGAGCGCATATTGAGCCGGAGCCTGGGGCCAGGATTCTGACCAGGAAAGTCATTTTGCAGATTCCTGTTTAATCACTATGATTAGTGCAGACTGAAGGTGTTGGAGGTTGCCATGTCGAAAGTAGAAACCCGTGTGATGACCGCGCATGTTCCCCTTCCCCTGGCGGAGAAAATCGACCGGATGGCGGAACGGCTGGAGCGTCCCCGTGGCTGGATCCTAAAGCAGGCCCTGTCCGCCTGGATTCTTGAGGAAGAAGAGCGGGACCGTCTGACGCGGGAGGCGCTGGTGGAGGTGGATGCGGGGCAGGTCATCGACCACCAGGCCGTTTTGGCGTGGGCGGATAGCCTGGGCACCGTGAAACCGCAGCCCCTCCCGCGCTGATGGATCTGAAATGGACCAACAAAGCGCTCTCTGACCTGGTGCGTCTGTACGAATTTTTGGCCCCGGTGAACCAGGCGGCGGCCGCACGAGTGATTCAGGAGTTGACCAGCGCCCCCTTCGTTCTACTCAGCACGCCACGGATCGGTCGGCAACTGACGCAATTCGAGCCCCGTGAGGTACGGCGGATGCTGGTCGGGCAATACGAGATTCGCTATGAGCTGCGGCGTAGAAGTGTCTATGTGCTGCGGTTGTGGCACAACCGGGAGAACCGGCAAGAGGGATAAGGCGTGTCCAAAAACTCATCTCTTGGACATTTTGTCCAGAAACGGCCCGTCTCTCCCTGCGAATGCTGACCGTGCATGCCTGCGGCGGTGTGTCCATCAATCGGTGGTTTTGTGGACATGGTCATGATGTGTTGTGGTTCAGGCTAGAAACTACCCAGCAATCTATTCTTGGCTTCATCTATTGATAATCCAGAAGATATGGCATCCGTAATTAGATTGGCCCAATCACGCATGGATTGCTTTTCTTTGGACTGAGATCTTATCGTTATCTCTAAATAAATGTCAGCAGCAGCTAAATTTTCTGAACCCATCAGATTTTCAACCTCGCCCACAGAAAACATGGCTGGCTTCCCATTAACCCCCCATCCAGACTGAACTGGATCAACGATTGGTGGTTGGAGCGCCGTATTCCTTGGCCCAGCGATTATAACAATGACATCACTTCCAAAAACCGAAAGATATGCACAAGAGGATGGCTGTCCACCAGCATAGATTGGAGTGATAGTCATTCTGCCCAATAAGTACTTACTTACCAGGATCGGCATGGATCGCGTTATTGTTTCCGCATCGGTGGTCCATTTATGTACTATATTGGGAGACAAATAACCGTGTGATAGACCGAGATGTCTAGAAATACTGTCTTTTTTTTCTACGGATAAGCGGTTCTGAATACCGCTTAGCCAGCCAGATAACCCACCTGGATCTAACCTAAGAGCTTTGGCCATATGCGTTAACTTTTCGTTACGCAAGCTCATCATGCAGAGCACACGCTCACGCAGCATAGCATCGTCGTCAATAGAAATCTTGCTTAACGCCATTTCATCAAACACCAAAGACATCCGAACATTAGAAAAGCCACCATCTGATGATGGTGGCTTTCACTTGCAGGCTGAGGCTGCTAGTTAGAAGCCGGCCTGGAACTGCAGCATCAGGGTGTTGTAGGCCATGCCGTTGATAGGAGCAGAGTTTCCACCGAAGACACCGCCCATCGTTCCCGTGCCGAACTCCCCGTTACGAGCGGTGGGAATGATGTAGTTGACCTGAATCTCCGCCGCATGGGGATTGTTGGGATTGACGTAGTAGTTCAGACCCACCGTAGTGTTGTCCAGCTTGGCGTCATAGCCACTGTGATTGTTGTAACCGAAGGAGTCGAAACGTACCGCAGGCTCGATATCCAGCCAGGAGGGCAGCAGGGTCATCTGGTAAAGATTCGCCGCCAAACCAACGTTCCAATCCGTAGCCAACAGGCCAGCGGAGTTCGGCAAGCCAGAAGTGCCAAAACTCCGGCCAGAGGTCATATTAGTGTAGGAGGCCAAGTAATGGATGCCCATGATCCCGCCGTGGATACCCACATTCCAAGTGTAGATGCTGCTACTGGGTAGCCCCGCCGGCTCCGCAAATGGATTCGTGTTAGGGGTCGCACCCAAGCTCATCCGGGAACCGCTGAGTTCGGCCTTCAACAGAGGACCCATAAAGTCATAACTCAACCGAGCATAGGCGATGTAGTTACCACTGCCGTTCAAGAACCCACCCTGACCGGAGCCAAATGGACTGCCGCCATTTTGCAACCAGTTGTAGGAACTGCCGTAATCCAGGGAAGAGTCGTCAGCAAAGCCAACAGCGTAGCCGACGCCCGTACCCATGACATCGCTGGCGTGGATCATCGCACCAGCGGAGCGGCCGGGTAACAGAGACTGACCCATGCTGCGGAAGATGAAGGGCAGCTCATTACCCTGGGTATCGATGTATTCGTTACCCACCGGCAGCTTGAACTTGCCCACTTCCAGCTGGGCGAAGGGAACGGGCGCATAGTTCAACCAAGCATCCAGCAACTGGGCATTTCCGCCGCCGCCCAGGCCGTCATTCAGCTGATTGGTGGAATAGCCAGGTATGTTCAGGCTATCGGCGCTATTGCCGCTGATCACAGCGTTATCCCAACCCGCCATGATGTTGTAGGTCACGCCGGGAACGGCCTCGCCTTTGAAGCCCAGGCGGACGCGATTGGCGCCGAAGACCAGACCATTGGAACCAGCAGGCGAACCGTTGGTGGATGTACCGAACTGGTTGCTGCCGGTGATCTGGGCATAACCATAGACAGTGGGGCCGATGTCGGCATTGCTGGTGCTGCTATCAGCAGCGATGGCGCTCGCAGGCGCGATGATGGCCGCAGCGACAGCCAATGAAATCAAGTGCTTCTTCATTTTTGTACTCCTCCTCAAGAAAGTTGAGTGGGCGCAGTGATGCTATATCACCAGACCCATGTTGAAATCATACAACAGTATCAGAAAAACGCAAGCAAGAAAGTCACAAGGGCAGGTCAACTTTCGTCGACCTGCCCTTGCTGGGAGGAGCTCAAGCCCTGAAGAAGGGGTCTGAACTTAAGTGCAAGTATAAAACCTTCCCTTGATTGTTGCAAGGAACTGGAACCGGAGCGCAAGGGCCAAAATTCCGCGATTGCTCCCAGAGTCCAACGCGCCAAGTGGTGAAGCCGTGAGAATCGGTGACGAACGCTGTTGGAATGCGAAGGAGGGGGTTTAAACTGCTGAAATAATAGTTGCGCATTATTGCGCGATAATGTATGTTTCGAGCATGTCACGTAAGATGGTTAGCATTCACGAGGCTGCCGAGTTCCTGGGCGTCGCGGCGCAAACCCTGCGGCGATGGGAACGCGAAGGCAAGCTCATCCCTGACGAGCGCACGCCTGGCGGGCGGCGCCGGTACGATCTCGCGCGGTTGCGTCCCGAGCAATTCCATGCGCCAGAGGCGGCGCGTCGCACCATTGCCTACGCTCGCGTCTCCAGTCACGACCAGAAGGACGATCTGGAACGGCAGAAGCAGGTGCTCGAACTCTACTGCGCCCGCCAGGGCTGGACGTTCGAGGTGATCGCCGATCTCGGCTCTGGCATGAACTATCACAAGAAAGGCTTGAAGCGCCTGCTGGACGACGTGGTGGAGGGTCGCATCGGGCGGCTGGTCGTCACGCACAAGGATCGGCTGCTGCGCTTTGGCGCGGAACTGGTATTTGCCATCTGCGAAGCAAAGAATGTCGAGGTGGTGATTCTCAACCAGGGCGAGGACACGACCTTCGAGGAAGATTTGGCGAAAGATGTGCTGGAAATCATCACCGTGTTCAGCGCTCGCCTGTATGGCTCACGCAGCCGCAAAAACCAGAAGCTGCTCGATGGCGTGAAGAAGGCCGTAGAGGAATCGCAAGCATGTTGATGGCACACAATATCGCACTCAATCCAAATAATACGCAAGCGACATACTTCGCTCGTGCGGCTGGTACGGCGCGGTTCGCCTATAACTGGGCACTGGCCGAGTGGAAGCGGCAGTATGAGGTGTGGAAGCAGGACAATAGTTTGCCAAAACCATCGGAAGCGGCAATTCGACGCCAGTTGAACGCCATCAAGCGCGAGCAGTTTCCGTGGATGCTGAAAGTCACCAAGAACGCACCGCAGATGGCGATCATTCAACTCGGTCAAGCCTTCAAGAACTTCTGGGCGGGCAGGGCCAGATATCCAAAGTTCCGCAAGAAAGGCGTCCACGACCGTTTCACCCTGACCAACGATCAATTCAGTGTCGAAGGTTCCCGCATCCGTATCCCCGGCCTTGGCTGGGTACGGATGCGGGAATCGTTGCGCTTCACTGGCAAAATCCTGTCGGCCACGATCTCCCGCGTAGCCGACCGCTGGTTTGTCAGTCTTACCGTGGACACCGATGATGCGCCAAAACGCAGGGCCGAGAACCAAGGCCTTGTCGGGGTGGATTTGGGTGTCTCGGCCTTGGCAACGCTCTCCACGGGAGAAAAGGTAGTTGGCCCGAAACCGCACAAGGCGCTGTTGACGAGGCTCAAGAGGTTATCTCGCAGTCTCTCTCGCAAGCAGAAAGGTTCCTCGAACCGCGGCGTCTGTCAAGGTAGTTGTCGCGTCTCCCATTTTTTAAGCGGCCTTTTTATCCTGCCGCTGCGGGTTCAGATCTACCGCACCGACGGGTGTCCAATTGCGTGTGACGCCTGACCAGCGCGCAGGATTTCTCGCCTTGGCCGCCTCATAGAGGACATGGCGTTTCGCCAGCAGTGCGTGATCATCGCCCCGGTGACGCTGGGCGGGGGTGACGAAGCGAATGCGGCTGTGACGATGCTCATGGTTGTACCAGGCGATAAAATCACGCACCCAGATCCGGGCAGCATCAAGGCTCGCAAAGCCGCTCTCCGGCCACTGCGGGCAGTATTTCAGCGTCCGGAACAGCGACTCTGAATACGGGTTGTCATTGCTGACTCGTGGCCGGCCCCGGGACGGGGTGATCCCCAGATCATACAGTTTGGCCAGGAGGGTGGAGGATTTCATCGGGGCACCATTGGGAAGCTCGAATAACTGTCACTTTTTGTGAGTAGGGCGAACAAGGAGCTGCAGGAGCGTGGGTGGAGGGACACCGGACCCCGATTTGCCCTCTGTTTCTGCTCTATTTATCGAACAACCCCAGAATTTGGGCGCAGTTATCCCGCCAGAAACGTAAAACGCCGTAGGTTGTACACCACGACCATCATGCCCATGGTAAAGCTGGCACGCGCCTGACCAATGGTACGGATGTGTTTCCCACCCCATTGGGCGATGGCAGCAAAGACATGCTCCACCCGCGCACGAATCTTCGCGATACGCCGGTTCCTTTCTTTCTGCCGAGCCGACAGGGGCTTGCCGGGATGCGCCTTGCGCTGAATGTACGGGCGATACCCTTGCTCCCGTAGCCGCTCCTCGCGCTCCGCCCCGACATAGCCTTTGTCCGCATAGATCTCCGCGCTGGTGTTCCACTCATCCAAGGCCGCTTCCAAGTGCCGGGAGTCGTGCACCTCGGCTGTATCCGGGAGCCAGGTACGCACCAGCTTGTGCTTACGATCCACACTCACTGTGAACTTGTAGCCGTGGTAGCTTTTGCCGTGTTTCTTGGTCCAGCTGGCATCCAGATCTTTCTGCCGCCGTTTGGCTGGCTTCCAGTCCGCCGGCATGGCGTCTTGTTCAAGAATCGCTTTGTCTTCGCGCGTGAAGTGCTGCTTCGGGGCCGGCACCAGGGTGGCATCGACGATTTGCCCGGCACGGGCCTCCAGGCCATGGGCTCGGATCTGCCGATCCAGATCCGCAAAAAGAGCCTCCACACCGGCAACGCCAATGCGGTTCTCGAAGTGCCAGATCGTGGTGCGGTCGGGCACATTGGCAGAATGCTCCAGGCCACAGAAGCGGAGAAAGCTTCGACGGTCGAGGAGCTGGTATTCGGTCTGCTCATCGGAAAGCCTGTGTAGGCGCTTGATCACCAGAACCCGTACCATGACCTCCGTAGGGTATGGGGGCCGTCCACCTTTACTTTGTTCTGGACGAGGCGCTACCCGCTCCACCGCTTCGGACAAGGCACGGAAGTCCACCACCTGTTCCATCTTCTCCAGTGGATTGGCAAAAGCGTCTGCCTTCTTCGCCCGCCGATCGGCAGCAAAAAGATCGTGTTGGACCGCGGTTCTCCGTGCAATCATCCCTGCCAACCTCCTCTACTCGATAGGTCCGATTTTACCATACCTGGAAGGGCGGCTGGGGTTTTTCGAGGTGCCCCATTGTCGGAGTGCAAAACCAGTGGCTGCCGCCAGCATTGCTCCGCCGTAAACCCTCTCTGGATGAGTGCAGCGGCATGGTCTCCACTTTCCTCGGTATAGACCTCCCAGGCCACCGCCTTGCGGCTGTAGAGGTCCTCAACGAGGTAGAGATAGTAATACTGACCCCGCACCGGTGAGGGCAGATACGTGATATCCCATGACCAGACGCTGTTGGCTACGGTGGCTGTATGGGTAGTGGGCAGCGGCACCTTACGGGGCGGGTGCGCACGACCACGCCGTGCCCCCATGCCCTCAGCCTTGAGGATCCGGTAGAAAGTGGATTCCGATGCCAGATAGACTCCCTCATCCGCCAGCCGGGGCACAATTTGCGTTGGGGGCAGGTGTGCAGTATCCGGACGGTGACAGGCGTCCAACACCGCCCGTACCTCTGCTTCACTCAGCTTGTTGCTGGGTGCCGGTCGTTCGACCGTCGTGCGGGCATCTGTCTTTACCACTCCCGACTCCTCTGTCCATCGCTGGACGGTGCGTAATGATAAGCCTGCTTCGGCGCAGGCCCGCGACCGGCGGGCTCCACTGTCAAAGGCTTCCTGTATCCATGCGACATATTGTTGCCGCTCCGGGACCAGGGTTAATCTTCCCCGGCGTCGTCCCCCCAGAGGGCGTTCAATTTTTTTCGCAAGATCAACAGTGCAGCCGCCTCAGCTAACGCCTTGTCTTTGCGATGCAATTCTCGCTCCAGCTCACGGATCCGTTTCTGGTCTGCACGGGCTTGCGCACCTGCTGTCTGTTTCTGTTGGGTGGCGGCCTGCTGTCCAACGATACAAGCCTGTTTCCACACTTTTACCTGGTCTGGATACAGCCCTTTCTCCCGGCAATATTCGCTCAACTCCACCTCTGACAGCAGGGCCGTTTCCACCACCGCTGCCAGTTTGGACTCGGCAGACCAACCCTCTGTGGTCTTCTTGGTCACTGCACTCATCGCCCCACTCGCCATCGCCTGCTTACGCCAATGGTACAGCGTAACATCAGAAATCCCTTCCTGTTTGGCCAGTTCCGCCACGGATAAACTGGTAG
>JBBIUH010000085.1:0-8705 GCA_037440305.1 Acidithiobacillus sp.
AGCGCGAGCTGGAAGCGGCGCGACAAGAGCGCGATAAAGCGGCTTCTGTAGCGCGCGCAGAATGGGAAAATATTCTGACGGCGGCGCGCCAGCAGGTGCGGCAAACCATCGCGGCGCTCAAGTCAGGACGGGATACGCAGGCCGCATCGGCGGCCCTGCAGCGTCTGGAAGCCCCTTTTCGGTCGAAAGAGCAGCGTGCGGATAGTCTGCCTGCCGTGGGGGCTAAGGGCTTGTTTTTGCCGCTCCGGCAAGTAACCCAAGTGTTGCGCGTGGATCCGGCCCAGCAAAGGGTGCAGATTCAATTGCGGGGCAAACAGCTTTGGGTGTCTGCCGCACAATTCGCTGTGGATGCGGCGCTACAGGTCCCCAAAGAAAAAGGCAGCACGCAGTATGCAGCCCCGGAAGATCATCCCTGGCGTCTGGATTTGCGCGGACAGCTTCGGGAACACGCTTTGGCGGCCTTGTGCCGTCATGTGGATGGTGCCGTGGCCGCCGGTCGTCAGCAGGTCGAGATTCTGCACGGTAAGGGTAATGGCGTGCTTGCGGAAATGGTGCGCGAGTTTGCCGGGCAGGACCCCCGGGTCAGCCAATGGCGCATGGCGCGACCAGAGCATGGTGGTGGCGGCGTCAGCGAGTTGGAGTTACGCTGACGGATGGCCAACTTCTCTCCCGCATTTATCGATGCCGTACTGGAGCACAGCGATCTGGTGCGCCTTATCGACAGTCGCGTGCCGCTGAAGAAAAAGGGGAAGGATTTCTGGGCCTGCTGTCCGTTTCATCAGGAAAAAAGCCCCTCATTTTCTGTCAGCGCGGATAAGCAGATATATTACTGTTTTGGCTGCCACGCGCATGGGAATGCCATCGGATTTTTGATGGCGCATGATCGGCTATCTTTTCCTGAAGCAGTGAAAACACTCGCCGAAGAAGCGGGCATTGCGCTGCCAGAAGATAATCCCACTGGAGAACAGGAAGACCTGCGGCCGCTGCGTGCCATCCTCGAAAAAGCTGTCGTCCTTTACCAGGCCATGTTCTCAGCATATCCACCGGCCCAGGAATATCTGCGTGGAAGAGGATTGGATATCGACACTATCGCGCGCTTTGAGCTGGGTTATGCGCCACCAGCGGCCCAGTTTCTGAGCCAAAAACTCGGCAATGATGCATCATTGCGGCGGCAGTTGCTGGGGGTGGGGCTGGTCAGCAGTCGCGACGACGGCTCGGTCTATGATCGTTTTCGCGGCCGGGTGATTTTCCCGATCCGCGATGGGCGAGGGCAAGCGGTGGGGCTGGGCGGGCGCAGCCTTGATGGACACGAGCCCAAATATCTTAATTCGCCGGAAAGTGCCCTCTACCACAAGGGCCGGGTGCTTTATGGTCTGCATCAGGCGAAAGAGGGCGTGCGTCGTGCCGGGCGGGTTCTGTTGGTGGAGGGGTATCTGGATGTCATTACCTTGCACCAGGTGGGTATTGACTATGCCGTCGCTGCTAGTGGGACTGCCCTGGGCAATAGCCAACTGGAGATGCTCTTTCGGGCGGCGGCCGAGGTGCTTCTTTGTTTTGACGGCGATAATGCCGGGCGTAATGCCGCCTGGCGCGCGGTGCAGATGGCACCGGAGCATCTGCGCGAGGGGCGTCTGTTGCGGGTGTTGTTCCTGCCCGATGGGGAGGACCCTGACTCACTGGTGCGTCAGCATGGGGCCGCGGCGTTTGAATCACTACTTCCGGCCGCACGCCCGGCCATTGATTTCTTTTTGGAAGAACTGCAACGCCGACACAATCTTGCAGCAGAAGACGAGAAGGCTCTTTTTCTGCATGCGGCGCGCGATTTTCTGAAGCGGGTGAGCGATCCGATCTTGCGTGAGGTCTATGAGCAACGGGTACAGGATCTTTGTGGGTTAGCGCCGGTTACCCGGCGGGCGGCGCCACGCGTAGCACGCAAACCGTCGTTCAACGCATCCCGAGGGCCATCCCTTTATAAAACCACGTTGCGACTTTTGCTGAACCACCCGGAGGACCCTGCCTGGCAGACGCTGGATCGCGATTTGCTGCCGTTTCTCTTCGAGAGCGACCCTACGGTAAAAAATCTGGCAGGAGCACTTGATATTTTGGCCAACATGCACCATTTAAGTTCTCACGAGTTGTTCGCAAAGTTGTCGGTATCGGAACATGCGGAAGTGTGCTATGCGCTGGTAATGACTAATGCTGGCGGCGTAGAAGATCGCGCATCGACACAGCTTGAAATTTCGGGCTGCGTGGCGCGGCTGAATCAGCGTCTTGCTGCAGCGCGCAGCCACTTTATCAGCCGGGCAGCGGATCAGGGTGGTCTGAGTGCGCTTTCCGAGCAGGAGCGAGCAGAGATGGTACGCTTGTCCCGGCGCGGCAGGCGGAAGGATGTTTGAACCAGTCAAATGCAGAAAAAGGGCTGAGGACGCAAGTCTACGACGACAGCGCCTTTCCATGCGTGTGGTTTTTCTTATATAATGCGCGGCTTTCCGCGAGTGCAGGGTGGTTATGAGAGACGGTGAGAGTGCAGTGGATAATGAATCTCAGCGGTCTGAGCTGAAGCGGCTTATTGCGCGCGGTAAAGAGCAAGGCTACCTGACCTATCGCGAGATCAATGATCATTTGCCCGAAGAGGTTTTCGACCCCGAGCAGATGGAGAATGTCATCTCCATGATCAATGACATGGGTATCGAAGTCTTCGAGGAAGCCCCCGATGACGATACCCTGCTCATGGATGGGGAAGGTGGTACTGTGGTCGCCGCCCAGGAAGCGGAAGAAGCCGCAGAAGAAGCCCTGGCCGTGGTCGAGGCGGATATCGGGCGGACCAGTGATCCGGTGCGCATGTACATGCGCGAAATGGGCAGCGTAGAACTGCTGACCCGTGAAGGCGAAATTGAAATCGCCCGACGTATTGAAGACGGCTTGATGCAGGTGCTGCGTGCGGTATCGACCTGTCCGACGACCATCTCGCTTCTGCTGGACGCCGCTGATCGGGTGGAGCGTGGCGAGACACGCCTGGATGAGGTCGTCGACGCCTTTATCGATCCTAATGCGCTGGATGCGGAGGCGGTCAGCGGGGATGAGGATGCCGTGCTGGTGGAGGGCGACGAGATTGAGGTTGAGGACGACGACGAAGAGTCCGAAGACGGCGATGTTGAAGTAGACAAAGGCCCACAACTCGAAGAAGCGTTGGAACGTTTCGCGGTCATTCGCGCTGCTTACACTGCGTTGCTCGTCAGCCATGCCGATGGTGAAATGCGTGGGGAAGGTTACCAGCAGCAGCGTCGTGAGCTTGCGGAGCGCTTTCTGGAAATCAAGCTCAACGTTCGTCAGATCGATGTCATGACCGATGCGCTACGCGGGCTGACCGAAGAGGTACGTCAGTGCGAACGGGAGTTGATGGAACTGTGCATTGAACGTGCACGTTTCCCGCGTAAAGATTTTGTACGCAGTTACCCCGGTCACGAGAGTGATATTGCCTGGATTGATCAGCAAATTGCAGGCAGCTACACTTATAGTGCCCGTTTGGTTGAGTTTCGTGATGATGTCGTGTCGATCATGAAGCGACTGGCAAACATTGAGAAGCGTGCTGGCTTGCCGGTTGCTGAGATCAAAGAGGCCAGTCGACTGATGTCTATTGGTGAGGCCAAAGCACGGCGTGCCAAGAAGGAGATGGTCGAGGCCAACCTGCGTCTGGTAATTTCCATCGCCAAAAAGTATACCAATCGTGGCTTGCAGTTCCTGGATCTGATTCAGGAAGGAAACATCGGCCTGATGAAGGCGGTGGACAAGTTTGAGTACCGGCGTGGCTACAAATTCTCTACTTATGCGACTTGGTGGATACGCCAGGCCATTACGCGGAGTATTGCGGATCAGGCGCGGACCATTCGCATTCCGGTACACATGATCGAAACTATCAATAAACTCAATCGGATAAGTCGGCAGATGCTTCAGGAAATGGGACGCGAACCGACGCCTGAAGAGTTGGCAGAGCGGATGGAGATGCCTGAGGATAAAATCCGTAAGGTGCTGAAAATCGCCAAGGAACCCATCTCCATGGAGACGCCCATTGGTGATGATGAAGATTCGCATCTGGGCGATTTCATTGAGGATCGGAACGTAACAGCGCCAGCGGATTCGGCCGTTAACGCCGCAATCCGTGAAGTGGTCGAGGAACTGCTCGATAATGGTTTGACGGCGCGGGAAGCCAAGGTGCTGCGTATGCGTTTTGGTATTGGGATGAATACCGACCACACGTTGGAGGAAGTCGGCAAGCAATTTGACGTTACCCGTGAGCGTATCCGCCAAATTGAGGCCAAGGCGCTGCGTAAACTGCGTCATCCCTCTCGGTCGGAGCGTTTGCGCAGTTTTGTGGACGGTGAGGTGACGATCCCGTCGTGACTGATGTTTTTTTAGCGGTATGGGGCGTGGGGTCAGTGCATTCCACGCCTTTCTTCAGGGCCTGTAGCTCAGTTGGTTAGAGCAGGGGACTCATAATCCCTTGGTCCACGGTTCGAGTCCGTGCGGGCCCACCAAATAAAACCATGTGTTAGGACGTGAGCGGGGGCGGTAGGTTTTGTGTCTATAAGCGCCATGTAAGCAGTTCGGAAAAGCTGAGGGATGTTTTCGGGCCGGTGCCGCATTGACCGCCCAGATTCCAAAGGAACACCTATGAGCAACTATCAGGACCTCGCCGGATACCGTAAGTGCGTACAACGAACCCAGGCAGCGTGGCCCGCATTTCTGCAGCAGCGTGCGTCCATGCTTTCTGCTCAGGAGCGTTTCGGCAAGGTGGCAGAAAAGGCCGCTGAGAACATTGTTGGCGCGCTACTCACCAATGTGCTGGATTGGCAAGAGCGCGATCTGAATTGGCAGCTCGGCCGTGCTGATCTGGTGGTAACCCACAACTTCACCAAATACCTCATTGTCGAGGCCAAGCGCCCAGGTAGTCTGTCTAACAGGACCGCCGTTGATGATGCGCTTGCCCAGGCCATCCGCTACGCCCACGAACAGCACGTCAAGCAGGTGGCCGTGTGTGATGGCCTCCTGTTCTTCGGTGCAGATATCGTTGATGGTGGCTGGAGTCCGCGCGTAGTGCTGAATCTAGCCCAAGAGGAGGCGCCGGTTGATGCGCTCTGGTGGGTGAGCATGGATGGCGTCCACCGTCCTTGTGAGGTGCCCGCCGATTTATCGTTGATGGGGCAATTTAGTGCCGTTCTATCTGCGGAGAATGCTGCTGGCGCTGATCAAGATGCACTGCTTCATCCGAAGTATCAAATCCCTGCTCGTTGCTTTGCCTATGTGGGCAATCCCAGCAAGACGTCCACCTGGAAGCTGCCCTACCTGTTGGCCGATGGCTCTACCGATCTGAAGCGGTTACCCAAGGCCATCCAGTCACTCTCCAGTAATTATCGTGGCGCAAAAGTAGGCGGTATTCCCGATGAGGCTATTCCGCATGTGTTTCGCCGTCTGGCGGGTGCCGCTAGAGCGGAAGGCAAGATGCCAGCGTCAGGCGTCACGGTCGCACCCGCCTATCAGATGCTTGCAGATATCCTCCGGCAGATGGAACTGGCCGGGGTATAGGGTAAATGCCCAGCAAGGGGCCATATCTGCCCCGTGCTGCCCCCTGAAAAGTGGGGAAGCCCACGTTACATCTGAAACACGCCGTTAGTCGCCCGCATTGCGCTCTGCGCCAGCATCGCCTATGTTTCTGATCGGAAGCCCATAAAATGCACGGAAGAACACCATGGCCATCATAACCAAAACCGCCCTTATAGTGGCTAGCTGTTTTTTGATCTTTGATGGGAGCAACACCTTCTACACCGCCCGATCCCATCTGGAAATTCTACGCAAGCGGGGCGTTAACCTGCGGCATGCATTGGTCTGGTCTTTTCTGGGGAAGCCCCCGCAGCCCTCCGTGGGGTAGCCCCATGCTTGACATCTATTTTTATATTAAGATTTATAAATGGACAAAAAGTGAATAGACTTTTTATATTTATTAATACGTTAGACACCAGAAATGCATCTGCCATTGCAAATGTTTTTAATGAGGCGAAATCTGCCTCGGATGGCTGCCATGTTGAAGTCATAATAACTGGCGAATCTGGAATTATTGCAACAACGCTGGCAGATGAAAGCGGCATTGATGAAAAGTCATTATGCTTAATACACGAAGCTATGAGGTCTGCAAAATCAGCCGGGGTAAAAATCAATATCTGTGAACGATCTATCGAGTGGTGCGAGTTAAATATTGACAATCTCATTCCTGAGATAGATAGCATAGTAAACAATAATTATATCACAGAAATAGATCCAATTGATGCCTATGTTATATATTTGTAATGCGTTTAATTATCGGCCAGCGCCTGGCCTATGGTTCAAATACTCTTACCGCCCATCTGCTCCATGGCGCCGAATACATGTTCGACGTGCGACCGCGCTTTGGGGATTTTATGGTTGCGCCGTTGCTGGCATTCGGGCAGCGGGTGGTTGCGACCGCCTTTCCGTTGGATACGACTCCGGTAGCCTGAGGCTTTGAGCGGTCCTTCCCGTTCCTGACTGGGGTAGCCGCTATCCGCATGCACTTCCGTACTGCATTCCAGTCATCCAGTATGGTTTCGAAATGCCGACTGTCGTAGGCACCACGCTTCGTGGCCTGAAGCGACAGGCGCTTACATCGTTTTCCGGTTAAGATATCATCTGGTGTTCTTACTTGCATCCTGACAGAGATATCTACACGTGCCCCCCCAAAAACCTGCAGACATTGCACATGAAGCCCTCCGCCGGATTGCTGAGGCACAACTGCCCCCTACCCCGGAACATTTTTCCCAATGCTATTCGGAAATTGCCCAAACGCCCCCTGCGGCACCATCATCCATAGCCTGGCCGGACTTGTGCCGCCGCCTGCTCAATGAGTGGGAACGTTCACAGGCAGGACTCACGCATTTGCAAAAAATAGCGACCAGAGACCGGATTCTGGGAGGTAGCGATGCCGAAGAGGTTGCCCGTCAATTGGCGGCCACCATTCAGCAGTGGGAACACATGCCCAGCCGGCTGCTTCAGTCCGACTCCCCCTTCCCCCACGGGGATGGCGATTGTCGGCCCTGGCGTCAACTATGGATTACCAGCCTTCGGCATGCCCTGGGTTCAAAGGTTTGGGACGCACTCGAGACACGCGAAGCATTACTGCAGATCGACGTTTTATTGGCACAAACCGAAACAACGCCCGATCAGCTGCTTCCCCATATTCATAAAATATGGCAGGTCACCGATCAATTCGAACAAGACGATCTGCATATTCGTGAGGGCCTGCAACAACTCATATCACTGCTGCTCAACAACGTCTCTGATTTGGTTGAGGATGAACGATGGCTTGATGGTCAGATTCATGTGATTCAAACGATCACCCGCGATATCCGCAACCCTGCTGGAATCGATCAAGCCATTGCCAGCGTCAAGGAAGTGCTCTTCCAGCAGGACAAACTTAAAAGCGGGGTTCACGAAGCGCGGCAGGCCATCCGCGACCTGATTCATCTGGTGCTGACCACCGTGGATGGGCTGGCGGATCAGAGTGGTCAGGTACACCTCCAACTGGAACAGCTTGCTGAAGCATTGAACATAACGGAGGACTGGAAACAAATTCGTCAGATCGTGGCATCGGTCGTGGATACCAGCAAAATCATCAAAAATCATGCTACCGGAACCAGAGATGCGCTACGCTCCGCCAAAGTCCGGCTTCAGGCTGCCCAAGCCAGGATCTACACACTGGAGGAGGAAATGTCTGCGGTCAGCGCCCTGGTTCATGTGGATCCACTCACCGGCGCGTTGAATCGACGCGGCCTGGAAACCGCTTTTGCGCGCGAGGCCGCGCGTGCGCAGCGCCTGGCGCAGCCTCTTGCCATTGCCATTATCGACCTCGACCACTTCAAACGGGTCAACGATATGTATGGTCACGATCTCGGTGATCAGGTGCTCCGCGGCGTAGTTCAAGTCCTACGCGACACACTGCGGGGGAGTGACACCATCTCCCGCCATGGTGGCGAAGAATTTGTTTTATTGATGCCCGACACGTCACCAGAAAAGGCTCTGGGTATCTTGCAGCGTGTTCAGGAGCAACTACATCTGCGCCCTTTCCATACGCGCGATTATCCGCTGTATGCCAGCTTCAGTGGCGGCATCAGTGCGCTGAGCCCGGGTCTGACGCAGGATCAGACGATCGCCCTTGCCGATGAGGCGCTGTACCGAGCCAAGCACGAAGGACGGCGTAGAATCTATCTTGCCGCTCAAGCGAATTCGTCGGCGTGATGACCGCCTGATTTTTGCGAAACATTAGCCGACGAGGCCTGCTCGACGTCAACTACCTTGACCGGTCGGCGACAATTATCTTGGCCGGTGGATGAGGGCATTTTAGGTTCTGTTACGCAGTAACAATACGGTCAGTGCGCGAAGAAACAGTTTTCGTGTAATCGGTCTGTGAGTGGTGAGATCAATTGTTACTGCGTAACGTTGGTAGTTCATGGTACGCATCCCACAAGTCATCGTTGACCAGCGTCGCCGTAATGCGGCCATCCTCAGCAACCACCAGACGTTCCAGCATCTCCCGTTTCGTGATGCCCGAACGCCTGGCCAGTCTTTCCAACGCCAGATAAGTGCCGGTGTTTACCCAGGTGTTGATCCGGCGCTCCCCGTTGTCATCCTTTCCGCTG
>JBBIUH010000086.1:0-8420 GCA_037440305.1 Acidithiobacillus sp.
TTATTTAAAGGCTTGGGCTGTGCCACCTGTCATGCCGGACCTATGTTCGACAATCCGGGCACGCCCATGGGTACGGGTTTCTATCAGACGTTCCCGCTCATGACGACTAATTCTCAGTGTGCCCAGTATGAGCAGAAGTACCATTTTATGCAGGATAAGGGACGCTTTGATGTGACCCACAATCCTAATGACAAATATTTTTTCCGCGTACAGAGCCTGCGTAATGTGGCCTTGACCGCCCCTTATTTTCACAATGGCTCGGTGCAGACCTTGCCGGAGGCCGTCCGGGTAATGGCAGCCTGCCAATTGGGCAAGACCCTTTCGGACCAGCAGGTGAAGGATCTGGTCGCCTTTTTAAACGGGCTGACGGGCAAATTCCCGACCGAGACGCTACCCCGGTTGCTTGAAACACCGGATACGACAATCCTTAATAATGTTCCGCAGTCTGATAAAGTGGCAGCCGGCAGGCCCTGAACAAGCCTGTTAGATTCCCTTGGCGTGCCCTCTCGCAGGTGGTGCGCCCCTGTGACAAGATACTGGTCCCTCACTGAGGGGCCTCAGCGAATCGCCTTCAAAACCTCGGGCAAATCCACCTTGTCTGGGGTCCCTTTGAAATTTTTACGGCGCCATCGTGGCGTGCATAGAGCATGGTGGGGACGATCTTTTTCTCGGTGGCCTCGAGAATCCTCATGTCTGACAAAAGCACCTTTTCTGTAGCTGCATCGGGCAGGATTTCAACAATGGCGCCGTAATGAGTCGCCATATTGAAGCCATTTTCGTTCTTTTGCATGGTGGCTAGCGAATTTTTGGCTTCCAGTATCGCGGCCGCTTTTCCGAAACTGGGGGTGCCAGGTATTCCACCTTTCGATACCTTGCGTTACCCCGGCACCAGTGTGTTGCAGATCGACATCAGTCCTGCATTGCATCCGCTCACAGAGCACGGTAAATTTGTCCTGATCGCAACTTGTTGATTATCGCCCTCAGTATGGCGGTCAGACCATTTTTAACCATCAGATTTTATTTGGTCTTCACTTAAAGAGTCGTCGAGGATTTATCACAACTATTTGTTTTTATTTGGGCAAGTTTGAATTGCAAACCCGCCGTGGCTCATAGGGAAGTCTGATGGACAATTGTAATGGTCCTTGTTAAACGAACGGATGATCCATTTTCTAGCCAAAAATCGGTGTCATACGGCCGCGTTACGCTCTAAGTCAACCTGACTTTGGCACGACATTATAGTAGCGGCGGAGGCCTCTGAGGGTGAAATGAAAGCATGAATGAATTTGTCGATATTTTACTCGAGTATATGGATTCTCTGCCACAGACTTTGACAGGGAATCCTTTTGCACAGGAAGGTGATCGCGACATAACGCTGCGCTTCGACTTTTCGGCGACGCAAAGCATTATGCACAAAGCTGATCCGGATAAGCTGATTCTAGGATATACCCAAACAATGATGGGATTCCTGATGTTCCAGCCAAAACCCGAGCGGATCGCGATGATCGGTTTGGGCGGCGGCTCGCTGGCGAAATATTGCCTGCGCCATATCCCGGATGTACACTTCACGGCAATAGAGATCAACCCCAGGGTTATTGCCCTGCGCGACAAGTTCAGAATCCCGCCGGATGGTCCAAAATTCAAAGTGATTTGTGCTGATGGCGCGGTATATGTCCGAAACCGCTCCAAACCTGTCGATGTGCTGCTCGTTGACGGATTCAACCAGGATGGTCAGGCCAGACAGTTATGCAGCGCGGAGTTCTACGCGCATTGCTACGCCAAGCTCCGGAAGGGTGGCGTATTGGTGGTCAATATGCTGAACAGCGATAGAAAATGCGCCACCTATATCACCAGAATCCGCGAGAGATTTGATGACCAGGTCATTGCTATCGAGGCGGAATTGTTTGGGAACAGGATAGTCTTTGCATATAAGGGAACAGATTTTCCGCTTTTGGCGACGAGGATGAGAGAAGGTGTCCGTGACCTGGAACCGATGCATACCATTTCTTTGCACGCTATTGCACAGAAAGTGATTGAGCAGATGGAGCAACACCCATTGTCGATTCCTGCGTGATGCAGCACTGTTTTTGTAGGCGCTGCTGCTATCGCACCTACGGGAATTTTATTGATGAAGTACTCAGACTACCCACTTGAACAGATAACGGGACACTCATATTTTGGTCCACAAGATGCTGTTTTTATCAATAACCACTAAGGAAGGCTTATCTATGGGCAGTATTCCGAGTTGTCAAAAATGCGGTTCAAATTACGTCTATGAAGACGGCAATCTTTATATATGTCCCGAGTGCGCACATGAATGGCCAAAAGAAAACCATCTAGAAAAAATTGACTCCCTTCGTGTTTCTGATGCAAATGGTAATGCCATCAATGATGGCGATACCGTGGTCGTGGTGAAAGATCTCAAGATAAAAGGTTCGTCATCAACAATAAAAGTTGGAACAAAAATAAAAAACGTCCGTATTGTTGATGGTGATCACAACATTGATTGTAAGGTGGATGGCGTCGGCGCAATACAGTTGAAGTCTGAGTTTCTGCGAAAAGCACCATGAGCATGCATCTCACCTTTCGCCAGTTACAGGTGTTTACCGCCGTGGCGAAGCATCAGAGCTTTACCCGCGCGGCGCAGTCGCTTCATCTCAGCCAACCCGCCGTATCTATGCAGGTCCGGCAGATGGAAGATCAAGTCGGACTGCCACTCTTTGAACAACTGGGGCGCCAGATTTATCTCACTGAAGCGGGGCGGGAAATGGCGCGTTACAGTGCCGCCATCACCCAGCAGTTGGATGAGGCGGTGCAAGTGATTAATGACCTCAAGGGGCTGGCCGGGGGACATATTCATATCAGCGTGGCGACCACTGGGGCATATATCGCGCCTTATCTGCTGGCGGCTTTCAGTAAATTGCACCCGCAGGTGACGGTCAGCATGGATGTCACCAATCGGGAGACCTTGCTGCACCAGTTGGCGGAGAACGAAGTGGATGTTGCCATCATGGGGCGGCCACCAGCGGATTTGTCGCTGGAGGCTACGGCCTTTCTGGAAAACCCGCTGGTGATCATCGCCGCGCCTGATCACCCCTTGGCTCAGGTCGGGGCGATTACTCTGGAGACGGTGGCCGCTTATCCTTTCATTATGCGGGAGTCGGGTTCGGGGACGCGGATCGCCGTGGAACAATTTTTCGAAAAGGCCGGTGTTGCGCTGCATGCGAGCATTGAAGTCAGTAGCCACGAAGCGATCAAACATGCGGTGCGCGCCGGTATGGGGCTGGGCATCGCTTCTCTGCATACGGTGCGGGAAGAGCTGCTGGCGGGACATCTGGCGGTGCTGGATGTACAAGGCATGCCTATCGAACGCCACTGGTATCTGGTGCATCGTCAGGGTAAGCGTCTTTCGGCGGCTGCTCAGGCCTTCCGGGACTTTTTGCTGGATCAGGAGGCGGCACGCCTGTTACCGGAGTAGGGACAGTTATCTGGTCAGGGCGATAAACAGTTCCGGCAGCTTTTCCGGCAGTCTGGCAATGTGGTCGATGACGGTGTACTGACGGCCGAAGATGTCGGCGACATAGGCGTCGGCACGGGGATCGAGGCTGATACAGTAGGTGAAGATGCCGTCGCGATCCAACTCGTTGACCGCCTGACGGGCATCTTCGATCAGAAGACGATCATCCTGCACATCGACGTCAGAGGGCCGGCCGTCGGTGAGTACCAGCATCAGTTTCTTGTCGGCCTTGCGTGCCGCTAAATAGTGCCCCGCATGGCGCATGGCGGCGCCCATCCGGGTCGAATAACCGGCGTGGAGTGCCGCCAGGCGGCCCTTGACGGTGTCTCCCCAAGGTTCGGAGAAACCCTTGATGTGCTGATAGCGCACTTCATGGCGGGTGTTGGAGTTGAAACCGGCAATGGCCAGCGGATCGCCGAGTTGTTCGATGGACCAGGCGAGCAGCGACACCGCTTCCTGCGACAGTTGCAACACCGTCTGGCCGTCACCGCCGTCGGTTTTGACGGGTTCATTCAGCGATTCGGACAAGTCCAGCAGCAGGGTCACGGCGATATCGCGACCGGCCGTGCGATGGCTCATGTTGATGCGCGGGTCCGGGGTGCTGCCGCTCTTGAAATCCATCCAGGAGCGCAAAGCGACGTCCAGATCCAGTTCGCTGCCTTCTTCCTGATAGCGAATGCGCACCTTGTCCTGGGGCTTGAGCAGATCAAGCAGGCGTTTGAGGTGCTTGGCCAGCGCCGCATGCTTGAGGAGCAGTTGATCAATCGCCGCCGCCGCCGCCGAGGCGTGCAGCCCTTCATAGAGGCTGACCCAGTCGGGCCGGTAGCTCTGGCTTTGATAATCCCATTCGGGATAGTGGCGCGGCGGCAGGCCTTGGGTTTCCAGATCGGGCGCCTTGCGACGCTCCGCGTCGAAGGCCTCTTCCTCATCCCCGGCCTCGATGAAGCGCCATAACCCGCGGTTGTCGTCGCGGTAGCTGATCTTGGTATCGGCGAAATGTACTTTGGCGAACTGATCGCTCTGGCGGCGCGTGGCGGTGACATAATCCAGTGCCAGCCGGGCCATGGCCGGCGTGTCGGCATTGCCGCCCGCGAGTTCCCCGTGAAAGCGGCTGACAAAGTCCCTGAGCACGGGACTACGGTAGTCGTGTTCCGAGTCGAGCAGCGCCCGCGACAGCATCGCCAGGCGATGGCGCAGGCAGGAGGTCGTCTCCGGATCGCAGGCATCTTCGGCGGGTTTGGGGTGCAGCGCGAGGAATAGTGTGCGCAGGCCGGGATAGGTCCGGATGAGCAGGGTGTCGATGCGGGCATCCTCAAAAAACTCCACCGCCAGGCGCTGGAACGGGCTCCAGTTATCGGCTATTTGCGGTGTTGACCAGCGCCGGTGGCCGACCATATGTGCCAGGATCGCGCGGTAGTGGTCCAGCGCGCTGGCACCCGGCAGGTCATTGAGCACATCCGGCAGCCGCATGCCGAGCGCGTCGTAGTAGGGCTGCGGTTTGCGCAGCGTATCGAAGGCCGTGGAATAGGGCACCAATACTTCGCTGTCCTGCCAGAGTCCGCGCAGGTACAGGTCGAGCTTGCGTTCGACAGCCACCAGCAGGGTGCCGTGACGCTCGCGCTGCAGCACCGCCCGGCTGTCGGCGGATTGCAGCGAGAAGAAGTCTTTCTGACGTTCGGGGTGGTGGAGATAATTGCGCATACCATAGTTGACCCAGTTGCGCAGGCCATCCACCGTTAACCACTGTAGCAAGGCGGGGGCCTGACGCAGCAGATCGGGCAAACCGGGACTGGGGTGGGTCTGGTGATGGCCGTGGATGGAGCTGGTGGTATGTTCCATCATGTCGCGTAGCGTGTTCAGGTAATGCCCCAATTGCTCGCGGCTCTGTAGGGCACGGCTGACCGGCGCCAGGGTTTGCAGAAATCCGCCAATGGCGTTGCCGTTGGGTGAGCGCTGCATGTGCTGCACCATCTGCATGACCATTGCCAGCGTACCGTCGCCCAGCGCAGCGCCAATATCGGGCCATTCTTCGAGGAAAATCAGGACCGGTTCTTCACCCCGTCCGAGTTTGCAGAGGGTGCGCGCCGCATCAACATAGGCGCTCACGCCCGCCGGGCTGAGGCGGGCGCTGGCCTGGGCGATACATTCGGGGAACACCTCGCCGACCCGGGGGAAACGACAGTCGAGCTGATCCCGGTAGGCCGCCAGGCGGGACGGCAGGGAGGCATCGCGCGGATGATCTGTCATGAAAATCTATGCCGCGCTTCAGGCGAAAGTTATGTCGATGGCGTGTTCCAGCGTCGCGCGGATGTCGGCATCATCGGTGATCGGCTGCACCAAAGCCATGCGGCAGGCGGCGCGTGGTGCCACCCCATCGTCCATCAGCATGGCCGCATAGACCAGCAGCCGGGTGGAGATGCCCTCGTCCAGACCATGACCCTTGAGACGCCGGGCGGTGGCGGCCACGGTGACCAACTGGGCGGCTATGGCCGGTGCCACACCGGTTTCCCGCGCCAGAATCCCGGTTTCCAGTTCGGCGTTGGGATAATCGAACTCGAAGCCGGTAAAGCGCTGCTTGGTGGATTGCTTGAGATCCTTCAGCAGCGACTGATAGCCGGGATTGTAGGAAATCACCAACTGAAAATCCGGGTGAGCGCGGATCAGTTCGCCCTTCTTGTCCAGGGGCAGGGTGCGGCGATGGTCGGTGAGCGGGTGGATCACCACGGTGGTGTCCTGACGGGCCTCGACGATTTCGTCCAGATAGCAGATGGCGCCGTAGCGTGCGGCCACTGTCAGCGGGCCGTCCTGCCAGCGGGTACCGTCCTTGTCGAGCAGCCAGCGGCCGACCAGATCGGCGGCGGTCATGTCCTCGTTACAGGCTACGGTGACCAGCGGCTTGCCGAGGCGCCAGGCCATGAATTCGACAAAGCGGGACTTGCCGCAACCCGTCGGTCCCTTGACCATCACCGGCAGACGCTTGCGATAAGCGGCTTCAAACAGGGCCACTTCGTCGTGCTGAGGCTGGTAAAACGGCTCCTTGCCTACCAGATACTGGTTCAGGATGGAGGAATCTGTTGCAGTCATGCGGTGCTCCGTGCGCGGTTTGCCGCCGGAGGCGGCGAAACAGGGAATGGGTCGGTCTGAAAGCGGGCTGCCGCTTTCAACAAAAGCGCCCCCGGACGGGGGCGATTTCACCAGGTTGACCGGAACCGGTTTGAGTCAGAGCTTACCGGTGTACGCCCAGCTTTTCGCGCCAGCCCGGGTAGAGCTTGTCGGCATCGCCCGGGAAGGATTCGAAGGCCCGTGCGAATTCCTTGTGCTCCCTGGCGTACTCAATGGGATCAGCACCCGCCTTCCAACACTCGTAAGCCTGACGCAGGGAGACCGCACCGGCCGCCGGGCTGTCAATATGGCCGTAGGAGCCACCGCCTGCCGTGTTGATCACGTTGCCGTGGCCCAGGTTCTCGAAGAAGCCGGGCAGACGCAGGGCATTCATGCCGCCGGAGATAATGGGCGTGGTGGGTTTCATGCCATACCACTCCTGATGGTAAACGGGACCGTCACAACTGTCGCGCTCGATCATGTAGGCGATGTTGCGGTCGTCGGCACCACCTTCCATCTTGCCGTAGCCCATGGTGCCCACATGAATACCGGACGCACCCTGCAGGCGGGACATTTTGGCCAGCACGAAGGCGGTGTAGCCGCGCTTGGCGCTTGGCGAGGTGATCATGCCGTGGCCGGCGCGGTGATAGTGCAGGTACTGGCCGGCATACTGGCGGCGTGCCGTGGTGATCATGCCCGGGCCACCGACGAAGCCATCTACCAGAAAGGCCAGCTTGTCGGCGTCGGGACCGAAGGTTTCCAGGGCAAAATCGGCACGGGCGCACATTTCGTAATGGTCGTCGGCGGTGATGTTCATGGAGAACAGTTTGGCCTCACCGGTTTCGTCCATGGCGCGTTTCATGGCGTCGTACACCAGCGGGATGGTCTTTTTCACCGGGGCGAAGACTTGGTTGCCCTGGGGTTCGTCGTTCTTGATGAAGTCGCCACCGAGCCAGAACTGATAGGCCGCTGCGGCAAAGGGTTCGGGGCGCAGACCCAGCTTGGGTTTGATGATGGTGCCGGCAATATAGCCGCCGTCCTTGACCGGACGGCCGAGGATGCGCCACAGGTCGGAGATATCCTTGGCCGGGCCGTCGAACAACTGAATGGCGCGCGGGGGCATGAAGAAGTCGATCATCTGGCCGTGCTCGATGTCGCCCATGCCCTGGTTGTTGCCGATGACCAGGGTCAGGAAGGAGACGATCATCATGCGGCCGTCGGTGACGTTGCGGTCGAACAGCTCCAGCGGATAGGCGATGCGCATATCCTCGGTGGCTTCGTCGATGTGATAAACCAGCGCGTCCACGCCCTTGGTGAAGTCGTCGGTGGTCGATACCTCGACGTTGGTGCCGGTGGACGATTCCGCGGCAAAGTGGGCGGCGGCCTCCAGATAACCGTGGCCCGCCTTGGGCTTCATCTTGTAGGCCACCAGAATGTGTTTGCCACCGGCGATAAGTTCTTCCTCTTTTAGGGAAAGATCGGCATAACGATTGGATTGATCCATGGTTGCTCCTTATGTGCATATTGATGGGGAAAATTGATTTTGTTGCTAACTTCATCATTTATCCGGAGTAACAGATATTACAACCAGGATATTTTTTATAGTATTAACTTTATTATTATATCACTAAAAATAGCGCCAACATACCAAGAAAAATCGTGACTATTTAGCATGCTCTTGTCATACAGCCCATTAGCGAAGATACTTTATCCCATGCACGAACTTCCCGACTTTTTGACGCTGACATCTGATCAGAAAGACGCCCTGATCCGCCAACTCCTCGCGCGAGTAGAGGAACTGGAG
>JBBIUH010000087.1:0-8119 GCA_037440305.1 Acidithiobacillus sp.
GGCTTGAGAACGCTGGTGGCCACCAGCATGGGTGAATTGCTGGGCCGCAACCTGATGGCCCGCCTGAGTCATCTGGACGCCCAAATATCCCGTCTTGCGGCTGAGCGGCAGAGACAAAAACTGCCAGCTGGCGAATATGACGACTACCGAGAACAAGCCGAGATGCTAAGCCTTAAGGAAATGAACCGCATTGCGCACGAAAAGAAACTCATACCTCCTACCTTGGAGTAGTACATCTTTGCGGGGCACGCACCTCCGCCCAATCCCCACCATCACCGCCCAGATCCCAGCTTTCAACGGACTGCACATTGAGCGCTACTCAGGAAACAAGATCGGGAGGTAATCGCGGGCGCTGTGCAATACGTGCAGCACGTCTATGCGTTCGACTTGTGTCCCAATCGGACGATAGAAGATTTGATAGTTCCCGTACACGCGGTGACGCACACCACGCTTCTCGTAACGCGGCACCAAGGGGAAAGCGAGCGGCATGCTGGCGAGGGTAAAGCATTTCTCGCGTAGCTCCGCCACAAGGCTCAGTGCGCGGCGCGGGTTGTCTCGGGCAATATAGTCACCGATGGCCTCAAGGTCTAACTCCGCATCGGGGAGGATGCTGACGATCATTCTCCATCCGCCTCCGCCATGGCGCGGTACTTCGCTTCAAGCCGGTCGAACACTTCCTCAACCGGCTTACCTCTGCCCGCATCGGAATCCACGAGAGCCCGTTCGATCACCGTGTCCAGCGCGGTAAGTCGCGCTTCGCGGTCCTGCACGAGCCGCACGCCCTCGCGCAGGACTTCACTTTTTGAGTTGTAACGTCCTGTTTTTACAAGCTTCGAGATGTAGCTTTCGAGCAGCGTCCCAAGGTCAGCACTGATCATTATTCAGCCCTCCATAGGTTGATGCGGTACAGTATTCCATTTATCAACAATTATCAAGTTGTTCTGGCGTTAATCATTCCGCCCGGCCTCGTCATGCAGCACGTCCAGTCGGGCATCGGCTGGGTTGCGGGATCAGAATGATCCCATGTACGGCATCCACAAAATGATGTTAGACACTGCCTGGGTTCAGACCGGAGCGGAACGGGAGCCAATTGGTACAATCTCCTTCCCGAATGGCGCAAGAGAAAGGCCCGCGAGTTTTAAATGCTGGATTGCGAAGGGAATGCCGATGATGGTGATGGCGCACAGCAACGCACTCACCAAGTGGCCCAAGGCGAGCCACCACCCGCACAACAGAATCCAGATTATGTTGCCAAGGAGGCTGAGAGTCCTGCCGGCCGCATCGGAAGGCTTGTCGACGACCTCGCGGCCGAAGGGCCAGAAAGAGAAGGCGCCGATGCGGAAAGCGGCAATGGCCCACGGAATGCCGATGATGGTGATGGCGGAGAGGATCGCGGCAAGCCACCAGCCCAGCCCCATGAGAAGACCGCCAAAGACGAACCAGATGATGTTGCCCAGCAAGCGCATAGGTGTCTCCTTTTTAGCGGTCAAATCTCGATGATAGTGTCGCTGTAGCGGGCCATCACCGGGTCATGCGTCATCAGCCGCAGCGGCTCGACAAGCGCCTGCGCGACCAGAATGCGATCAAACGGATCCTGGTGATGCGCTGGCAGTTCTTCGACGGCCACCGTATGTTCCGCTTCGACCGGCAGGAATCGATAGCCGGACTCGCGGAAGTAGCGTGTCGCGTCCTGGCTGGATACCGGCATATCGCCCCGACCGAGCGCATGCTTGATGGCGATCTCCCAGACGGATGCAGCGCTTATCCAGACCGACGACCTGGGCGATTCGATGACTTCACGCGCCTTCTTCGGCAGTTTCGGGCTGTCGGTGATCGCCCAGAGGGCGACATGCGTATCGAGGAGGATGTTCAAGTCCGCTGTTCGCCCAGGAACAAGCGCGCGACCTCTTCGTTGTGCGCGTCGATGCCGTCCGGCACCTTGAACTTGCCTTTAGCGATGCCGATGCGTTTGCCGGCTGGCACCGTACCCATCGGCACCAGTTTGGCGGCCGGACGACCGTTGCGGGCGATCACGATCTCGCGCTCTTTCCCCTGCTCAATGGCTTCAACCAGGCGCGACAGAGAGGACTTGGCCTGCAACATGTTGACGGACTGCATAATATACTCCTGAATGATTCAAAAAAGTTAGTCTAGTCTAGCCAGTCGCAAAGTCAAGCCAGAGCGGCTCCGGGTTCGCAGGCGGGATATCTCCTGCCGGTGCCGAGTTCCGCCATGGGCACCCAACAGCAGGCCGTCGATGCCCTGCAACTCGACAAGAACGCCCACACTATCGGCGGACTCACCCCGGCGGTGGCCCAAATGAGCGGCATGTACCTGGGCCAGCTCGAAGTCAACGGCGGCTATGTCTTCGTGTCCGCGGGCACGGGCGCCACCTTGCCTACTACTGGCGGAGAATTTCAGATGCGTTCCATAAACTCGCTTGGATGAAGAATCTCAAACGTGCTTACATGTCCCTTCAATGCGAGCAAGTCCCGATCTCCGCTCACCAGGAAGTCCGCACGGCCTTCCATGGCAAGCTCAAGAAATGGAACATCGAAGACATCCCTGCAAGGGGGCACATCATGCAAACCGGTATCCACCTGAACGGCCTCGCAGTAAGGCACATAGTCCGCCAGCAACTCTTCCCTTTCCGATGCGGAGAGTTGAAACTTGGGATAGGACAATACCCGCAACAGTTCACCAACCGTAACGCGGCTGATAAGCGGATTAAACCCTCCAGCCCACCATGCCTCCCGGATAACCGCGATGCGCCCCTTGGAAAAAACCAGCGCAGACAAGACGACGTTTGTATCTAACACCACACGGCGCAACGGGGCACCCATCAAACCGGTTCATGTTCGGTGATGGAACCTTGGTCCCGCACCCAGGCGACCGCATCCGTAATATCCCCTTCGCCAATACCCAGTTCCGCCAGCTTGGCCCGGACCGCATCGCCCCTCTGCACCCGAACTGGCGTTAAGATAATCTGGCCGGTACGCACCTGAACATCAAAATATTCGGCTTTGGAAACCGAGTCCACCACGCTTTTAGGCAACGTCAACTGATTTTTAGAGGTCATCTTCGCCAGCATGAAAACCCTCCTTGCGAATCCTGGAATGTAAGGATTCATTACTATAATGCATCGCTCTCGCGCGCACAATTCTGCCTCGCTGGGTTTCTCCTTTGGGGTTCATCATGGGGTGGGGGTGGGGCGGGATTTTTGGGTTCACGATTCACCCAGGCTGGCATGCAGGTCTGAAAGCGTAATCATCCAAATCGTCGGATCTATAGGCGAAGGATCGAAACCGACACACTCGTAAAACCGCCGAGCGGATTCGGTCAGCGCATACACCATGACGCCGCGTATCCCGATGATATCGGCAGCACGCACAATACGGGTGAAAGCATCCCGCATCATGGCACGGCCGAGCCCGTTGCCTTGGCAAGGGCGGTCCACCGCCAACCGTGCAAGCACTACCACAGGAATGAGATCTGGCATGTTTCGGCGGAAGCGCCCGGTGGAGAGTGTGACAGCGATAGCACTGGAAGCTATGGCATAGTACGCCACTACCCGCACGGACTCGCAGACAACAAACGTGCGCGTCGCTCCCGTGGCCTGGTTTCGGAGAGCACGCCGCTGGAGCCAAATATCCAGACTTTTCTCGCCACAGGAAAATCCAGACACATCATGAATCGCTTGCATGGGCTCTGGTGCGGAGAACATCCGGCTTACTTCCAGGGTAATGGCGACTGCATAGTTTTCCGTAAACGCGCATTAGGATCTGGAGCACGGTCCAGCATGGCAACAAACTCGGTATACGCCTGTAGATTCACCTGGATGATGGCCTGTTCAAACAGGGCTTCCTCCGCGGCAAGGTGTGCCGCTTCCAAAATGAAATCCGTGCGGTTCTTGCCTTTGGCCTCGGCCGCACGGTCAATCAGGAATTTTTCCTCTGGCTGAATCCGAATATTCAGGGTTTCGCGTTTTCCAGCACCCTCGTGGATGGTAGTCATGACAACCTCCTGCCCGCAGTTGAACGTAATGACAACGACATTGTACGAGCAGATGTACCGTAACGCCAGAGTCGTATTGGCCCCACGTCGGCCTGGTGATGCAGCACGTCCAGTCGGGCATCGGCTGGACTGCCGCAGCCAACACCACCAGCCACATGAGCACCTCCAGCAGCAGCAACTTCTTCACCGCCACCGTGACCCACAAGGAAACCGCGAGCACCTCCCCCGTCTGGACCGCCGTACTGCCCGAAGGCGCGGCGCCGGGTTCGCAGGCGGGATACCTCAGCTTTTTCGAGTTCCGGCGGCAGATGGAATACAAGGCGGAACGGCGCGACGGCATCGTAGTTGTTGCGGATAGGTGGTTCGCCAGCAGTAAGATTTGCTCGGTGTGTGGCGTAAAACAGGACAAAATGCCGCTGGCGGTACGCCAGTGGACGTGCCCGGACTGTGGAGCCATCCACGACCGGGATGTGAATGCGGCCAGGAATCTTCTGGCCCTTGGCCTGGCGGCCCTAAGTCGCCCTACGGTGAGTTCCGCCGGATGTGAAGCCTGTGGAGAGGAAGGCGCTGGCTCGGGTCGCAAGGCCCGAGTGAAACCGGCCTCGACGAAGCAGGAAGTCAGCTTTGGACCTGTTTAGACAGGTTTAGGAGGTATGGCGGAACGGGACCCGGCTTTTCACGAGCCCATGAAACCTCGCCTTCGCTACCCTGCGTCTGCCATGTAGCGAGCAATGATCGAAACCGGTGTATGGGCGGGTTACAAGTAACCTGAGCAGCGGCTGACGGACTTTGGCAATCATTCAGATTACGCCATAAGCATCTTCTTTGATGTTCTGAGCGTTAAACAGATAGGCGCATGCACCGTGTTTAACATACACAACATGATTGTATGAAAAATAATACATATATATTAACCAATTACGATTGACACAACCAAATTATGATTGCTAGGCTGAAATCGCATTCAGGTTTATATGCGTGTTTGTCTGGCCACTCATGATGTACACAACACTGTTATAGAGTAAGGAGAGTAACCGTATGAAGCACATTATACGCAATTTGTTGTTGGGACTTGGTATCTTTAGTCTTGGTAGCATTTTGGCTTTTGCCAATATGGGACCGCCCATCAACTCTGCTCAGCAATCTGTCGGCACAACCACCCCATCGGGTGAGAGCGCTCCGGCACTGATGATGCCGGCGCAGCCGACTCAGGGCCTTCATGTTGGTTCCGCAGAGTTGCGCCAATTTGCATCGGTTATTGTGGCCATTCGCCCGATCGATAAGAAGGTGCATCAGGAGATAACGACCAAAAAAATTACCGCCGCACAGCATCATCAGATGCTCGTGAAATACGGAACTAAAATAAAGCAGATCTTGGTCCAGAATCATCTCACGCCAGTGAAATATGAAATGCTGTTGAGAAAGGCGCAAACAGATCCGGCGTTCGCTCAACGTACAGAAACGGCCATAAAGGCCATGACTAGTTATTGAATCTAAATAACGTGTTGGCTGATAGCCGCATACGGTTCGCTAGCGCCTGGGTTATTTTGGGGATGGCGAGCATGACCGTAGCCGCGGCTACCACCATGTCTCAGTTCGAGGGGAATGCGCGCCACTTAGCGCTTACCCAGGATAAGATCGGTCGCTTCGATACCGTCACCGGTCAGCACATCATCGCTCCTCCCTCAGTCGATGGAAAAACTCTGTTGGTAACGACGGGGAAGACGGGATACCGCCAGGAGGGACAGGTGCTGCGCGTCGATGCGCAGACGGGCGCCATTTTATGGCGAACCGCTTTGAGCAATATTAGCATGACGCAAGCGATCATGGCGGACCATGATGTGATAGTAGGGCTTGGTGGCAAGCGCATGTTTGCGGTCAACCCAGGCAACTCTTGCCGTTCCCAATTTCCCCACGCCATCGAGGCACTCCAGGCGGCCACCGGCAAGGTGGCCTGGGAATACGCCACGCACTGTCAGGATATGGCGACGCCTGCCTATGCCCACCATGAAATTCTAACCCCTACCGGAGGCGGCCGTTTCATCGCCCTGAACGCCCGCACGGGGAAATTGCTTTGGCAGATACCCATCGGTGGATGGTCGGCAATGTCTTCCCCTGCCAGAGTTGGCTCGAATCTTTATTTCGGAACGGATAACCTCTTCACCCACCGCAACGATTTTTACGACATCGACTGGCGGACCCACAAAATTCGTTGGTCGCAGAATTTTGCGCATGCCGTCAATCTTGCAGAAGCGTCCCCGGTGGTGCGTAAGAATACCGTGTTTACGGCGTTCATGCGTAAGGATTCCTATAACCTGTGGGAGATTCTGGTACATCTTTGGAAGCACACGCCGATGCGCGACTATACCTTCGAGGTGGTGAGTCTAAACGCTGTGACCGGACACTTGATTCATCGTGAGAATATCTATAGCCGTCACCTATTGCCGCGCGCATGGATTCATGAGCGCATCATCAGCAGCGCAATATATTGGAAGAACTGGGTAGTCGCGGCACTACGGAAAATCGGCCACGCCATCCATATACCGACCCTGTTTTCGAGTATGCGCAAGCCCGATCCGATGCACCCGGGAATCTATGACCCCCCGCTCACCGCGTGGCATCGTATCATTTATGTCGAGCCCCGCTTGACCAAACGTTTATATGCGCTGGATGCGCGTACCGAAAGAATTCTCTGGGTCTTCCGAACCGGAGCGGATATCAGCAATCCCAACGTATACCATGGAACTCTCTATACCGTGAACATGCGGGGAATATTGTATGTACTGAATGCGCGAACCGGCAAACCGATACATGCTGAAAAGCTCGCAACCGGTACGGTTGGACCATCGGATGGGTTGCTCAGCCCGTTTGCCTTTGTCGTGGGAGGTACCTCCGGGAAACTGGTCTCTCTGCCTATCGGGCATCCAAATCGTCGGATCTATGCAGCAAATCACGTTGCGCCTTGATGCTGAAGTGCTGGATTTTTTCAAGCACACGGGCAAGCGGTATCAGTCCCGGATCAATGCTGTGTTGCGCTCCTATATGGAAGCGCACAAGGGGCACGCGAAATGATGGACAACTTGTCAGGACATCATCCGGACGCTATTATGAGTTCAATTTTCAGGAATTGGGGTTATTATGAGCAACCTGAACCTCTCGAAAACCGAACGGATTGATGTCCGCGCCAGCAGTTCCGTGAAGCAACTGCTGCAGGATGCCGCACGCGCCTGCCATAAGAATGTCAGCGAGTTTCTGCTGGACGCAGGTGTGACTGCTGCCAACCAGGCGCTCGCGGATCGTCGCCACTTCGTACTCAACAAGGAGCAGTGGCAAGCATTTCAGGATGCGCTGGATCGTCCTGTCCAAGCCAAGCCTCATCTGAAGAAATTGCTCAGAGAGGCTGGCGTACTGGGGTGAGCACGGTTTATGAACCGGTCCGAAAGCTCACCGCTACGGATATGGTCGATGGGTTTGACTGTGGCAAGTCAGCACTGAACCAGTTCCTGCAGCGTTATGCACTCGTCAATCAGAAGGCCAATAGCGCACAAACCTACGTCTGCTGCCAAGAAAACGTCGTAGTTGGATTCTACAGCCTCGCAGCCGGCAGCGTCGATCCCGAGTCGGCCCCGCCGAGGGTGATGAAGGGCCTGGCCCGACACCCTGTGCCCGTGTTGATCTTGGCCAGACTCGCCGTGGATAAAAATCACCAGGGCAACGGTCTTGGCAAAGCCCTGCTCAAGGACGCCCTGCTGCGCACTGCGCAGGCGGCCGATATTGCCGGCATACGTTGCCTGCTGGTCCATGCCAAGGACGAGGCAGCCCGGCAGTGGTATGAGGCATGGGACTTCGAGCCAAACCCGACCGATCCATACCATCTTTTCCTTATGCTCAAGGATCTCAAAGCGTTACTAGTGTAGTGTTGCATTTTGTTTGCTGCTTAAGTGGCCGTTAGCGCGGATGACCTTTTGCAGGATATCTCGTGCGGTTTTGGTCCAGATGAAGGGCTTGGGATTCGTATTGTGATGGGCGATGTAACCATCAATAGCCTGGATGAGTTCTGGCACACTGGTGAATACGCCACGGCGTAGCCGCTGGGTAGTGATGT
>JBBIUH010000088.1:0-8090 GCA_037440305.1 Acidithiobacillus sp.
TCGATATCCGATCAGGAACTTTATCTGCCAAAACAGCTTTTCAGGCTCTTTGAATATATGGTGACGCACCCTGACGAGGCGATATCCTATCACCAGCTTCTGCAAGTCCTCGCGGAAGGGAAAAGGATATATATCGCACCGAATACGCTGGTAGTAAAAATTTACCGATTACGGCGGATACTGGAAGATACGGGGGCACATAGATGGTTGGAAACCATCCCCGGCTTTGGTTATCGCTTCTGTCCACCGAAGCATGTTGCCCACTTGGCTGAACAGTCAACACAGTAAAAGCGTAGCAAAGCCATATGGCATCCTTGTGTCATTTCCATGAAAAAATTATGACTTTTCCGCGAACGAGCGCGTCATGCGTCGGCCAAAGCCCTCCAGAGCGGCATAGATACCCGGCATCACGACCAGAACCAGGGGCAACTCCGCCAGCAATCCGGAGATGATGGCGATGGCCAGTGGTGCCTGCATTTCCGCCCCAGCGCCCAGGCCCAGTGCCAGAGGCATCAGGGCCAGAATAGCGATAATGGCCGTCATCAGCACCGGCCGCAGACGCGCCCTTCCCGCCCTGACGAGTTCGGAGACGTCGCTATTCTGCGCCTCGGCAAAGAAGAAAATAGCGGTTTCGGTAACGATCCCGACAATCATGGTGATGCCGATCATCGCGGTAATGTTGCGTTGCGTTCCCGTGATCCAGAGGCCGATAAAGACACTACCGAGGGCGAGCAACGCCGTCGCCAGAATGCTGAGGACGATGGTGAAGCGCTCATAGAGAAAGAGCAGCAGAACCGCCACCAGCAAAATGGCGGCCAGCAAGACCAGCGCCAGCTCGTGCATGGCCTTCTGCTGTTCCCGGTAGAGACCACCGTATTGCAGATACACACCCTGCGGCAGGGACAGATGGGCCAGCCGGGCTTCCACCTCACCCATAACCGTACTCATGGCCCGTCCCTCGATGCGTGCAGTGACGGCAACCATCGGCTTCAGATTCTCTGCATGCAATTCGGCCTGTCCGGACTTGATCTGAATCCGCGCGACCTGTCCCAGGGCCAGATAATGGCCATCCGGCGCGACGATGGGTAATTGCCGCAGACGGCGGATTTCATTCCAGAGATCGCGAGGCGCACGCGCCCGCACCCCGACCATCTCCTGCCCCTGGGGAATCAGGCTGACCACCCGGCCTTGCATCAGGCTCCGCAACTGCGCCGTGACCTGCCCCGGCGTCATTCCCGCCAGGGCCGCCTTGACCGGATCCACATGAATATCCACCGCATCCCCGGCAATGGTCACACCGTCAAAGACTTCCGCCACACCCGGTACTTTCCCGATGCGTTGCGCCACCTGCCCCGCGACTTTTTCCAGCGTCTGTGGGTCAGCGCCGAACACCTTGATTTCGATGGGCTGCGGCACGGCGGTCAGATCGCCGATCAGGTCCTCCATCAACTGGCCTGTTTCTACGCGCAGGCCGGGCACCTGGGTGTTGATCCGGTCGCGTACATGCTGCATCACCTGCCAGATATTGCGGTTGCGATGGGATTTCAAGCGAATAAAGAAGTCTCCGGTATTGGCCTCCGTAATACCGCCACCCAGTTGCAGACCCGTGCGCCGGGAATAGCTCGCCACCTCCGGTGTCTTGGCGAGAATCTGCTGCACCTGACCCAGCAAACGGTCGGTTTCGGCGAGCGAGGTGCCGGGGGCCGCCTTGTAATCGAGAACGAAGCCCCCCTCGTCCATGGCGGGCATGAAACCGCTGCCCACCTGGGTATAGGACCAGCCCCCAAGGGCCAGAAAAGCGAACAAAATAGGTACTAGCAGTATGGGGCGTCGCAAGAGCTTCTCCAGCACCTGACCGTAATGCAAATTGGTCCAGCCCAGGAGGCGACCCGGCCGCTCGGCCCTTTCGGCATCCCGGCTGGTCAGCAATACATCCGCCAGAATGGGAACCGCCAGATAGGCGACCAGAAAGGAAATAATCAGCGCGGCGGAGATGGAGATGGCCAATGCCTGGAAAAAAGCCCCGGTCACCCCGGACAAAAAGGCCAGGGGCGCGAAGATGACGATCGTCGCCGCTGAAGAACCCGCCAGCGGCTTGCTCATTTCCAGCGCGGAATGGAGCACTGAAACGCGTTCTCCGGGATGCTCGGAAATGCGCTGCATAATATGTTCCAGCATGACCACCGCATCGTCCACCACCAGTCCCACCGCTGCCGCCATACCGCCGAGGGTCATGATGTTGAAACTCTGATGGAGCACATACAGAATCACCACACTGGCCAGCAATACACTGGGCAAGACGATGGCAACGATGAAGGTCATGCGTAGATTGCGGAGGAAAGCGAGGAGCACCAGCGCGGCCAGTGCGGCTCCGATGAAAATGGCATCCCGGACACTGGATGCCGCCGCTGTGATCAACTGGCTCTGGTCGTACCAGGTGCTGATTTTCACCCCGGCCGGGATACTGCCGGCATTTTTGCGCAGGAGATCGCGGATGGCGTGATCAATCGCCACCGTGTTGGCACCGAGCTGCTGCTTGATGTTGACCAGCACTGCAGGCTTACCGTTGGCGGTGACCGTAGTCCACTGGGGAACGGTGCCGGGGCGAATCTGCGCCACATCACTGAGATCCACCACGCCGTCGGCGCCGCTTTTGAGGATGGTGTGGCCGATATCCTGAGCATTTTTCAGGGGACTTTCGCTGAGGATCTGGTAAAGGCGGTAATGGCGCTGCAACCGCCCGACGGCCGTGATGATATTGCTGTTGGCGAGGGCGGATTCGACATCGGCGAGGCTGAGTCCGTAGCTTTGCAGACGCATGGGGTCGACAATCACCTGGTATTCCGCCTGCGCGCCGCCCTGAATATCCACCTGAGCCACCCCATGGACAGCCAGCAGCAGGGGCCGCAAGTCGTAATATGCATAATGACGCAGGGCGACCGGGTCAAGGCGATCGGAAGTCAGGGAGAGACCAAGAATGGGGAACACTGTCGGGTCCATACGCCGGGCGCTGAAGCGGGTATTGGGCGGCAGCTTCGGAAGTACCCGGTTGACGGCCGATTCCGCCTGTAGCAAGGCCGAGGTCATATCGGTGCCCCAAGCGAACTGCACGGAAATCTCCGCCGCACCCCGGGCTGTGGTGGAGCGAATGCGCTGAACCCCCGGCACCGCCCGCAAGGCCTGCTCCAACGGGCGGGTGACGGCGACCTGGGTCTGTCCGATAGGCATGTTGCCCGAGTCTGCGGAGACTACGATGCGCGGGAAGGTAATATCCGGGAACAGGGCCACGGGCATTTTCAACGCCACCAACAAGCCCGCCAGCACCAATACCAGCAGCATGAACAACAGGGAACGGCGGTGCCGCTGCAGCCAGTCACCCATCAGGATTTCCCCGCCACACGCAGGGCCATGCCATCCTGTAACTCATAATTGCCGAGGCTGACCACCGGCTCTCCGGCCTGCAAACCCCTACTGACCGCAATCCAGCCCGCTTCGCGCCAGCCTGTCTCTATCCAGCGCTGCTGCGCTTTACCCCGGACATCCACAAAACAATAGGACCGGCCGTCTTGCTGCAAAACAGCGCTGTCGGGAATAGCCAGAGATTTCTGGCGTCCCAGGACGATCTCCGCGCGGACCATGGCCCCCGGCAGCAGACTGGGGGTAGCGGGCATGGGGACGACCACCTGGGCGAGGCGTGTTTTGGGATCGACTTGCCAATAGATCTGCTGAATCTTGCCCGATAACGGGGACTGGTCGCCGTAAACAGGACGGAGCTGAACCGCATCACCCACTTTGACGCGGGGCAGATCTTCCGGTTCGACACCCAGCACAATGCGCAGGGCGCTACCCGTGCTGAGGCGCAGCAAAGGCTGACCGGCGGGAACCAGATCGCCCTGGTGCACGGATACCGTTTCGACGACGCCGTTGATGAGCGCACGCACTACACCCGCTTGCAGGGTCTTGAGACGCGCCTGTAGATCGTGGAGGGTGGCTTGCGCTTTGGCGAGGGTTTGCTGCGCGGTCTGCACCTCAGCATTAGTCGCCAGTTGCCGGGTGCGCAGGGATTCCAGGCGCTGCTGGTCGGTGAGGGCAAAACGCACGCCGATCTGCGCCTGCTGCAACTGGAGCTGGTCATTGATGGAAGGCGCCACCCGCAGCAACGCTTCCCCCTGACGGACCCGCTGGCCATTCGCCACCAGTACCTGACTGACCAGACTCTCCGCTTCCAGCGACAAGGTTCGCCCGCCCTCCGGCGCAAATTCTACGGTACCATAAGCCCGCAAATGCTCCGCCAGGGGCATCACCCGCACGGGAGTCAACTGCACCAGGGCCGACACCTCCGCCATCGCTGGCAGTGCCAGTATGCTGAGCCCTAGTCCCAAGCCACCCCACAACCATCCTGGTATTCGTCGCATCACCGCTGTTCTCCCCATTGTTGCCAAGGCAAGCCCACCGCCATTTCCAGGGCCGCCTGCTGTTCCGCATAAGCCTGCTTCAGGGCCAGCAATTGCAGGCTCTTGGCGAGGGCCTGGCTGCGTACTGCCTCATAATCGATCAAAGTCACATTATGCTCCGCCGCCGCACCCCGCAGTCGCTGCTCGGCGCTTTGCAGTTGCGGCACCTGCTGCTCCAGCGGGGTAATTTCCTGATGCAACCGGTGCAAATCGGCCACCAGCGCGGTGATATCGGCGCGGGTCTGAAAGAGGCGGGCGGTGTAGGCGGCGTGCAATTGCACACGGGTGGCTTCGGACTCGGCGATAACGCCGCGATTGCGGTTCCAGAGCGGGATATCGAGACTGACACTGGGGCCAATGGTCTGGATATTCGAGGTATCGGCGGCCCTGGTAACACCGATGCTGAAGCCGGGATACTGGCCGAGGATGGCACGCCGTACCCGCGCTTCCTGGGCCTGATAACCGGCGCGCAACGCCAGCAAATCGAGCCGATGGGCATCCGCAAGGGTAACCAGACGGGCGGCACCGAAAATATCCGGCAGCGTTTGCGGCGCCCGCAGGGAAAGCCGCATGTTCGGCGGTAACCCCATCACTTTATTTATATTCTGCCGCACGGCGGTCACCTGCCGGCGCAGCGCCAGCATACGGTCCTGACTGTCCAGCCAGGCGATTTGCCGCAATGAAGTGGTGGTGATGGTGGCATCTCCCAGCCGGAGATTCTGGACCGAAGTTCGATAGAGCTGATCCGTAGTCGCCGCGGCTTGTTGCGACACCGCCTCCTGCTTCTGCAGGTAGTATAGTTGTCTGGCCAGTATCCGCGTCTGGTTGGCCACCATCCATTCCCGCCAAGCCACCTGATACTGCACCGATTGCGCTTGCGCCCGGGCGATATGCAGATTCGCGGAGCGGGTGAACAGGCTGGCGAGACTCCAGCTCAGCCCCATGCTGTAAGCGTTGGTGTAGCCAGCAGCCACATTACTGGGCAGGTCGGCGCTCAGGGAAAGCTGCGGGTCGGGCAACAGGCCAGCCGCAAAGACCTGCGCCTGGGCGACGCCAATTTGTGCCCGCATCGCCCGCAGGTCCGGATTGAGCAACACGGCAATTTCCCCGAGATCTTCGCCGGACAGGGGCGCCTGCAGATTCACCGGTTGGGCGCTGGCGGGATGATCATGGTGCAGGGCGGCAGCCATTTCCTGCTCCACCTTCGCCATAGCTGGCAGATGGGTCTGCAAGGGCTCGGCGTGATAACTCGCGCAACCTGCGAGCAGCAACAAAAGGCCACCCAGGACCGTCCGGTATAGACTGAAAAACATGATCCATGCGCTCCGTGAGAACTGATGATGGACTATCTGTTTGCGGCCTTGGCTAACCTGTGATGATTATCCCACCCCTGAATTATGGCAAACTTAGGGGGCGTTCTTATATGATTCACGGAGACGTGACAAGGCGCTGTCGATACATGAAAACCAGTCCTTGCCGGCCGCTCCGCGCGCTGAGTGTTATTCGTCCGCCGAGTTGATCGGCAATATGACGAGCGATGGTCAGACCCAGACCGCTACCGCCTTCCGCGCTGTCCGGCAAGCGGTAAAATGCATCAAATACTCTATGCAATTCCTCCGGAGGAATGCCCGGGCCGCTATCGATGACTTCCACGACACCCTCTTCGCTATCGCCACGAATTCGGATGGTCACCTCACCGTTTTCCGGGCTATAGCGCAGGGCATTATCGACGGCGTTGCGTATCAGGCTATGCAGCGCCGCCTCCGTCCCCTCTACCCACACCGCGCCCTGTAGCTCCAAGCCAAAATCGAGGTTTTTCTGCTCCGCCAGCGGATAGAGATCTTCCACCACCAAACGGGCGACAACGGCAAGGTCCACCGGCTGATGCGTTGCCACTGCCGCCTGCTGACGGGCCAGACTCAACAACTGATCGAGCAGATGACGGGATCGCTCCAGGCCGCTTTTGAGAGGCAGCAGGCGTTGTTTGCATTCGGCGAGGGATTCCGCCCGTTCCAGATTCTGCGCTTGTAGTGAGAGTGCTGTCAGAGGTGTCCGCAGTTCATGGGCGGCGTCGGCGACAAAACGGCGTTGTTGGGTCATCAGCAGCCTGACCCGTTCCAGCAGGCGGTTGATGGCGCGCAGGAAGGGTGCGATTTCCTCCGGCACCTCGCTTGCCGGTAAAGGCTCGGGATATTCTGCGTTCTGCGCATCTGCCGCCAGGGCCAGTGCAAGCACCGGTGCCAGACTGCGCCGGACCAGATGGCGGGCGAATACGATCAGCAAAGGTACCAGCAGCAGAAGTGGCATCAGGGTTCGCAGAGCGCTATCAAAAGCGGCGTCACTGCGTACATCGGTAGACTGGGCAACGGCGAGTTTTTTACCCGGCGCTACCCGACGGACAAAGACGCGCCAGTTCTGGCCGGCCACGTTCACCGTGTGGAAGCCACTGCGCAGGTGAATCGGGAGCTTGAGCAAAGCTGCGGTCAACGGCTGGGATGTCGTTAAAGCTTGCACCACAATGCGCGCATCAGGGTCCGCATCCAGAGGGGGCGCAACGGGCTTTTCCACGGTCGGCCAATGTTCCGGGGGGATCAGGACCGCGATCTGCCGCAAGGACGCATCCTGGTATTCCTGTGCCTCATCAAAGGCGAGCCAGAACGATGCCAGGCCGGCCAGTAAACCCATACACACAATAGCCATGCTCAATCCGACGGACAAACGGCCTTGCAGAGAACGTGTCATGGCTGGCGGACGACCATCCAACCGGCGCCACGGACATTTTTGATGGCCTCCGCACCGAGTTTTTTGCGAATACCGTGGATCAGGAAATCAATGGTGTTGCTCTCCACGGCTTCATTCCAGCCATATAAACGCTCTTCGAGTTGGGCACGGCTGAGAATGGTGCCGGGGCGCAGCAACAAGGCCTGCAGCAGTGCAAATTCCCGGGCCGTCAACAGGACCTGTGCATCGCCATACTGCACTTCACGGGTGCTCAGGTTGAGTTGCAGCAATCCATTGCTGAGTACCGGGGTGGCTTGCCCACCCTGACGGCGGATGATGGCGCGCAAACGGGCCAGCAGTTCATCCATTTCAAAGGGTTTGACCAGATAGTCGTCGGCGCCGAGGTCCAGGCCATCGACCCGGTCCGCCAGCGCGTCGCGGGCGGTAATGATGATAACGGGCAGGGTGTTGCCCGTGGCCCGGAGCCTTCTCAGCACTTCGCGGCCGTCCAGCTTGGGCAGGCCCAAATCCAACAACACCGCTTGGTGCTCCTGGTTGCCGATGGCTCGCAACGCGGTTTCGCCGTCCCGCACCCAGTCCACGGCATAAGCCGCATCCTGCAAAGCCACCGTGATGGCTTCGCCAATCATTCGGTCATCTTCAACAAGGAGAATGCGCATAAGATGGTCCCCGTATATTTCCGGTGCCTTTGCTCACCTCAAAAACCCCATCCCCTCAAAAGGGAGCGGGGCTCTCGCAATGCCGGTGATCAATCCGGATGCGTGCCTTCGGTGGAGTTCTCCAGAACGGCCCCGGTTTTAGCATCGACGCCTACCTCATGGGTGACTTTGCCATTTTTGATATCGAAAGAATAGCGCAAACCGCTACCCCCCTTTTCCTGTTCCAGCTCTTCGT
>JBBIUH010000089.1:0-7939 GCA_037440305.1 Acidithiobacillus sp.
GTGCCACCGGGCGGGGCGGCAAGCCCAAGGCGGGTTTGACGGGTTTCTCGGTGTCACATTTGCGGATTCCCGGCTATATCCAGTCATGGGAGTCGAACCCTTACGGAAAGCCGGCGCGTATCCGCTCAGCGCTGGACATCATGCGCGAAGGCCCCCTGGGTGCTGCGGCCTTCAACAACGAATTCGGCCGCCCGGCCATTGCCGGCTATTTCCGGGTCTTCGAATGTGATCAGGGCGGGCTGCACCGCGGCTACCACAAATCCATCATGCTGGCCGGCGGTCTGGGTCAGATTCGCCCTCTGCTGGTGGAGAAGCAGCCTCTGCCGGAAGGCGCCAAGGTGCTGGTTATCGGCGGCCCGGCCATGCTCATCGGTCTGGGTGGTGGCGCCGCTTCCAGTGTGGCCAGCGGGGCAGGGGATGAGCAACTGGATTTTGCCTCGGTGCAGCGCGGCAATCCGGAAATGCAGCGCCGGGCCCAGGAAGTGATCGAGCGCTGTATTGCTCTGGGAGAGGATTCCCCTATTTTGTCCATTCATGATGTCGGGGCGGGCGGGCTCTCCAACGCCATTCCCGAGTTGTTGCACGATGGGGGTCGTGGCGGCCACCTGCAACTGCGGGCGGTACCCAATGAAGAACAGGCCATGTCGCCCATGCAGATCTGGAGCAATGAGGCGCAGGAGCGTTATGTGCTGGCCGTGGCGGCAGCAGATTTGCCGCGTTTCACGGAGATCTGCGCCCGCGAGCGTTGTCCCTGGGCGGTCCTGGGAGAAGCCACGGCGGCGGATGCGCTGATTCTGGAGGATTCCCTGCTCCATGACCGGCCGGTGGATATGGCTCTCAGCGCCTTGCTGGGCTGCCCGCCGCGCATGGGGCGGGACAGTCGGCATGTGCAGCCCGATTTACGACCGCTGGACCTGTCTGGCGCCGATCTGCGCGCTGCCGCCTATGCCGTCCTGCGCCATCCCTCGGTAGCCAGCAAGGAATTCCTCATCACCATCGGTGACCGCAGTGTCGGCGGCCTGATTCACCGCGACCAGATGGTGGGGCCGTGGCAGGTGCCGGTGGCCGACTGCGGCGTTACGGCAGCGGACTTCTGGAATAACCACGGCGAGGCCATGGCCATCGGCGAGCGCGCCCCGGTGGCGGTGTTGAATCCCGCGGCCAGCGCCCGGCTGGCCATTGCCGAAGCCCTCACCAATCTTTTTGCCGCCGATGTGGCCGCGCTGGGGGATATCAAGCTCTCGGCCAACTGGATGGCGGCGGCGGATCATCTGGGAGAAGACGCGGCACTCTATGACGCGGTACGTGCTGCGGCACTGGAACTCTGTCCGGCGCTGGACCTTGCCATCCCGGTGGGCAAAGACTCCCTGTCCATGCGCACCATCTGGCGGGAGGAGGGCGTGGAAAAGGTCGTCGTGTCGCCCCTGTCGGTGATCATCTCGGCCTTCGCGCCCGTGGCGGATTTGCGGAAGAGCTGGACTCCTCAGTGGTCTGCTCAACCGGATACGGATCTCTGGCTGGTGGACTTGGGGTGTGGCCGGCTCGGCGCTTCCATCCTGGCCCAGACTTTGGGGCAGATGGGCGACAATGCGCCTGATCTGGATGCCCCGGAGTTGCTGCGCGGCCTGTTCACCGCATTGCAGGCTTTGCGCATGCACGAACTGGTGCTGGCCTACCATGACCGCTCCGACGGTGGTCTCTGGGCGACTCTCTGCGAAATGTCTTTCGCCAGCCGTTGCGGGGCAGATATCCAGTTGCCTTCGGGTGAAAATGTCTGGTCCTTCCTCTTTGCCGAGGAACCAGGAGTGGTCATTCAGACCCTAGCCGCCCAGCGCGCGCAAATCATGCAGATTTTTGCCGATGCCGGCCTCGCTGGACGGGCTCAGGTCATTGGTCAGGTAAAGGCCGACAACTGGCGTTTGCAAGTGCAGCAGGACGGTCGATCCGTCCTCAACGAAGCGGTCGCTGACCTGCTGCGCACCTGGGCGGAGACCAGTAACCGGATGCAGGCCCTGCGCGATGATCCACTTTGCGCCCAAGAGGCCTTTGCTCTGGTGGCCAGCGAGAATGCGCCGCTGTTCTCCCATTTGTCCTTTACCCCGCAGATGCCGATGATTCAGACCGGGGCCGGGCCCCGCGTGGCGATCCTCCGGGAGCAGGGTGTCAATGGCCAGATCGAGATGGCGGCGGCTTTCCATCGCGCCGGTTTTACCGCCGTGGACGTGCACATGAGCGACCTTGCGGCCGGTCGCCATCGCTTGGCGGATTTCCAGGCGATGGCCGCTTGCGGCGGCTTTTCCTACGGAGATGTGCTGGGTGCCGGTGCGGGCTGGGCCAAATCGATCCTTTTCCATGATCGTCTGCGGGACGATTTCGCCGCCTTTTTTGCCGATACCTCGCGCCTCGCCCTCGGCGTTTGCAATGGCTGCCAGATGTTGGCGGAACTGCGCGACATTATCCCCGGCGCGGCGCATTGGCCGCATTTTGCGCGCAATCGCTCGGAGCAGTTCGAGGCCCGACTGGCCATGGTCGAGGTCGTGGATTCGCCGTCGCTGTTGTTCGCGGGTATGGCGGGCACTTGCGCGCCTATCGTCATCGCCCATGGCGAAGGCCGGGCGCACTTCGCCGGGGATCAGCCGGTTGTGGCGCCCGTTACCATGCGTTTTGTGGATGCCCAGGGACAGCCTGCAGTGCAGTACCCAGCCAATCCCAACGGCTCCCCGCAAGGCGTTACCGGTCTCTGCAATGAGGACGGCCGGGTCTCCATCCTCATGCCTCATCCCGAACGGGTGGTGCGTAGCCTGCAGATGAGCTGGCGGCCACGGGAGTGGGGTGAGGCTACGCCATGGATGCAAATTTTTGTGAACGCGCGGAAGGCATTGGGGTAACATCCGGCGCCTTTCCGTGCCTGGTGCGGATGTGCGCTCTCACTTCGACCACTCGTTCGATAGTGACTCCGCCTGTTTCAGTACCAGCTCAACGGCATCGGCCTGCTGATCGGGTGGGTACTTCCACTTCTGCAAGCAGCGCCGCACCAGGATTCTCAGCCGCGCACGCACACTCTCGCGCACTTGCCAGTCCACCGTCGTGCTGGCCCTGAGCGTTTCCGTGATCTCGACGGCGATCTTTCGTCGCCCAACTCGCGCACCGCGCTCTCGTTGTTCGCCAACGCATCGTAGAAGGCAATCTCGTCCTGCCCCAACCCCAGGGCTGTTTCGCGTTCCAGAACAGCCTGGAACTCCTTGGCCATCTGGATCAGCGGTTGATGCGCGCCAGGGCGGCCAGCAGCCGGTCGCGCAGCATTACCTGCCGCTTTTTACCGCCGAATAGGGCGGGACAAAGCGTCGAAATTAACGTGGTGCGTAACACATGGATCATTTTATTGAGCGGCAATGGGGTAATGCTACCCATAATTAGGGCAATGATCCATATACTTACCCCAATGATCTGGCGCCGAACAACATCGGCGCGGAATTACGCGAACTTGAAATGGAGGCGATGGCGTGACGAGCCTGCGACAGGCCGGACGGTAAGTTATAAATTTTCGCTTGCCCGATCTTCTCGCACGTTACCATGGTGGCCGTCGCGGCGTACGCGGATGCTCCGGAAGTGGCGGTAGGTCACCTGTCCGGGTCCGCCACTCGGTTTACGGTGGACGTGGCGGATTTCCGTCCAGTCCACCTCGCCGCTGATGGCGCGGGACTGGCTTTGTTGCAGGGCAATGCGCGCGGCGGCGGCGAGCACCGGCTCGGGCACCGGCGTCTGACTATTCTCCCGGCGCAGCACCACATGGCTGCCGCCTAAATCCTGAATATGAAACCACAGGTCCCAGGGCTTGGCCGTGCGGAAGGTCAGGCGGTCATTTTCCCTGGCGTTTTTACCCCAGAGGATCGTGAAGCCGTCGATGACGGTTTGACTGAATGTGGCATCCTCCGATTTCCCTTTTGGGGCCGGGCTTCCTGACACGAGCCGCGCGTGGGTTGCCGAACCTTCCACGGACGATGGCTGCGGCGCGTTTCCCACCAGTCGCTCCAGCAGCTTCTCTGATTCTTGCAGGCGGCTGGTGATTTCCCGCTGTGCGCGCTGACTGCGTTGCGCCTGCTGCATATACCATTGCGCCTGCTGGTGCAGAAACTTGCCCGGTGTTACGGCAATAGTCAGGAGCGCACCCGTTGCGCTGGTGTGGTCCGGGGCGCTGACCTGCGTGTCTGACGCCATCGTGTCGGGCAGGGCGAAGAGGGCGAAGGCCTGGGTACGATACACCTCAGGGTCCTCCCAGCGCGCCATATCCTGGCGCATTTTCTGGATGCGGCGTTGCAGATGTTCCCGCTGCAAGGCGAGCGCACGTTCCTGTGCTGAAGGTTCCGGGTGTGCGGCGGGGAGCACGAAGCGCAGCGCCTCCTGTGCCGGAATTTCCTGCAGCGGTGCCCAGCCGGGCAGGGGCACGGGGTAGAGGACGGGTTTATCGACCTCCGCCAAAGACCGCCACCAGGACGCGCACGGATCTAACCGCTGCGACCAGGCCTCCTGCATGGCCTGCTGCTTGGCCGTGTGCTGCGGGCGATAACGGGGTGCGACGCGGTGCAGCCAGGCGGCAGCACCCGGTAAGGGCTGGTCAAAAGGCAGACTGTCTTCCGGCGGTACATACACCACGCCGGGCAGGAAGCGCGGCGCGGCCTTACCGTCGAGACTGTCCCAGCGCCAGGCCCAGCGAATATGTTGCGCCGCATCAAGCAGGGCGATATTGCCGCGTCCGCCAAAGCATTCGGCAACCAGGCTGATCTGGTCCACCCGCTTGCTGATATGGACGCGGCTGCAATCCATGCGCACGATGCGATCCGCCCAGGGCACGCTGATGCGCTGAATGCGAAAACCCGCTAAACGCTGGTTGAGCGGGCTGCTCCAGGTGGTCAGGGCACCCGACTTATGGAATGCCGGGTCCTGCCAGAGCCCCAGAGGGGCACGCTGCACGATGAGCGCGATATGCGCCTTGGCGGTGTGCAGATAAATCCCCCCCGGCGCGTCGCTGATGCCCTGGATGGCCTGCTGCGCGAGCTGGCGGTCCAGACACTGGGCGGCGGCGGCGAGTTGCAAAGTGTCCATCTGTCGCAGCTAAACCGCGCGCACTGGCAACACGTTCACGCCTCTTTGCGCGCCTCGACCACGACCGGCTTATCTGTCACCGCGCCCAGTTGGCGCAGCACACCTATCAGTGTCGCCAGCGCGGCCGATGGCTTTTGCAGGCCGGCGTCCAATACACACTCCGCCTGTTCCGGCGCCTCGTAGGGGTCGTCCACACCCGTAAATCCGGTGATCTCGCCGCGCATGGCCTTGGCATAAAGGCCTTTGGGATCGCGCTCGGCACAGACCTCCAGCGGGGTGGAGACATGCACTTCGATAAACAGACCACCAGCTTCTTCCACCAGACGACGCGCATCGGCGCGGGCCTGACGATAGGGCGAAATGGCAGCGACCACGGCAATACCGCCATGGCGCGCCACTAGACTGGCGACGAAGCCGATGCGGCGGATATTCTCGTCGCGGTCTTCGCGGCTGAAGCTCAAGCCTTTGGACAGAAAACGCCGCACCACATCGCCGTCCAGCAGGGTCACGGCGCGCTCGTCACCCGCCTCCAGAGTGCGGGCCAGCATCCCCGCCAGGGTACTCTTGCCGCTGGCAGACAGACCGGTAAACCAGATGACCAGTCCGCGCCGGTCCGCACCGCGGTAGGCCTGGCGCAATATCTGAATGACCTCTGGCGGGGAGAACCATTCGGGGATGTCCTCCCGGCTGGCCAGCCGCCGCCGCAGCTCTGTACCGGAAATGCCCGCCAGGGCCTCACCGTTGGCCTCTTCCACCGGCACATAACGGCGCCGGGTTTGGGAATATGCATACTCGGGCAGGAAAATGCCGGTGATGCCCATCTCGCTGGCGTGCCGGGCAAAAAGCTCTTGCGCCGCAAAGGCCGGGTAAAACAGACCACCCGCCGGTGCACCAGGATCGGCATGACCGCGGCCGATGATGAAATGGCTAGCCCCATAGTTGCGGCGAATCAGTGCATGCCACAGCGCTTCCCGCGGGCCGGCCATGCGCATGGCCAGGGGCAGGGGTGAGAGCAGGGCAGTTGCCTGGGGATAATGACCCAGCACCGCACGATACACCCGCATGCGATAGGATGCCTCCACATCGCCAGGTTTGGTGGGGCCGATGGCCGGGTGCAGCAGTAGACGCGCGCCTGCTCCGGCCTGCTCCAGCCCGGCCTGGGTCACGGCAATATGGGCGTGATGGAGGGGGTTGCGGGTCTGAAAGGCGACCACGGGGTGGGTTCCGCTCCAGTGCTTTTGCAGCATGGCCGGGGTCTGATACTCGGGCGGAAATTCGACGGCCGCGGCGCGGGTCAGGGTGTCCGCATCCCAGGCTGATACGCGCCCTGCCACATAGTAAGGGCCGCGGGCCAGCAACTCGGCCACGCCCGGATGGCTGGAATCGGTCGTCCCATAAACCGCCGCGGCTTCCAGCAGTTTATCCGGACGATAGCAGTCGCTGACGGCAACGGACCCGAGGGGGGTGCCATCACTGCGCTCCAGGCGCAAAGTGTCCCCCGCCGCCAAAGACTGGCCGAGCGCCTCGCTGACGTCGAGCACCACGGGAATAGGCCAGAGCGCGCCATTACCCAGGCGCATATCCTGCAGCACGGACTGCCAGTCCGCTGCATCCAGGTAACCTTCCAGCGGCGCAAAAGCGCCGGTCAGCAACAGCTCCAGATCGCAGCGTTGGCGCGCCGTCAGGACATGAACCGGTGGGGTGGACATGGGCCGGTCCTTACGCGGAGAGTGGAAAGAGCGGCAGGTGCGCCAGGGCGATCACATCTGACCACTGGGTGGCGTCGCCTTCCGTACAAATGGCTGCGACGGCGGCAATCTCCGCCTCGGCCTGCGCCATAAGCGTGCGCATGGCGGTCAGGGTGGAGCCGGTGCTGACCACGTCATCCACCAGCGCTACCCGCCTGCCGCTGATCGCTGCGCGATCCTTGGCATCCAGATACAGGGTCTGAGGCTTGCCGGTGGTGATGGACAGGGTTTCGGTGGACAAGGCCTCGCCCATGTAGGACTTGTAGTTCTTGCGCAGGACGATATAGGGACGCCCACTGTGCACCGACAGAGCGTAGGCCAGGGGAATACTCTTGGCCTCGGCGGTGACGATCACGTCGTAAGAGAGTTCCGCCATGCGCCCATTCAGCGCGTGGGCCGCGGCCTCCGTCAGTTCCGTATCGCCGAGGATGTTGAGGACGGCGATGGCCAGGTTTGGCTGCACTTTGAAGAGGGGGAGGTGGCGCTGCACCCCGTTGATGTTGAGGGAGTAGGTGCTGCTGTGGCTATCAGTGTGGGTCATGGATGCTCCTTTTACGCGCATTCTGCCACAGGGGAAGGGGGGTGGGTAGCTTGGTGGTGGGGGTCTTCCAAGAAAATTCGATACTGCAGAATCACGGGTTGGATTGTGTAATGCTATGAACCGTTGTAGATTCCACGACAAAAGTGCGTACTCACGATGCGGATAGGTAGCAGGTGCTTTGGGGGACTGACGCACTAGGGCGACGCGGTTGGGGCGGGGAAAGCCGGCTGGCTGTTATTTGCGTCCGATAAAAATGAGGATGCTATAAAAGTACATTTGGGGGTCGAAACCCAAAAAGGGCTCCTTATACGTTCGGTCTGCATACAAAAATGATCCTGACTTCAGCGTCTCTAGTGTAGTGTTGCATTTTGTTTGCTGCTTAAGTGGCCGTTAGCGCGGATGACCTTTTGCAGGATATCTCGTGCGGTTTTGGTCCAGATGAAGGGCTTGGGATTCGTATTGTGATGGGCGATGTAACCATCAATAGCCTGGATGAGTTCTGGCACACTGGTGAATACGCCACGGCGTAGCCGCTGGGTAGTGATGT
>JBBIUH010000090.1:0-7896 GCA_037440305.1 Acidithiobacillus sp.
CCGGCCAGTAAGGCGGCTGCCGCCTGAGTAACGGCATCACTGATTTCAATGCCGCCCAGCATGCGGGCGATTTCCTGCTGGCGCCCGGCGCTGTTCAGTGCGCGAACCGCGCTGAGGGTCTGACCGTTGATGACCTGTTTTTCCACTCGCAGGTGCTGGTGTCCCTGGGCGGCTACCTGCGCCAGATGGGTGACACAGAGGACTTGCTGACGGGCGCCGAGACGGCGCAGCAGGCGGCCGACCCTTTCAGCGACGGCACCGCCGATGCCCACATCCACTTCGTCGAAAATCAGGGTGTCGACGCGTTCCGGCGCGGCGAGGATGACCTGCAGCGCGAGGCCGATGCGTGACAGCTCGCCGCCGGAGGCGACCTTGGCCAGGGGTTGGGCGGGATGGCCGGGATTGGCGGTAATCCAGATTTCCACCTGATCCCAGCCCGTATCGCGCCATTGTTTTTCGGCTTCGGGGTGGCCGTACAGGCGTAGCTCGATAGCGGCATGGGGCATGCCCAGTTGCTGGATCTGCGCGATGATAGCCTGGGCCAGTGCGTCCTGCTGTTGCTGGCGCGCGCTGCTGAGGGCAGCGCAGTCCTCAACGTAGGCCGCACGCGCCTGGGCCAACTCGCGCTCGGCGGCGCTGCGGGCCGCCGCAAGGTCTTCGTTGCCCAGCAACTCCCGGCGCAGAGATTCCCGCCTGGCGAGCAGACCGGCCATGTCGCAGTGGTGTTTGCGTTGCAGATCCTGCAGGAGTTGCAGGCGCTGGGCAATACTTTCGAGCCGCTCCGGATCGGCCTCCAGGTCGGTGGCGTAGGCGCGCAGGCCGGTAATGGCCTCTTCGGTCTGAATCATGGCCGAGTTGAGCAGTTCATCGCAGTCCGCGAGGCGGGGATCGTGGGCGCGGGCGGCACTCACATGGCGTTGCGCTTCGGCGATGGCACGGCCGGCGGCGCTGTCTTCCCCATCCAGCCGGGCGAGGGCGGCCAGGACGTTTTCCCGCAGCTTTTCCACGGCACCGAGGCGCTGTTCTTCGGTGCGTAGGTTTACCCATTCATCGGCCTGCAAGTCGGCGGCTTCCAGCTCGGCGAGCAGAAAGCGCTGCCAGTCTTCCTGCTCGTGTTGCCTGCCCTGCTGTTCCTGTAACGCGGCGCAGCGCTGGGCGGCCTGGCGCCATTGCCGGTAGCGGTCGGCAACGGCGCTCACGGTGGTCTCCAATCCGGCGAAACGATCCAACAGAAACAGTTGGCGCTGCGGCTGAAGCAGGCTTTGGTGGGCATGCTGGCCGAGAAGTTCGACCAGGGTTTCACCGAATTCCTTGAGTTGGTTGTTGGTGACACTGCGACCGTTGATGAAGGCACGGCTGCGGCCGTTGCGCTGAATGATGCGGCGCAGGAGGCAGACATCCTCGTCCTCGATTTCCTGTTCGCGCAGCCACTGACGCGCGGGGTGTTCCGGGCTGAGGCCGTATTCGGCACTGATTTCCGCTTGCTCGGCACCATGGCGGATGTCTTCGGCATGACCTTTGTCGCCGAGGAGCAGGGCGATGGCGTCCACCAGAATGGACTTGCCCGCGCCGGTTTCGCCGGTGAGCACCGTCAGTCCCGCGGCAAAATCGACGCTGACGGCATCGATCAGGGCGAAGTCACGGACTTGCAGGTTGAGGAGCATCAGTCTTCTCCGGGGGATTCGGCCCAGTGCAGTTTGCCGCGCAGAATCTGGAAGAAGTTTTCCTCTTCGGGATGGATGAAACGGGCGGAGCAGGGCGCACGCCGGATGACGATTTCGTCGCCGATTTCCAGGGGGACGCTGTAATGGCTGTCCAGGCTGAGCGCGGCCGACTGGCGGCTGGCGGTGAGGCGGGCGCGGACTTCTACGGTATCGGCTACCGCCAGGGGGCGCGCAGTGAGCGTATGCGGGCAGATGAGGACGAGGAGGAGCGCCGCGAGAGTGGGCGTGAGGATGGGTCCGCCCGCCGACATGGCGTAGGCGGTAGAGCCGGTGGGTGTGGCGATGATGAGCCCGTCGGCGCGCTGGGTATAGACGAAACGGCCGTCTATCTGCACCCGCAGTTCAATCATGCTCTCGCCGCCGCCCTTGTGGATGAGGACTTCGTTGATGGCGAGACCGGCATGGACACACTCCTCACCACGCCACAGTTCGGCATGGAGGACGCTACGCAGGTCTTGCTGATAGCGGCCTTCCAGAATGGGCGGCAGGGCCTCGCTGACCTGGTCGATGGAAAGGTCGGCGAGAAATCCGAGCCGCCCCTGATTGATGCCGAGGATGGGGATACCGCTTTGTGCGGTCTGTCGCGCCGTCCCCAGCAGGGTACCGTCGCCGCCGAGGGCGATGACGAGATCGGCGTCTGCATTCGCTTCCGCGAACGAGAGCAGCGGCAGCCCCAGGCTGTCGCCAATATCCGCGGCGCACTGGGTTTCCAGAAAAGTGGGGATGTCTCGTGCCAGCAAAAAATCCCGCAGCCGTTGCAATCCGGGGAGAACCGAGGGATCACGGTATTTGCTGACGAGCAGGACACGCTGGAAGGGTTTGGTCATGGGGGTAGCGTACATGGGGGCGGGGCTGGCGCCAAGGGGCTGCGGCCATTTTTGCGTGGTTTCGATCTTAGGGCGGGGTGCCACCTTGTATCCACAAATAAAAGCCGCGCAGGAGCAGCTGGGGCTGGTAGAAGCTGCCAGGGATGCCGGGCTGCCAACGCCCGGCATCGCCACCGGTGATTAGTATCTGTGCCTGGGGGCTGTACTGGCGATAGTCGGAAATGGCGCCGCGCAGGGCATCGGCAAAGAGGTGAATGACCCCGGCCTGGATGGCGCTGCTCGTGTCATTGCCCAGCATTTCTGCTGAGGTGCTCAGTACAACTTCGGGGAGGAGCGCCGTACCCCGATGCAGACTGCGCAGGCTCATGGTGATACCTGGCAGGATACGTCCACCCCTGAAATGTCCGCCAGCTAGCAGGTCGACAGTGATGGCGGTGCCCATGTCGATGACGATGCTGTCTTGTCCGGGGAAGTCTATGGTGGCCGCGAGCAGGCAGCAGCGGCGGTCAAAGCCGAGGCTTTCCGGCGGGTGGTAGTCGTGGGGCACGGTGCGGCGAAAAAAGCCGGCGTCGGGTTCGCGGACCTCTGTCGTGGCCAAGGCTTCCCGCCAGGCGGTAAGCGCCGCCGGCACGACGCCGCCCAGCGCGACGGGTTCCCGGTTATGTGCGCTGAGCCACGGCAAGCCGGGCTGCTGCAGGATTTCCGCGGGTGGCAGTGCAGTGGCCATACTGATGCTGTCGAAATGCACGCCATCGCGGGTGCGCGCCAGCAGGGTGTGGGTATTGCCGACGGCGATGAGGATCATGGATGTGGGGGCCGCAGGCTGACATCGCCGGCACTCAACCAGACCGTACCCGTATCCATGCAGGATACCTGCAAGCGCCCGTCGAGGCCGAGGCCCAGCACCCGGGCCGCACGCACGCCCTGCGCGTCGCTGATCTGAACGGACTGACGGGTCAGGCGATCCGCCTTCTTCCACAGGGGCAGGAAGGGCGTGAAGCCCTCCTCCGCTAAGCGCGCGAAGTCTTCCCGCCATTGGCGGAGAATAGCCCCGGCGAGGGTACTGCGGGTGACCCTGATGTCGAGATCGGCGAGGCTTACCGCGGTGGGGGGTAGCGTAGGATCATCATGGATATTGAGTCCCAAACCCACCACCAGTCGGGTTTCTCCGTGGCTACGCGGGCGGGCTTCGACCAGAATGCCCCCCAGCTTGCGCCCCCCCACCCAAAGATCATTGGGCCACTTGACCCAGAGATCGGGCAGGCGCGTCTGCAGCAGGGTGAACACGGACAGGGCGGCAACGATGGTTAGTGCCGCATGGACCGGGCGGTGCTGAGTCCAACCATAACTCAGGTAGAGATGGCGCCCGAAAGGTGAAGACCACAGGCGCCCGCGCCGCCCGCGCCCGGCCCACTGGCTCTCGGTCAGGCAGACGTCGACGCGGGTACCCTGCAACACTTCGGTATTGGTCGAGGCGCAGCACAGTGGCAGGTGGATATGCGCCAAGTCGATGCCGCCGACATTGGCAATTTCCTGGGCGGAGAGGGGCGCGGCGGGATATTCCAGTTGCACGCCACCATCCCGCCCATACAGGGGGAAGCCCCATTCGCCGGCCTCCGCGAGCAGTTCATCTGGATTATCGGCGGGCCAGGCATGGGGCAATCCGTCGGCCACTGCCGTCAACAAGGCCTGTAATGCCGTCGACGGCGCGTCAGGAGCGGATATGGCCATCTCCCAGGACGATCCATTTTTGCAGGGTCAGGCCTTCCAGTCCCACCGGCCCGCGTACGTGCAGGCGGTTGGTGGAAATGCCGATTTCTGCACCCAGACCGTATTCAAAGCCGTCGGCAAAGCGGGTGGAGGCATTGACCATGACGGAACTGGCATCCACCTCGCGCAGAAAACGGCGGGCCTGGGTGTAATTTTCGGTGATGATGGACTCGGTATGCTGGGAGCCGTAACGGCTGATGTGCTCCATCGCGGCGTCGAGGTCGTCCACTACCTTGACGGAAATGATCGGCCCCAGATACTCGGTGGCGTAGTCCTCTGCGGTGGCGGCGATGGCACCGGGGATGCGGGGCAGGCCGCGTTCGCAGGCGCGAATCTCGATCCCTTTCTCCTGCAGGGCCGCAGCGATTGGGCCGAGCAGGTCATCCATCCGTTCCTGATGAATGAGCAGGCTCTCTGCCGTATTGCAGGTGCCGAGCCGCTGGGTTTTGGAATTGACGACCACTTTGAGCGCCTTGCGGGGATCTGCGTCGGCGTCCACATACACATGGCAGTTGCCATCCAGATGCATGATCACGGGTACGGTGGCTTCGGCCTTGATGCGGGCGATAAGGCCCTTGCCACCGCGGGGAATCACCACATCCACATGGCGATCCATGCTGATCAGGATACCCACGGCTTCGCGCTCGGCGGTGTTGACGTACTGCACCAGATCCAGGGGCAGGTTGGCCTTGCCGAGGGCAGCGCGCAGGCGTTCGGCGATGGCCAGGTTGCTGTACAGGGACTCGGAACCACCGCGCAGGATGACGGCGTTACCCGACTTGACGCAGAGGCCGGCGGCATCAGCGGTGACGTTGGGGCGCGATTCATAGATCATGGCGATCACGCCCAAGGGCGCGCGCATACGGCCTACCTGGATGCCGCTGGGGCGGTAACGCAGGTCGGTGATCTCGCCCACCGGGTCGGGCAGGGCGGCAATTTCCTCGAGGCCTCTGGCCATGGCTTCGATGCGGGCTTCGTCCAGACGCAGGCGATCAATGAAAGCATCATCTTTACCCGCTTCTTCGGCGCTGCGTAAATCTTTGCGGTTGGCGCGTTGCAGATTGTCGGCGTCGCGGCGCAAAAATTCCGCCATGGAGCGCAGGGCGCTGTCTTTGGCGGCACTGTCCGCGCTTTGCAACCGGCGCTGGGCGCTGCGGGCGCGTTCACCGATTTTTTCCAGTTCGCTACGTAAATCCAAGATGGAGCCTCCTGTGCTGGGTCCGGGCCGGACGTGAGGGCAACGGAAAACCCGCCGCTGATCCGTGCCGGGAAACGGCAACCCGCGCGGGTATTGTTGGTATTGTGCCGTTCCGGAGCCATTCCGGCAATCCGCAGGCAGCGGCTGCGAGCATTCAAGACGGCCGCCAAGGGGTGCCGCGGTAGACCCAGGTGGCGAGAAGTGTGGTGGCGACGATGGCGATGCAGGCGGAAAAGCCGAAGGCGTAAGGGGCGCCGGCCTCTTCCCATATCCAGCCGAACAATAATCCCGCAGGGATCGCGCTGATGCCGGTGGCCAGGTTGTACCAGCCAAAGGCCGTGCCGCGCTCGTCGCCTGTGGTCAGATCATTGATCTGGGCCCGTTCGGCCCCTTCGCTGAAGCCAAAAAACAAACCATAGGACAAGGCCACCGCCCACAACAACGGGAGGTTTTCCACCATGGCGAACAAGGCATAGTTGCAGCCGTAGGCCGACCAGCCGATGAATAAAACGGGACGCCGCCCCAGTTTATCGGCCAGTCGTCCGCCGCCCATGCCGGTGCTGCTCTTGGCCGCATGGATGGAGGCCCAGAGGAGGAGTACCTGTACGACATCCATACCGAGCTGATAAGCACGCAGAAGAATGAAGGTTTCGGTGGCGCGGGCCAGGGTGAACAGGCTCAGCGTAAGGAGGTAGCGCCGGATGTAGGGTGACAGGTGGTGCGGGTTCAGAGAGATACGGGCTGGGGTCCGGTGATTGGGTGGTCGTTGCGCCTCACGCACACCGCCACCGAGGAGCAAAATGGCGACGGCGCCGGGAATGGCCGACAGGAGGATGACATCCTCGAAGGGGATTCCGGAAAAATGCAAAACGGCCGCTGCCACCAGAGCCCCCAGCACCGCGCCCCCATTGTCCATGGCCCTTTGGTAGCCAAACGCAAAGCCGATGCGTTGCGGCGGCGTGGAATCTGCCAGCAAGGCATCCCTTGGTGCGGTGCGGATACCTTTTCCCATCCGGTCGATGCTGCGCACGAGCAGGAGCACCGGCCAGCTTCCCACCACAGCGATGAGCGGTCGCGCCAGATTGGAAACCGTGTAGCCGATTACCGTCAACCCCTTGCGCCGCCCACCGATGAGGTCGGAATGCCGGCCGGACCAGAGTTTTAGAAAGCTTGCTACGGTATCCGCCACCCCTTCTACCAGGCCCAGGGCCACCGGACCCGCAGCGAGTATGGTGGCCAGGAGGACAGGGATGAGAGGGACCACCATCTCCGAGGCCAGATCATTGAAAAAACTGACCAATCCGAGAATGAGAACGGTGAATGGCAGGGCCTGGCGCATGGGTGCTAAACCTTATGGAGCGCCTTCATGGCGCGAGTCGGGGTACTAATAAATCCATCGTCACCTGCACATCCGCAGGCAGAGATCGGTCAGTGCGGGCCAGACCGGCGTGGGGTCCTGCCCCTTGATGCGGGCGTCAATGGCGAGGCAATCCTCAATACCCGCCTGCAGCCCCGGGCGGGTCAGGCGCCGGGCGGCACTGCGCAGCCAGCCCTGCCGTGGCGGGAAAATACGGTTCTGACGGAAGAATGCATCGGCATCCACGCCGCCAGCCCGCAATTCAGCCAGTAGGCGCAGGTCCTTGTGCAAGACCCACAGGCACAACGCCGGTTCACCGTCGCCACTGCGCAGGCGGTCGAGCATGTGCAGGATTTGTTCCGTCTCGCCGCGCAGGACCGCGTCGGCGAGATCGTAAATGGTGAACTGGCTGCTGTCCGCCAGTACCGCGCGGATAGCGGTGACATCAATGCTCCGCTCCGGATAGACCTGCTGCAGCCGCTGAATGGCCTGATGGCAGGCACTGAGATTGCCGGCACTGAGGTCGATGAGCAACTGGACGGCGGCGCTATCGGCCTGCATCCCGGCGGCGCGCAGGCGTTGCTCCACCCAGCGCGGCCAGTCCTGCCCCTCCGGGCGGTACAGCAGGAGCGTGTGGCCGTGGGTTTCGATGCCCTTGAACCAGGCGGTTTTCTGCGTGCCGACGTCGGGGCGGGGGCCACTGAGAATCAGCACGGCGTCGGAAGGTGGCGAGGCCAGCCAGTACTGCAGGGCGGCGCTGCCTTCCTTGGGGACTTTGGGACTATCCAGACGCAGCAGGAGCAGGCGTTGTTCAGCGAAAAGCGAACCCGCATCCCGCTCGTCGCGCAAGGCATCCCAGACAGTACCGCCTTGCTGACCGAGGCGCTGTTTCTGGACGAAACCATGCTGCGCCGCAGCGGCGATCAGGGCGTCTTCCGCCTCCTGCAAGAGCAGGGGCTCATCGGAAAAGAGGCCATATACTGATGCCAGAGGGCCGCGCAAGTGGCTGGCCCATTGCGC
>JBBIUH010000091.1:0-7751 GCA_037440305.1 Acidithiobacillus sp.
CCTGGATCAGTACGGCGAAGGCGTCCGAGTTGCTGCTGCAGCGCAGCCACGGCGTGCAGCCCATTGGCATGGTGACCGGTAACTGCTGGTACCATTTTGGTTATTCCTGGACGCAAGGGCACTATGATGGCTGGCATACGGCAGTAGAACGTATGCGCCTGGAGGCACTCGCCCTGAGTGCGAATGCCATTGTCGATGTGCGGATGAAAGTGCATCACGGTGAGCACGAAGATATGGATTATGGCGTTACCGGCACCGCTATTCGCATTCGCGGCTTGCCGCCGTCTGCGGAGCCGGTTGTGGCTACTGTTTCGGCACTGGAGTTTGTACGGTTGCTGGAAGATGGAGTGGTGCCTGTGGGCATCGCTATCGGTGCCAATTTTGATTGGTACAGCCCGTGGATGGGCACCATGGCTGAGCAGGCCGCGCAGTCCTCACCCTTTGCGGCGCGCTACTGGAATATGGAAATCACCGACCTGTCGGCATTCCAGGAAAATGTCCGCCGTCGTGCCCTCTACGATTTACGCGAAGACGGGCGACGTATGGCGGCCGCAGTGTTGGCGCATACCAGCACTACCCAGATGTTTCGGGTTGCCGCCGATCAGGATAATCCGGAACGCTTTCTGTGCCGTCATATCAGTATTGGCACGGCCATCAGTTATTTGCCGGCAAACGCCCCTCAGCACGAGTTGATTCCGATGATTTCTCTTGTTGACCACTCATTGAAAAGTGCCGCCACGACACGAAAGGATCTTATATGACCGATACCGCTGAACAACTGGCTCCCCATGCCGTCGAACGTCTGAAGGGTTTGCGCTCGCAGGGCAGCCACGAAGGCATTTTTACCTCTGATCTCTCCGTCAACGAATTTGTCATGGTCCGCAAGGCCAATTTTGAGCCTTTAGGGCTGGTGGTAGGATCCTGCATTTACCATATGGGTATTCAGTATGGTAACTGGAATCAGAATATGGAGATGGATGTACTGTCCCAAGCCATGTACCAGGCTCGCGAACTGGCTATGAGCCGCATGGAACAGGAGGCTATCTTGCTACAGGCGGATGGTATTGTTGGTGTGCGTCTGGAAGTCAAACGCATGGAATGGGATCAGGAGATTCTCGAATTTATGGCGATTGGTACGGCTATCGCGCACCGTAGCGGCGCCTCCGGATTTAAGGGGGTAGGGGGTAAACCCTTTACCAGCGATCTCAGTGGGCAGGATTTCTGGATGTTGCTGCAGGCGGGTTATCGGCCGATGGAAATGGTAATGGGCTCCTGTGTATATCATGTGTCCCACCAGGGTCTTTTGAAATCCATGGGTAATATCGGGCGCAATACAGAAATGGAGCAATTTACCCAGGCCATGTATGACGCGCGTGAACTGGCCATGGAGCGTATGCAGCATGAGGCCCAGGCGGCCCAGGCGGATGGCATTACCGGCGTGCAACTGCATGAAGGCAGCCACAACTGGAAGCCGCATATCATTGAATTTTTCGCGATAGGCACCGCAGTGAAAGCCATGGACAACGCGGATGCGCTGGTTGATGCCCTGCGTCCGCAGCTGGTGATCCCGGTTAATGACTGATGCAGTGAACAGCGCGACGCCGTCGCAAGGAGTGATCTGATGTCGATATTTAAGCATGCCGCAGAAATACTGGAAGGCAAGGTGAATCATTTTCTCGATAACGCGGAAGACCCCGGGGAAAGCCTGGACTTGTCCTATGAAAAAATGATTACGAATTTGCAGGATACCAAAAGACATCTCGCTGATGTGGTGACCGAGCGCGTCTCTTTGGAAAACCAGATGGCGCAGGCGCAGAAGGCCGCCGACAAAGCGGATGCCGATGCGCGAATGGCGCTAGGTGCCAACCGGGAAGACCTGGCGCGCGCTGAATTAGCCCAGAAGCAGTCTGAATTGCAGAAGATCGCTTCCCTCAAGGAAGCGCATGATACGGTGGCGGCCCAGGCGCAAAAGCTGACGGATTATGAGAGCAAGCTGCAGGACCGTATCGAACAGTTCCGGACCCAGAAGGAAGTGACCAAAAGTGAGATGACTGCGGCGCAGGCGGAAGTTGAAGCGGGAGAGTCGCTCACGGGCATTGGCCAGGGTATGAACGATGCCGGTGAGGCCATGCGCCGTGCCGAGGATCGTACCCAGAAGATGGAATCCAAGGCTACCGCCATGGATGGTCTGATGGAGTCTGGTGCGCTGAATGATCCCCTGGATAACCGCAGTCAGACCGAGAAAGAGCTGGACAAGGTGCGTGCGACGAGCGGTGTGGATGATGATCTCGCTAGACTCAAGGCGGAAGTGGCGAAGAATAAGGGTACAGCGGAGGGCGGCATCACCGGTAGTTGATGGCTCCGGTAGGTGCTATGGGCAGAGGAAGTATTTTCCAATCCATAAATGAGTCTGGAGAAGCGGGTTAGAGTCAGCCGGTTTTCTGGGTCTGTCCATGGATGATTTTGAAGAGTTTCTGGCGGGCTTTTTGGAGCTGGTCCGCCGCTTGGTTGTCGCTGATCTGTAGAGCAACGTCATCAAGTATGGCAAAGGTCATCCCAGGCTTCAAACCGTGCTTATCCGGTTAGTGCCCAAGCCTACTATCTGTAGTGGGTCGTGATTTTTTTGCATAAAGTTCGGCATAGGTCGGTGCAGTGACATCGCCAGCAATGCCAAGCAGGGAGCGGAAAGCGTTGAATGGGTAGAAGCGGCGATTGAAGCGGAAGGTGAATTCGTTGAGATAGGCTTGCAGGTGTTGAGGGCTGACGCCGTGGTGAATGCCACGTAGCCATGTTTTGAGATTGGAACACGAGGTGAATGATGGGCAGGAAGGTCTCGGCAACTTGCATGTCGCCACGTTCCGCAACGGCGGTATGAAGATACCCTCGTTTTTCAAGCATCGCGTAGCCATTCCAGTCATCGGTAACAATGGCCGCGCCCGGCGTAACGACGCGCTCGATGAAGCCGCCCAATGATTTGGCACTTCGGTCTGGCGCCACCGCGAGCCGAACACGTCCGGCGTATCGCCCAGTCCTCCGTTTGTTGAGACTGCCGCCGTGCTTGCGCTGTTTAACCTCGACCGCACCGGCAACGAGAACCATGTCGTGAACGCCTCGGCCCTGGCCGCGAGTACGGCCACCGACGTAGCTTTCATCGGCTTCGACATGTTCATCCATGTGGATAGGCAGGCGGCGCAAAGGGCGGCCAGTGCGGCCTATCGGGCGAGGAAATGGGCACGGCGACAGCGGCCTACGATCAGCAGCGCGACCATCGACCTGTCTGCGGTCGCGGCGTACAAAGTGCGGTGATTTGGGCGGGCGGTGGCGGTGGTCCCGTGGATGGCCCGTGGGTCTATGGTGTCCAACTTTTGGACATCACCCATACGGGCTTCTCCATGGCTGGCCGCCAGAGGCTTATCGATCTCGTGCCGCCATTGCCAAGGCGACATATCTCTGAGCAAGGTGCCCAGCCGTGTCCCCCGCCGCGCTGCCCATTCCCGCAGCGTATCCATTTCGGACCCGGACAGGGCCACCATCGCGCACTTCTTTCGGCGTTGGTCATCGGGAAGCCGTGGCCTGCCCCCCTTGTTGATCGGCCCCGCATTGGATGGCTGCGCTGTCTCCGTAGCCGCCGCCGCTGGCCGTGCTGTCTCCGTAGCCAATGCCGTACTGGCTGGCTGCACCGGCTTGGATGCTGTCCATATATCGGACACCGCCCCTGCATTGGGTACCGGCTCCGGCTTGATGCTAAACAGCGAATCCGTGCCCCGTTCTATCTTTGCCATGACTACTCCTTCCGTTGTTTTCTGCTGCACACGGATTGGTATAGCAGGCAGTTTTGTCTATAGGGAACCTCGAATAACAAAAATTTCGCCGTTTGAAGTGGAGAGACTCGCTCCCCCTCGCCATTTTCCAGCGATTTTTACGCATTATCCATCATTTAGTTGATAATTTCTATGGCTTTTTACCATTTTTGCCGATTTTGGACGGATTACTCCCTACCAGGCCACTTCCTGTTTGAGCAAGCAGGTAAAGCGCCGCATGTTATAGACCAGATTCATCATCCCAATCTTCACGCCGGCGCGGGCCTTGCCCACGGTCCGCACCCACTTGCCACCCTGCTGGGTGTGGGCACCAAAAACATGCTCGACCCGTGCACGGTGGCGTGACCTGCGGGCGTTGGCCAGCTCCTGTGCTTGGGTTAACGGTCGGTTGCGGTAGGCCCTTTCGTGGATCCGGTTACGATACCTCTGCTCCTGTAGCAGCTGCTCCGATTCCTCCGAACGATACGCACTGTCGGCGAAGACCTCTACGCCGGAATTCTCCGGGTCCAACAAGGCTTCCAGACATTGGCTATCATGTACCGACGCATCGGTTACGACGTACTGGTGAATCAGCTTATGGCGCTTGTCCACGTTTATGTGGTTCTTGTAGCCGAAATAGCTCTGGTCGTTCTTTTTGGTCCAACGGGCGTCGGTATCTTTCTGGCGGCGCTTGGCGGGTTTCTCCTGCCACGCGGCGGGTACCTCACCCTGATTGACCTGCTCCCGCTCTTTCCTGCGCATGTGCTGCCGGGGAACCGTCACGAAGCTCGCGTCGATAATTTGCCCTGCCCGTGCCACATAACCGACCTCCCGTAGAAAGGCGTGAAAGGCGGTAAACAGGCGCTCCGTTAACTGGGATTGCGCCAGAGATTCCCGGAACAGCCACAAGGTCGTGCGATCGGGTACGGCTTCCTCCAACCCAAGCCCCAGGAAACGCTGAAAACTGAGGCGATCCCGAACCTGGTATTCGGTTTGTTCGTCACTGAGATTGTGCAGTTGCTGTAACACCATCATCTTGAAGAGCAGCATCCGGTCGTAGGGCTTTCTCCCTCCCGGCCCTTTGGGCTTGGCCTTCGGCACACTCTCCAGAATTGGGCGGAAGCGCTCCCAGGGAATGAGCCCATTGAGCAGCGGCAAACCGTCGCCCAGCAAATCCAGTTCCCGCAACTGGCGGTCTCCGGGGAAGAATCCTGTTTGCCCTACCAATCCTGCCATGGTTGCTCTCCCTTCCAATCGGCTCCCTACATTTTACTGGAAATGGGGAGTTTTTCGAACTTCCCTGCATATCGAAAATGCGCGTGAATGAACTCTCCCAAGGGATTGCGCGCCGCGATGGAATCAGAGCCAATCATTACGCGACAGACTTCTCCCGGCGAAAAATCCCGCCCCCCCCCGATGCTGGCAGACGATACCCAGCCGATGCCCGACTGGACGTGCTGCATCACGACTTTGCTTGACGACCTATCCCAGCCATGCCATATTTAACACTTCTATATGCCAATCGCCTTTAATTGGAGGCTAGCTATGACTGGATGTGTTTCGACCGACAGATTGTTGGGAAGCTTTGACGCTTTTTCGACCATGCCCAGCAGCCCATTGCAGTGGGTCCAGGTGATTCGCCACGGAATACCCGCTTCTTCGATAGATCCTCTGTCAGCCGCCTTGCGTATCTCACACACCGAGCTGGCTTCTATGTTGGGCATTCCTTATCGCACCCTGGCCAGGCGCAAGAGAGAGGGAATGCTGAATAGTGAAGAGTCCGCCAAAATGGTGCGACTCGCCCGGACGATTGAGCGCGCGGAAGTCGTATTTGGAAGCTTGGATCTCGCTGTTGACTGGCTGAAATCACAAAATTCTGCCTTGGAGGGATTGACCCCGCTTTCTTTGATGGATACCGACATGGGATCTGAAAGTGTGCTGGATACGCTCGGGCGCATTGAACATGGGGTGTTTGCCTGATGCTGACCGTCTGGCGGATGGTCACGGCCAGATTCGCGGAAACCGCATTTACTGGGGAGGGCGCCCGGCGTTACGGTGGGCGATGGAACCGGAAAGGGGTGCCCGTGGTGTATACGGCGACTAGCCAGTCACTGGCCATGCTGGAGATGCTGGTTCAGGATGATCCGTTGCGTGCCAGCTATGTCGTGATTCCCGCGACCATTCCCCCAGAGGTGTCGATGGAGAGCATTGCTGTCGAGCAACTGCCGGAGGGCTGGCGCAACGGGCAGCCGCCCCAGTTCTTGCAGGATTTAGGGATGCGATGGATTGCAGAAGGCAGAACTGCGGTGCTTGCCGTGCCGAGTGCCGTCATCCCAACGGAGAAAAACTATCTGTTAAACCCCATACACCGAGACTTTTCGCGCATCACCATCGGAGATCCGGAGCGGATCATTACCGACGGCAGACTGATTCCGGCGAAAAATCCCTGATGCTGGCAGACGATACCCAGCCGATGCCCGACTGGACGTGTTGCATGACGACGCCCACCGCACGTGTTGTCATTTCGTAGTCCATAGTTTACTGAACTTTAGACATACGGGTCCGGCACCGATCTACTGAAGCGGTGCAATTTGACTGGATTGCTGAAGAAGAAGTGAGTCAAGCTGCCCTTTTGCGGGGTGGGTCGTCGGTATCGGCCCAAAAGGCGGGGATGGGGCACTGGAATTTACCGGACTTCGGGTCGAAGTTCTTCCAGGTACCGTCTTGAAGCCCTCTATGCAAGTGCCATCTCTGGGTTGAATGGCTGGCCCGATTTGAGGACGCCAAATGCGATGTGGAGCAGCTTTCGCATGGCAGCAATGATGACTTGCATGGGTCGCTTTCCATTCGCCAGCAGGCGTCCACAAAATGCCCTGATGATTGGATTGTGTTGCTTTGCGGAGATGGCGGGCATGTAGAGGCACTTCCTGAGCAGGACGTTGCCCGCTTTGGCAATAGGGGTTTTCCCGGCCCATTGACCAGATTGACGGATACGGGGGTTGAGCCCCGCATAGGCCACTACCTGCTTGGCCGAGGGGAATCGCTCCAAGGGGCTGAGAAAAGCCAGCAGCGTGGCGGTGGTGCTTTCTCCGATGCCGGGAATGCTCAGGAGCAAGTCTTTTTGTTTCTTGAGGTCCGGATGATTATCGATGTGCTCCTGGATTTGCTGGCGTACGGCATGGATCTGCTCATTGATGGTGGAGAGGATGGCCTCGATAGAAATTCGTGCAGCAGTCTCGGCAGATTCCAGGCGATTGGACTCCATGTTCTGCAATCCCAGTAGGTCATCCAGGCGTTGCACGAGGGCTTGCAGGACTACGATCTCGTCGGCCGGTGGGGTCCATGGTGCAGGGCGGTGGAGTTGGCAGTACCGGGCGATGAGCCGGGCATCGGCCTTGTCGGTTTTGGCTCGGGCCAGCTCCGTTTTGCCAAAGGCATGAATCTGGGCGGGATTGACCACGCTGACCAGGAGCTTCTGTTGTGCCAGGAACCTGGCCAAGGCTCGACCATAGGCGCCGGTGGCCTCCATGCACAGGTGGGCCTCCAAGGCATCGTACTTGCGCAACCAATCGAGAAATAATCCGAATCCCTCGGGGCGATTGGCAAAGACCTTGCTGCGGTACTTGCCGGTGGGGGTCAGTAACGCCACATCGAACTTGACTTTGGCAATGTCGATACCGACGCAGGAAATTGGGTCGCTCATGATACTCTCCTTGTCGCAAAAGTAATGGCGATCTGCGGACCATGCCGGTTCATCCTTATCTGTACAGGCTCATGCCCAGGGCAGGCCTTGGATACCGTCCGAACTGAATGGCATAAGTTGGGGAGAGGTGCCAATCTGAAAGACAGGCTCGAGGCCTAAGAAGGGAAACAGCATTCCTCTCCCCGCTCCGGGGATCAACCAGAGGATTCCAACCTGTTATCGGGCTGAGATCAAGACATAAGAACTAA
>JBBIUH010000092.1:0-7459 GCA_037440305.1 Acidithiobacillus sp.
CCACCTGCACCGTAAAAGGCAGACTGGTGGAAATGCCGTTGGGATAAACCTCGTGGGTATCGAGACCTTCCGGCTCCAAAAAGATCTGGTGCGCGCTCTTGTCGGCGAAGCGCACGACCTTGTCCTCAATGGACGGGCAGTAACGTGGGCCCACCGACTGGATATGACCGCCATACATGGCCGACTGGTGCAGGTTCGCGGCGATGATCTCATGGGTGCGGACGTTGGTGTGGGTGATGTGACAGGACCGCTGGGGGACTTCGATGCGCGACGTCATGAAGGAGAAAGCGGGCGGCGGGGTATCACCGGGCTGCGCCTCCAGCACGCTATAGTCGATGCTGCGACCGTCGATACGCGGCGGGGTACCGGTTTTCAGCCGCGCTACCGGGAAGGCCATCGCGCGCAGGCGCTGGGCGAGCGCGTTGGAGGGCGGATCGCCGGCCCGGCCGGCGGCGTAGCTCTGGTCACCCATGTGCACCCGGCCCCCGAGGAAAGTCCCCGTGGTGAGGACGACCTGGGCGGCACGCAGCACCAGTCCGGTTTCGAGGATGACGCCCGCCAGCCGGTCGCCTTCCACGAGCAGATCGCCGACCATGCCCTGAAACAATTGCAGGGCGGGGAGGTCTTCGAGCAGGCGACGCACCGCGCGTTTGTAGAGGCTGCGGTCCGCCTGGGCGCGGGTGGCGCGCACCGCCGGACCCTTGCTGGCGTTGAGGGTGCGGAACTGGATGCCCGCCTGATCGATGGCGCAGGCCATGATGCCGCCGAGCGCATCGACTTCTTTGACCAGATGACCTTTGCCAATGCCGCCGATGGCCGGATTGCAGGACATCTGGCCGATGGTATCGAGATTCTGGGTGAGCAGAAGCGTGCGCACGCCGAGACGGGCGGCTGCGGCAGCCGCCTCCGTCCCGGCATGACCGCCGCCGACTACGATGACGTCGAATGGGTTTTGCATGGCGGGATTATCCGCGTTTCCGTCGGGTTTTGGCAATTTCCCCCGCCATAAACCCCTCAGTGCTCGTGCCGGATGCGCGGCAACAGTTCGCTGAGGTTGCAGGGGCGGTGCCGAATATCCAGTTGCGGGACGATGATGGCCTCCATGCCGAGGCGGACGCCGCTGGTGGAGCCGGGGAGGAGGAAGACGATGGTGCCGTCGCAGATGGCGGCTTCGGCGCGGGACTGGATGGTGCTGGTGCCGATCTCCTGAAAGGAGAGCATGCGGAAGACTTCGCCGAAACCGGGGATGGGCTTGCTGATGAGGGGGGCGAGGGCTTCGGGAGTGACGTCGCGGCCGGTGACGCCGGTACCGCCGGTGGCGATGATCACGTCGATGGCGGGGTCGGCGATCCAGTCACGCATTTGCGCGCGCAGGGTTTCGGCATCATCAACGATGATCTGGCGGGCGGTAATCTGGTGTCCGGCCTGGCTGGCGAGTTCGGCAATTTTGTCGCCGGATTTGTCGGTTTCCGGCGTGCGGCTGTCGGAGACGGTAAGGATGGCAATGGCGAGGGGTAAAAAGGCTTTGCTTTCGGGTGGCTGCTGCGCATTGCTCACGACGGTATTCCCTTTACAGGATGACGAAAAGTCCAGTATAAGAGGCTCCGTCCTGCGGTCCAAGGGTCACGGCGTGCGGCGCTCTCCATAAACGCTGATTCCGGACGCTGGCACCGAAACAGCCTGCTTCTGATCAGGAGAGAGCGTCATGGATGTGTCCCTGCCAGCAGATCCGCACCATACCCCCGCATCGAGCTCCGCGCTGGTGAACGAGGGCGGCTGGCAGCATCTCACGGCGCCGTGCCCGGCGGACTGGGAACGGGCGGGGCAGTTGGCGGACGACTGGGATTTCGCCCAGGATATCCTCGATCCCGATGAACGCTCCTGGCTGCGCCGCGATGGCGAACGTGTCTTCATCACCTTGCAATTCCCCGTAAAAGGCAACGAGGCAGATGCCGATAGCTGGGAACAGCGGCCCTTGGGCATCATCCTGCAAGGGACCCGGATTACCACGGTGCTGGCCCGGGATTTTGCGCCATTATCGCCTTTTTTCGAGCAGATGGAGCATCTTTCCAGCCCACCGGAAAGTGTCGAAATTCTCGCCGCCATCCTCAAGATTCTGGCGCAGAGCTACGAAGACGCCCTGCACCAACTCAATGCCGCCATCCACGATAATGAGCAGCAACTGGACTGGACCCAGAGCAATGGCGACTTTTTCACCCTGCTGGAGATCAGCAAGAGCCTGACCCGCTTTGAGGTGGCGCTGGTGGGTAATATCGCGACGGCCTTCAAGATTTCCCGCTTGCCGGAAATCCGCGACGATCTGCCCGCTACCCAGCAGATCGACACCGCTCTGCTGGAATTGCAGGTAGCCCATGAGCGGGCGCGGGTCTATGCCGGGACCAGTACGTCGATGATGGACGCCTATGCGGGCATGGTGCAGAACAACATCAATCATGGTCTGAAAGTAGTGACGGTGCTGGCCATGATCTTTTATGTGCCGAGTCTGCTCGCGACCCTCTACGGGGTGAATACGACACTGCCGTTTCAGAAGACAGACTGGATTTTTTGGGTCGTGCTGGGTCTGGGGGCGAGCATTTCTACGGGGCTGGCACTGATTTTCAGGCGGAAGGGCTGGATATGAACGGGCTGACGGACGCACGGAGGGGTCGGAATGCTGCATTGGTTTAACGAAAAGACGGATGCTGAACTGAAAGTCACCGCGGACTTCCAGTGGCCGCCGACCGCAACCTGGATTCAGGTGGTGGCGCCGACGGCTGCGGAGCTGGATTTTGTCGCCAAGCACTTGCAGGTGCCGGATTATCTGTTTCAGGACGTCTCCGATGAGGATGAGCGCCCGCGTCTGGAGCGGGAGGGCGATATCGCCCTGATCATTCTCAAGGTGCCCGCCCCCATGCAGGCGGACGCCGAACTGCGCTTCCGTACCTTGCCCGTGGGGCTCTGGCTCCTGCCCCAGCAGATGGTGACGGCCAGCGCCCAGCCCCTCGCCCTCTGGGAGGAGTTGCGCGGGCAGCGTCAGCGCGGCAAGGCCCTGCATGTGCGCGGGCTGTTGGCGGAGATTTTTCAGGCCATCGCCAGGGACTATCTGCGTGCCCTGCGCATCATCAACGCCGAAATTGCCACCACCGAGAAAATCCTCCGCGACTCCCAGAATAACCGGGGGTTTTTCCGCCTCCTGGCCCTTAACAAGAGCCTCATCCTCTTTTCGTCGGCGCTCAAGGGCAACATTTCGGTGGCGCAGCAGACCATGCGGCTGCCGCTGCTCAAACAGGACGAGGGCGACCTGGAAGACATCGCCGACGCCCTCATCGATCTTCAGCAGGCGCGGGACATGACCGACATTTACGCCTCCACCATTACCAACATGATGGATGCCTACGTCGGCGTGCTGCAGAACAACATCAGCAACACCCTGAAAATCATCACGGCCTGGACCGTGGTCGTGGCGGCACCCGCGACGGTGGCGAGCATTTACGGAATGAACGTACCCCTGCCCCTGCAGCACTGGGCCTATGCGTGGCCCGTGCTCATGGGGGGCGGATTTGCGGTATCCGGAATACTGTTCATGGTCTTCCGTAAGAAAGACTGGATCTGAGCGCGCGCCATGGGTTGCCAGTTTTACGATAAAACCGCAGGGGCCTGGATCGCCGCCGAACGCTACACGGCAGACGGCGTTTTTCTGCTGACGCCGGAAGAGGTGCATCGCTGTCCGCAATTGGAAGCCGCGCTGCGGCACTGCGTAGAACAACGTCTTTATTGTCACAACGACGAGATGACCCTGCGCCTGCCTGTAGCACTGCTGGAGGAAGATGCGCAGTTCGGCACGGTGGCGCGGATGGCGCACTTGACCCTGCACCATACGCCGCAAAGCCTCGCAATTCTGGGCGAGAAGGCGCTGATCCAGCCATTGCAGCAGGACTGGCTGGGCGAGTTACGGCAAACCGCTATGGACGAATTGCTGCAACGCGTACTGCTAAGTGTCATCTATAGTCACGAGCGGGTAGCGCGGGTACTGGTGGAACGTTTGCAAGCGCTGCGCATAGCCTTGAAAACTGCCATGGGCAACGCGGAACTGCGGCAGATTGTCGCCCTGAATCGCGACCTCGGCGAACTGGTTATCGCCCTGCGGGAAACCGGCCTGATTCTCCGCGATGCGTTGCGCGCCACACCCGGTGAGTCACCGGTCTATTCCTTACTGGACGCAGCATTACGCGAGCAGCACCGGATAGAGGACAGCGTGAATCTGATTCATGAACGCTATCTGGCAGTGACCAATGCCTATAATGGCATCATCCAGAACAATGCCCATACGGTGATGAAGGTTATGACCGTATGGCTGGCCCTGCTCATGATGCCGATCGCCTTTATCATGCCTTGGCACATGATGACGCCCCTGCCTCTTGAGCATTGGCATTATCTCTGGTTCGGATTACTTGCCTATGTCTTTGGCGTGACGTGGCTGTTCGCGCGCTGGGCGCGTAAACACGGCTTTTTTTCCATGTGAGGGCAGATCCATGATGCGCATCACCCGCGATTCTCTACTGTCCGGGAACGCCAACCGGCGGAGCTGGATGGCGTTGGTCGCCCCCTCAGCCAACGAACTGACGCAGGCGGCGGCGACCCTGGACATCCCCGAAAGCTTTCTGCGCAAACGTCTGGAAGGCGAGGCATCGCGCCCACTGATCAAAGAGGAGCGGTTGATTTCTCTGCAATTCCAGGTGCCCATGCCGGAAGCGGGCGCAGCGGGACAATTCACGCTGGTGCCCCTGAGTCTGTATTTCGTACCCGGCTATTTTGTCACCCTGACCGAGCGGGAGATTCCCTTCCTGAGCCGGCTGATCGATCCGCGAAAACCACGCAAGCGCTGGGAACTGGTACTGCGCATCATCGCCGAAGTCACCCGCAATTATCTGCCCACCGCGCGTTCCGTGGCCCGGGAGATGGCCGTGGTGGAGCGGGATCTGCGCCAGGCCCAGCGCCATGACGTGGTGTACCGCGGCCTGGACATTAATGACCGCCTGTTGGCGCTCGATCTGGGCTTGCTGCAACTGGAATATGTGGTCAGTGAAATCGGCCATTTCTTGCCCGCCGAAGATACTGACCTGATGGAAATCCATGAAGACACACGCATTGAGCTGTCCCAGGTGCGGGATCAGGTGGACAGTGACCAGGCGACTATCAGTGAATTGTTGGAATCGTATGCCTACGTGGTCCACAACAACGTAAACCACTTGTTCAAATTCATGGCGGCACTGATTATTCTGGCGACCATACCGCTCTTCATACCGGGAGCTGCGGCCATGAACGTGCCGCTGGGGTCTTTTCCGCACTGGCGTTACGGCTTTGTAATGGTGACGGGCGGGCTGGTGCTGGTGGAGGTGCTGACGGCCTGGGTGTTTTACCGCAAGGGGTGGTTGCGGTTGGATTGACAGGCACTCGCGGCGCAAAGAGGCGCGGTTCAATGCGCGCTCCTGGGCTTACTGGCACCATCGCCTGGGCCGGGCCGTCCGACCGGGATCAGGTAAAGCGGGCGCGCGTCGGCGGGAAGACCCAGGATTGCCGCAACCCGCGCGTCGACGAAGGCGCCGATAGGCACGCCGCCGAGCCCCAGGGCGGTGGCCTGCAGGAGAAGGCTCTGCGCGGCATGGCCGGCCTCCCGCTCGAGATAGGCGATTCCCCTGGGTCCGTATTTTCCGGTGCTGCGTCTTTCCACGGCGGTCAGCACGACCACGCCGGGCGCCTTGGAGATGCTGGACTGGCCCAATGCCGCGGCGGCGAGATTCGCCCTCTTGTCCCCCTGGCTCACGCGGACAAGCCGGTGGGCGCGGGGGAGGTAGCGATAGATGCCGGGCGCGAGGCCGCTGACGTTGCCGGCGACGAAGTAGGTTTCGAGCGGATAGAGGGCGCCGGCGGAAGGCGCAGTCCGCAGCCCCTGCGGACTGGTCACCCCCTGGGCCGCCCAAAGCAGTTGAGACACCTCCTTCAGGGTCAGGGCCGTGGCGGCGAAATCCCTGAGGGAGCGCCTCTGGTGCAGGGCGCGTTCGACCGGATAATGACTTTCCGTAAGCGGATGAGGCAGGGTAACGACGTCCACAGCCTGGGCACTCGCCATCCGCACTGCGCCGCCGCAGGTGGCCGACCCGAAAAGCATAAGCAGCATCAGCGCCAGGGAACGACGCGCGTTACGAAACCCATGTTTACGATGTTTCAACCTAAAAACAACCTTTCTCACGCCAACATGGCCTTGTCGAAAAGCGGTTCCCAAGAATCCATCAGGCAGCCCAGGCATCCAGCGGAAAATGAAAGTCCTTCGGAAACCCGGGCCGGACGTACTGATCCAGGGTAGCGAGGGCCTGTTCCACGGGGATGTGGCGGCCACGCAAAAAGCCGAGCTGCGCGCCAAGATCACACTCATAAAAGAACGCCTGTAGCCCCATGGTATCCGCCTCAGAGGCGCCGCGCAGCCAAGCCTCCAGAGCATCGCCTGTCACCATGACGTGTCGTGGGGCGTTGATTGTGGTTAATACCATCCAGTCTTTATTCTGCGTCATAAACCACGCCCCTTGCCCCGCTCTTTATCGCGGTCACGCACGATCAGTTTATGCCCCTGTTCCAGCAGAGTCACCACTTTGCCCTTGAATGCGGACAATTCTGGCATGGCTTTGTAATTGTTGCGGTAGACAGCGATCATGTCGCGTGCGGGGCTCATGAAGGCCACGGAACGGTCTTCACTCAAGCTGATCAGGATGCCAGTAATCTGCCCTCTGGACAGGCAATGCGTTGGTAACTCAGAACCCCACCTTCTGCCAGCCGCTGCGCGTCGTTGCGTTTCAGGCGCGTGGGTTCCGGGGGAATATACCTGGAGGGTGGCGGCTGGATGGTTGGCTGATATCCCATATTGTGTAGTGCATTATGGTGTTGTGGTGAACCTGTCCCACATTCCCCACGTAATAGCGCATAGCGGCTGCAGCGCGGGTTTCCAGTGCCTGCGGAGTGATCAGCCTGTCGGTATAAAGTTCCTGAATATCCCTCTGGTCATTGTCAGCGTATCGCCCCAGCTTGGATACCGCCAGATCGACCGGCGAAAGCACCAGAATATCGAATTGTTTATCTGGCGACTGCGCCACAAAGATAGCGTCCTCCTCCGCATCTGGATGCATCAGGCTGATGACTGGCGCGTAATTAGTGCCTGACAGGAAAAGAGAATTTTTGAAATTCTGTCGCTAGCAAATCGAACGGGATGGCCATTTGATGGAATTATAATGCCAGTTTTTTGCAATGGCGGAAGATCGTGACGCTTTTTTTGACGAATACCGTAGATTTTTGACAGCCGTTCCCCTTGGAAGTTCTGCAATGTTTCAAAAAATATGTGGGTTAAGCCGATTTTCGGTATATACATCGCTGCTCAGCCTCCTGGGTCATCAAAACAGCTCCCAAGCGA
>JBBIUH010000093.1:0-7232 GCA_037440305.1 Acidithiobacillus sp.
TACCGAGAACGGGTGCTACGGCAACTGGCTCAACGCGCTGAAAAGATGGGCATGAGGCTGGTTCCCGGTGAAACCGTCGTTTCGTAACTGTAACATATTCAAGATCATAAAAAGTGTTTCTTGAGAGTCGCTGCAGGATCGGAAAAATCGTCTATTTCCCAGAGCGGTTTAGTGACAAGGAGATCGCCATGGCACGCCGTAAGAAAGAAGAGGAATGGGAAAATCATGAACGTTGGCTGGTGTCTTATGCCGACTTCATTACTCTGCTCTTCGCCTTTTTTGTGGTGATGTATGCCATTTCCTCGGTGAATGAAGGCAAATACAGAGTCCTGTCGAAAACTTTGGTATCCGCCTTCAGTGGACAACCCTGGTCACCGGTCCCCATCCGCTCTGACGCAAGGCCATCCCTCAGCCAGACGCCCGTAGATCTGCCCGCCCTGCCTAAAATCGCCGACATGGCGCCCGTACCTCATGTGCAAAAAGGCCAGGTTTCGCCCCAGGCAAGGAACCACCCACAAACACCGCCGCATCCCGCCACCGCCATGCGGCAAATTGAAAAACAGATGGAAACGCTGCTTAAGCCTCTGATCGCGCAGGGTAGCGTCGCTATTCACCGGAGCAACCTGGGCGTCGTCATCGATCTCAACGCCAAAATCCTGTTTCACTCGGCACAGACGCGGCTCAGCCCTCATGCCACCGCCACTCTGGGGGCGATTGCACAGGTCTTGCGTCAGGTGCCTTACCAAGTCCAGGTAAACGGTTTTACCAACGATCTACCCATTCGCACCGCCCAATTTGCATCCAACTGGGCACTGTCCGCCGCGCGTGCAGTTTCCGTGGTGGAACTCTTCATCCAGCATGGCGTGAATCCGCAGAATCTGGTCGCGGCGGGCTACGGCAAGTATCATCCAGTGGCACCCAACGATACGGCGAAGGGCCTCGTCATGAATCGACGGGTAAGCATCGTGGTAGTCGCCCCGCAGAATCCGAGCAAGGCCGGAACCGATCCGATCATGGCGGGTGCCATTGATCAGCGCGGTTAGATATCAGGAAAGATTCGATCAATGACATCCGACGAGATCAGCAAAACGCAAAAGCAGCAGAAGCGCCTCAATCGCGTCATCGTCGTCGCTCTCCTTCTACTGGTCGTGGTCGCCACGGGGGTATACTGGAATCATTCCGAACGACACGGCGAAAGCGCTTCCAAAGCCCTTCAATCCAGTGGGGCCAGCGTTTTTTTGAGCCTGCCGCAACCCATCGCGGTAATATCCTCTGTTAACTCCGCCAAACCCACCGCAGCAGTTACCGCCCCGACGATCTCAACTCAGTCAGCAACCGCCATCAACACGAGTGCGAATCCAATTGTTTCATCCACGGTTATTGCCAAAGGACCCCGGCGGTCTCCAGTTCGCCAAAAAATTGGCGCGGCCAACCCGCGCCCGACACCCGCCCCAATGCCCGTATTGACTCGTCCCACCCTGACGCAGAAGTCTGCTCCACCCACCCATAAAGCGCCAACGGCCTCCGCCCCAGCCGTTGACAACACCTGCAGCGACGCTGGGTGGTATGTGCAACTGGGGGCTTTCGGGCGCTCCAGCATGGCAACTGATCTGGCAAAACTGCTCAAAAGCAAAGGCTTCAGCACGTGCATCGGCACCTTGCCACAGAACCATCTTTACCGCGTGTTGGTGGGTCCCGTGCCCAATCGGATCGCCGCCGATACCGTCACGCAACGCATCGCCAACCTCACCAAATATCAGGGTTATCCCCAATACTGGTCACCCGTCCGCTGATGATCCGGGCGGCGGAGCCCCTTCAGTTTCCAGGCTTTCGTGCCGTATATCTCAACAAGGCCGCAACTGACCAGCAGCGCATTTTTCCTGGTATAGAGTTTGCTTAAAACCATCACAGATTAGAGAGACGTCCGTTGTGCGGACGGCGAGCTCTCGGCAGCCGATCAGAGGGGCTGCCGCTCAAGGAGGAGAAAAGGGGTATATGGGAATAGATCAGGTCGATAAAAGCATTCACATCCTCGTAGTGGACGACTTTTCCACCATGCGCCGGATTGTGCGCAACCTGTTGCGGGAGCTGGGTTTCAGCAATTTTGATGAAGCCGAAGACGGGGTACAGGCGCTGCAAAGACTGCGCAACCGACCCTTCGATTTTGTCGTCTCTGACTGGAACATGCCCAACATGCAGGGTATCGACCTGCTCCGTGCTATTCGTGCAGACGCCCAACTCAAGCACATACCGGTCCTCATGGTCACGGCAGAGGCCAAACGCGAGAACATCCTTGAAGCGGCTCAAGCCGGGGTGAACGGCTATATCGTCAAGCCTTTCACCGCCGACACACTCAAGGAAAAGCTCGATGCCGTTTTCAAACGCCTGCAAGCCGCTCAGGGAACTCAGTCATGAATAACCATGTGCTGAATCCGGGGCGCCTACTGAGTGAGGCCGAACTGCTTCTCCGTGAAGGCCTGAAACGTATTGCCAATACGGCAGAAGAGAACCTCTCGGGCGCGCAAAATCCGCTGGAGGAGGCTTTGCGCCTCACTGAAGAGCAGACCATGGTCACCCTGTCGGCCGTTGAGCGTGCCCAGGATGCCGTAAATGACATTCGCAACGCCCATAACCGCTTTATCGACGAATCGCTCCACCACATCGACGACGCCCTGCTCACCATTCTGACCAGCCAGCAAGGGCAGGATCTTGCCGGTCAGCGGCTGAAAAAAGCCATCACCCTCCTGCAAGCGGTCGAAGAACGTATCCGTCTGACACTCGCCGAAATCGGGATGCAGGCCAACCCGGGCTACGCGCCCCAAGCGGATGACGTTGCGGATTCCGATTCCAGCGTCAATCAAGACGAAGTAGACGCCCTGCTCGCCGAATTGGGGATTTGATCATGGACATGGAGATTTTGCAGGACTACCTTCCCGAAGCCCGCGAGCTCCTCGAAAAAGCCCAGGAAGACACCCTTCGCCTGGAATCTGAACCCGGCAATGACGAAATTTTGGCATCCGTATTTCGGGCCTTTCACACCCTGAAAGGCGGGGCGGGATTTCTGGAAGCAGACCACCTCGTCAGCTGGACGCATCATCTGGAAGACCTTCTGGACAAGCTGCGTTCCCATACGCTGACCATCTCCGCCAGCATGATCGACGCCATCCTCAAGGGCCTGGACGTCATCAATGACATGCTGCAGCAGTTGGGCCACGGCGAAAGTCCGGCAGCCGGGCCAGTGGATCTTGGCCAGGTCATTCAGCAACTCGCCGCTGGTCAAACCCCTTATCTGCAGGCCATCGCCGCAGAAACGGATGAGTCCGGCACGGACGCAACCACCTGTCCGTCGACAGATGCCACGCTGTTGGCCAGTCAACGGATCACCATCGACGGTCACAACGGTATTTACATTGAGCGTGCCGATATAAGCAGCCACTCCGCGCCCGGCAGCAGCGACGAAATCAGTGAGGCCGAATTTGAGGCCACCCTCGACGCCCTCTACGGCAATCAGGCCCCCGGTCTGGCCGACGCGCCGGAGCAATTCTGCCTCGCTGGAGACGAAATCAGCCCGGAAGAGTTTGAACGGGTGCTGGATCAACTCCATGGTGGCCAGGCGCCGGGTTATGACGTCCTGGAACACACCGCACAGACGCAACCCGTCAGCGCTGTACTTGAGCTTGACCCGCCCGCATCACGCATCAGTCTTCCAGTCCAGAACCTCCATGCGCAACCGCTGTCCGCAGCACCAGCGCCCATAGCGAACCCCGGTGCGCGCGCGCAGAACATGCCGGAAGCCGCCGACACCACCCTCCGCGTTGACGCGCTGCGCCTCGACGCCGTCATGAATCAGGTCGGCGAACTGGTCCTCCTGCGCAACCGTTTGGCTTCGGCGGTCAGTAGTCTGGGCGAAGAAAACGAGGATATGGCGCGCATTGCCCGTGAGGTGGACCTCACCGTCAACGACATCCAGAGCACGGTCATGCGCTTGCGGATGCAGCCCTGCAAGCGCCTCTTCCAGCAACTGCCCCGTGTGGTACGCGACGCCTCCCGGCAGCTCGGTAAGGAAGTCAAACTCGACATCGTCGGCGAGGAAGTCGAAATCGACAAAACCGTCGTCGATGCCCTCTCCGGCCCCATGACACATTTGATCCGCAACAGCCTCGACCACGGCATTGAGCCCCCCGAGGTACGCCAAGCGGCGGGTAAACCGCGTAGCGCGACCATCCGGGTAGCCGCCATACACCTCGGCGACAAAGTACGCATCGAAGTATCTGACGACGGCCGTGGCATAGACCGCCAGTTTGTCACCCAGAAGGCCGTCGACAAAGGGGTGATTACGACGGATCAGGCCGCCCGGCTCTCGGAACAGGAAGCGCTAGAACTGATCTTCCGTGCCGGCTTCTCCACCAAGGATCAGGCTACCGATCTCTCCGGTCGTGGGGTCGGTATGGATGTGGTCAAAGAAACCGTGCGTAAACTGCGCGGGCATCTGGACATTCAGACGCGCCTCGGTCTCAGCACCACGATTGCCATGGAATTTCCGCTGACCATGGCAGTATTGCCCGTACTTTACCTGCGCCTGCGTCGGGAAATCTACGCCCTGCCCATCTCCAGTATCGAAAGCCTGCTGGACATTCAGGAAAGCCGTATTCATCGTATGGGTGGCCGCAGCGTTTACCGCTTGGATGGCACTCAGGTCACCCCCATGGTAGACCTTGGTGCCCTGCTCAATGATCGCCCTTTGCGTCTGGGTTCCGAACCCATCGAAGGGGTCCTCACCGAACGTGGCCTGTTCATGGTTTCGGAGGTGCTCGGCAATGAGGACTCGGTGGTCAAACCCATTGATTTTCTTGCCGAGCAAACCTGGTATCAGGGGGCAACCATTTCCGGCAAGGGCAATGTCGTCCTCATCCTTGATCCGGGCGCACTGATCGGTCATGCCTTGGAGTACCCCAGCACCGGCAAGACGACCCCCGACCGGAGAGGTGCCGCCTGATGGACGTCCAGCGCATCATGCAGGTCGTCGACGCCTCCTTTGCCGCCCGCCAGAGCATCGAAAAATCCCTGCGCGAGATAGATCGCCGGGCCCTGAATGCGATGGTGCTCGTCAAACGTCATGGCAACGCATTGGCCGGATATGGCGTAGTCGCGCAGGCTTTCCGCGAACGCGCCGCCAGCCTCAAAGAATCCGCATCGCACCTGCAGGAGACTATTGCGCCCCTGATTCAGGCGCACATGCGTATTCTCCAGCATCAGCGCTTCGCGGCATCGTTTAGCGCCATGGTCCAGGCCATGGCGCGGCGTGGTCAGGATTGCGCCCTTCTCAAGAACACCCAGGCGCAGTCGCAAAAAATCATCACCCAGGAAGAGACAGAAGCGCGGAAAATATTGCTTCGCCTCCTCGCCACGGTGGATGCCCTGCAAGAAGGCATTGAGGAACAAGAGTATGTGGTGACCAATGGCCGTATCGAAGCGGCTTTAGCAGAAGGCACGGGTGCCCCCCTTATGCGCGTCTCACGCGATATGGGTGAGGCAGTGCGCACCGTGTCCAACGCCATCCGCACTTATCGCCACCAACTGGAGAGCTTAGAGCATGAAAGCAGCACCCATATTTGAAGCAGGCAACCATCGCTGGTGGATTCTCTACGATCAGGATGAGCATCGCGTCATCGACTCCAATGTCTATGTGATGGAATCGAATGGGCAAAGCCTTATCCTCGATCCTGGTGGATTTGAAATTTTTCCGCAGGTTTTCGCTGCCCTCGTCGAGGTGGTCCCGCCAAGCAGCCTGAAGGCGGCTTTTGTTTCCCATCAGGATCCGGATACTGCCTCCAGCCTGCCGCTTTGGCATGCCTGCAATGAGCAGATTCAGTGGCATATCCCCAAGCTCTGGGACAGCTTCATCCGCCATTATGGCGCTTTGGAGGCGCCCCTGCAGGACATTCCGGACGAAGGCGGAGATATGCTGATCGGCGGGCATCGCCTAGAGTTCATTCCTGCTCATTATCTGCATTCTTCAGGAAACTTCCATGTTTATGATCCGGAGGCCAAGGTATTGTTTTCCGGCGATGTCGGCGCTGCACTCTTACCGCCAGGACATGGTGCCTGGGTGGATCGTCGCGATAAAAGCGGCCGCGCTTTCGAAGAGCACATTACCCAAGCCAAATACTTTCATGAGCGCTGGATGCCATCCAATGCGGCCAAAAAAGACTGGATCAACCGTGTGCGCAATCTGGAAATTGATTACCTTTGTCCACAACACGGCGCCATTTATAGCGGGGATAACGTGCAGCGTTTTCTCGACTGGTTTGATGGCCTGAATGTCGGCACCGCCATTAACGAATAAGCATAAGTATGAGGGAGCCATCAATGAATAGAACAGCATTGGCAGAATATGCCCGCGGGCTGCTGGACCCTCTCTTGAGTCTGGAGATGCTCTGTGAGGCAGATTCCGCCATGGAAAATGCCATATTTTATATGAACCCTGCCGCATTGCGGGCCATGACGCACCATCACCAGCAACTGAATCCGCTCCTCCGCGGTGCCGATGTGCGTCAGGCACTTGGTCACTCTATCCATCAGTTTCATAAAGAACCGGAACGTATTCGTCAGATATTCCGCAATCTGGCTGCAGGCAGCATTTCTGAGCACAGTGCTGAACTGGAATTGGGTGGGATAACCTTTGCCCTTCACTTTACCGTGATCCGAGACGACTCCGGCAGCCCGATCGCCTATCACGCCTCCTGGCGGGATTTAACCGACAGTCGCCGTGTGGATGAGATTTCTGTATCCGTCTCCAAAAACGCAACTGTACATGCCAACACGCTGACCCGGACATCCGCAGAAGCGCAAAAGGCAATGGAAACCGTGGGCAGGACGTTGCAACACCTGGTCAAGACGATCGAGGAAAATCATCAGGCCTCCGAATCACTCATTCAGCAGGTGGCGGCCATCAGTCTGATTGCCCAGACCATCCGCGAAATTGCCTACCAGACCAATCTGCTGGCGCTCAACGCGGCTATCGAGGCGGCGCGTGCCGGTGAGCATGGACGCGGCTTTGCGGTGGTCGCCGATGAGGTACGCAATCTCTCCAAACGGGTGCAGGAAGCCACTGGCGAAGTGCAAACCAACATCTCTGCCATCACGAATACCGCGAAAACGATTGATACCGCTTCCCAGAAAAACCAGACTCAGGCGCAGCAGTCTATCGAAGTAACCGCCAGTCTCAACAG
>JBBIUH010000094.1:0-7148 GCA_037440305.1 Acidithiobacillus sp.
CATTGAGGAAGGCATTCCAGCGCCGGGCATCGGCACCGGTGGCTTGCAGCGCCAGCGGCTCGCGGCCCCAGACTTGTTCGGGATCGGGACAGTGCAGGTCGGGCGTGTCGGTGGCCAGCACATACCAGCGCCGAGCGCCGCGCCTCAGCATCCAGGGCGCATCCGCCATATGCGCCACCGCCGCCGCAAAGAGCGCCGCGGCCGAGTCCTCATCCAGACCCGGTAGGGGCTGTAACACCGCCCGCCCCGCCTGTCCGCGAAACGCCACCGGCTCCAGGGCGATGACCCAGTGCCCTTCGGTCGCTATGCCCTCAGACTCCGCCAATAGTGCCGCCGCCGGCAGCAAGCCGTTGAAACCCAGCAAACGCCCTGCCACCTCCAGAGAGGAACCAGCCGTTAACCGCTCCGCCCGCCCACGACCCCAGTAACGCGGCAACACCGCTCCCAGGTCCTCCTCCGGCACGCCGCGCAACCCCGACAGCCAGAGGCAAAGATCGGCCATCAGCGGTCCAGGATGGCGCGCTGCACGGCCTCCAGACTGGCATCCACGGTGAGCACTTCGCCACCTTGGGCGATGGCGGTATCGGGATCTTTCAGGCCATGCCCGGTGAGGGTACAGACCACCGTCGCGCCCGCTTCAATCTTTCCGGCGCGGGCCGCAGCCACCACCCCCGCCACCGAGGTCGCCGAGGCCGGTTCGCAGAAAACGCCCTCGTATTGCGCCAGCCAGCGCTGCGCCTCCAGAATCTCGGCATCGCCATGACCGCCAAACCAGCCGCCGCTTTCCGCCTGCACCTTGTGCGCCTGATCCCAGGACATGGGATGACCGATACGGATGGCCGTGGCGATGGTCTCGGGGTCTTTCACGTAGTGGCCGACGATGAAGGGGGCACTGCCTGCCGCCTGAAAGCCCAGCATCTTCGGTCGTTTGCCCGCCTTACCGTGACCATAGGTGCAGGCGCCATTGCAGAATTTGCAGGCCGCGGTTAATGGTTGCGACTTATCGCTCCGCGCATCGGTCGCTTCGCAGTAACCCATCCAGTGGGCGGTGATATTGCCGGCATTACCCACGGGCAGGGCGTGATAATCGGGCGCCTCACCCAGTGCTTCGATAATCTCGAAGGCCGCCGTCTTCTGGCCCTGCAAGCGGTAAGGGTTAACCGAGTTCACCAGGGTGATCGGCGCATTGGCCGCCACTTCCTGGACGATCCGCATGCCCGCATCGAAGTTGCCGCGAATCTGCAACACCATGGCACCATGCATCATCGCCTGAGAGAGCTTGCCGAGGGCAATCTTGCCTTCCGGGATCACCACGAAAGCGCGCATTCCCGCCCGCGCCGCGTAGGCCGCCGCTGCCGCCGAAGTGTTGCCGGTAGAGGCGCAGATCACCATCTCGCTGCCCTCTTCCTTGGCCTTGGTCACCGCCATGGTCATACCACGGTCCTTGAAGGAGCCGGTGGGATTCAGGCCCTCAAATTTGAGGAAAAGGCGGATATCGAGGCCGAGCTGGCGGGGCATATTGATGCATTCGATCAGCGGCGTATTGCCCTCGCCCAGGCTCACCGCCTGAGTCTCGGGAGCCAGGGGCAGGAAGGCGCGGTAATGGTCGATAATACCGGTATAACGGGTCATGGAGTTATCCTGATTTAAGATGAAATGCCAAAATTCAGTGTGGCGAATGGATCACCCTTCCGCCAAACTCTCGACGCGCAGGCGCAATACGGGCTGAACGACCACTGGCAGGGCTTCAATGCGGGCGATGGCCTGCTCCAAGTCACCTTCCCGGCAGCGGTGCAGCAGCAGGACGATGGGCACGCTGTCCGCCTCCGGCGTCTCTTTCTGCACCAGCGCTTCGATGGAAATCCCGTATTCCGCCAGCATCGTCGCCACCTGTGCCAGCACACCGGGGCGGTTGTGGGCGTGGATGCGCAGATAGTAAGCACTCTCCACCTCGGCCATGGGCAACAGCGGCAAGGCGCTCATAGCATCGGGCTGGAAGGCGAGATGGGGCACCCGGTTGCTGGGATCGGCAGTCATGGTTCGCGCCACGTCTACCAAATCGGCCACCACGGCGCTGGCCGTGGGATCGCCGCCCGCACCGCGTCCATAATAAAGGCTCTGCCCCGCCGCATCGCTCTCCACCAGAATCGCGTTGAAGGGTCCCTCCACATTGGCCAGCAGATGGCTATGGGGAATCAGGGTCGGATGAACCCGCAACTCGACACCATCCGCGCGGCGCCGCGCAATCCCCAGCAACTTGATGCGATAGCCCAGCTCCGCGGCATAGACCACATCGGTCTGTTCCAGCGCACGGACGCCTTCCACATGACAATGGGAGAAATCCACCGGAATACCGAAAGCAATGGATGCCATCAGGGTAATCTTGTGCGCGGCATCGCCGCCATCCACATCCAGCCCTGGATCGGCCTCGGCATAACCCAGGCGCTGCGCCTCAGCCAGGGCCTGCTGAAAATCCCAACCCGCGCGGAACATCTGGGAGAGGATATAGTTGCTGGTACCGTTGATGATACCCGCCAGCCACTGAATCCGGTTGCCCGCCAGCCCCTCGCGGATCGCCTTGATGATGGGAATGGCACCCGCCACCGCCGCCTCGAAGGCGACCATCACCCCCTGGGCCTGCGCCGCCGCGAAAATCTCGTTGCCGTGCTCGGCCAGCAGCGCCTTGTTGGCGGTCACCACATGTTTACCCGCCGCGATAGCGGCCATCAGCAGGTCCAGGGCGGGTTCATGGCCACCCATCACCTCGACGACCACGTCCACCTCGGGATCGCACACCACTGCCCAGGGATCGCTGCTGATCCGCGCATTCAGCCCCAGTCCTTCCAGACGCGCCGGATTACGCACCGCCGCATGGACCACCCGCAGCTCCCGCCCGACCCGACGGGTGATCTCTTCCGCATTGCGCTCCAGCACCCGCACCGTCCCCCGACCGACGGTACCCATGCCAATCATACCGATCCGTACCGGCGCCATATCGTCCGCCATTACAGATCCTCACGAAACATGTGTTTAATGCCGCGGATAGCCTGGCGGGTGCGGTGCTCATTCTCCACCAGCCCGAAACGCACATATTCGTCGCCCAACTCGCCAAAGCCGATGCCTGGGCTCACCGCCACCTTGGCGCGATCCAGTACCAGCTTGGAGAATTCCAGCGAGCCCATCTTGCGCAAGGCTTCGGGAATTTTTGCCCAGACAAACATGGTCGCCTTGGGCTTATCGACCACCCAGCCCGCCGCGTCCAGCCCCTCGCAGAGCACGTCGCGGCGCTGCTCATACATCAGCCGGATATCTTCCACGCAATCCTGCGGCCCTTCCAGCGCGGTGATGGCCGCTACCTGAATGGGGGTAAAGGTGCCGTAATCCAGATAGCTCTTCATCCGCGCCAGGGCGCCCACCAGCTTCGGGTTCCCCACCGCAAAGCCCACCCGCCAGCCCGGCATGTTGTAGCTCTTGGAAAGGGTGAAGAACTCGACGCCCACGTCCTTGGCCCCCGGCACCTGCAAAAAGCTCGGCGCTTTATAGCCATCGAAGACGATATCCGCGTAGGCCAGATCATGCACCACCCAAATACGGTGCTCCTTGGCAAAGGCGACAATCCGCTCGAAAAAGTCCAGCTCCACGACCGCCGCCGTCGGGTTGTGGGGGAAGTTGATCACCAGCATCTTCGGCTTCGGCCAGGCGGCCTTGACGGCCTTTTCCAGTTCCTCGAAGAAATCCACCCCCGGCAGCATCGGCACATGGCGCACGTCGGCGCCCGAGATGACAAAGCCGTAAGGATGGATGGGATAAGTCGGGCTCGGCACCAGCACCGTATCGCCCGGACCCATGGTCGCCAGCGCCAGATGGGCAATGCCCTCTTTCGAGCCAATGGTGACAATGGCTTCAGACTCGGGATCAAGCTGCACGCCGTAGCGGCGCTCATACCAGGTCGTGATGGCGCGACGCAGGCGGGGGATGCCGCGCGACACGCTGTAGCGATGGGTATCGCCGCGCTGGGCCGTTTCACAGAGTTTGTCGACAATATACTGGGGCGTGGGCTGATCAGGATTACCCATGCCAAAGTCGATGATATCCTCGCCCCGCTTGCGGGCCTGATTCTTCAGGTCCGTAACGATGTTAAATACATAAGGGGGGAGACGACGGATACGTTCAAAGTCACTGTTCATGTGGCGCGGGCCTTCAGGGTTGTAGCGAATGCCGAAATCGAAGAACAATAGAGAGGCAAAGCGGGCCTGTCAATCCGCATGAGGGACATTCAACATGAAATTACATCTGCAACACGACGGTCACCGCAATGTCGTCCACGCCTACGGGCCGCAGGGCATCGTCATTCACGGCAGGAGCCACGCGCAGGGCCTGCTGGTCGGCGCCGACTGGCTGCACAGCCCCTGGGGACCGGAGCATGCCAACGGGCTCCAACTCTCGCACTTTGCCGAAGTGCTGGCGCGCAAACCCGATATCGTGCTGCTGGGCACTGGCAAGCGTCAGCATTTCCCTCTGGAACTCATGCGGGTCCTGGGCGCCGCTGAACTCGCCGTAGAGGTGATGGACACCAGCGCCGCCTGTCGCACCTACAACATTCTGCTGGCCGAAGATCGCGTGGTCGTCGCCGCCCTGCTGCCGCCCGAGGCCTGACCTACCGGCACCCGCCGTCAGCCGAAGAGGCTATCCGGCGTCAGCCCTTCCCTTTCAATGCGACGGCGCAGCACCAGCAGCGCCTCTACCTGAATCTGCCGCACCCGCTCCCGGGTAACTCCGAGGCGGGAGCCGACTTCTTCCAGCGTCGCCCCGTCGGTACCATCCAGACCGAAACGCCAGAGTAGTACCAGCCGATGCTTCTCGGTCATCGCCGCAATCCATTGCTGCATCTGCTGGGAGAGATTCCGGTCGGCCAGGCCATCTTCCAAGCTCACCGCATCAGCATCGGCAACAATATCCGCAAGAGGGCGATCCGACTCCCGGCCATGGGGCACATCCAGGCTCGTCACCCGGCCATCCATTTCCAGACAATCGCGCACCCCTTCTACCGGGCGGTCCAGAGCTTCTGCCACCTCTTCCGGCGTCGGCTCCCGCTGCAAGGTTTGCCCGAGACAGCGGGCCGCGCGCAGCACGGCGCTGAGTTCCTTCATCACATGAATGGGCAGGCGGATGGTGCGGGTCTGATTCATCAGCGCCCGCTCGATGTTCTGGCGAATCCACCAAGTCGCATAGGTGGAGAAGCGAAAGCCGCGCTCCGGATCAAATTTCTCCACCGCCCGGATCAGTCCGAGATTGCCTTCTTCGATCAGGTCCAGGAGCGGCAAACCCCGGTTGATATAGCGCCGCGCCACCTTTACCACCAGGCGCAGGTTACTCTCTATCATGGTGCAGCGTGCCGCCTGGTCTCCGGCCTGAACTCGGCGCCCCAGGGTGACCTCCTGTTCTGCCGTCAGCAGCGGACTGTGACCGATCTCCCGAAGATAACAGCGGGTGGCATCCCAGTCGTGTGCCTCACCAAAATCTTCTGCCCCGTCGGCTTTTTCCGGAACATCCTCTCCCTTCTCTGAAGCTTCTGCCTGAACGTCCTCTTCCTCGTCTCTGCTCGCGCTTTTCATCCGACACACTCTCCAGAGGCCACCGAAACCGTTCCCGCCAGCAAGGGGACAAAATGGCAGGCGCCCAGCGGAATCACCTGCGCCGCGCTGCCATCCCAATGACTGACTTGCAAATGCTGTCTGCCGCCTTCTTCCACCGGCATCACCAGACGCCCCCCCACCCGCAACTGGCGATAAAGGGGCGCCAGGGCGCAGGGCACGGCAGCCGTAATGACCATCGCATCAAAGGGCGCTTTTTCCGGCCAGCCGTCACTGCCATCGCCGTGATGCAGATGTACCTGACGATAGCCCAGCCGCCCCAGCAACGCCTCCGCCATTTCCTGAAGCGGACCGATACGCTCAATGCTGAAGACCTCCGCCCCCAGCTCTGCCAGCACTGCCGTCTGGTAGGCAGAACCGGTACCAATCTCCAACACCCGCTGCGGCATTCCCCTGTCTTCCAGGATCGCCTCCGTCATCCGCGCCACGGTCCAGGGCTGGGAGATGGTCTGTCCATAACCGATAGGCAGAGACACCGGCTCATAGGCACGTCCCGCCAGCGCCTGCGCGACAAAGCGATGACGCGGAACCCTGTTCATCGCGTCCAGCACCCGCTCGTCACGGATGCCTTCCGCGCGCAGACGGAGCACCATCCGCCCCCTGGTGCGTGGGGAGATCATGCCGACTTCAGGACTCAAGGCTGGCAACGAAGCAGCCATTGGCTCAAACCATCCAGAAAATTGTAGCGGGTCATATCCAGATCGAGCGGCGTAATGGAGACGTAACCGCGGCGCACCGCGTCAAAGTCGGTACCGGGACCTGCGTCTGCCTCCCGCCCGGAAGGGCCAATCCAGTAAACGGGATCGCCGCGAGGATCCGCCGCCGGTATCACCATGTCGCTCTTGTGGCGACGCCCCAGACGCGTCACTTCAAATCCGCGGATTTCATCGTAGGGCAAATCCGGGACGTTCACGTTGAGAATGGTATCGGCAGGCAGCGCATGACTCAGCACCCCGGTCACCAACTTGGCGGCCACCCGCGCCGCGGTCGAAAAGTGGGTGCAATCGCGTCCGGCCAGGGAAACCGCGATGGCGGGCAAGCCGAGAAAACGTCCCTCCGTAGCGGCGGCCACGGTGCCTGAGTAGAGCACATCGTCCCCCATGTTGGCCCCCCGATTGATACCGGAGACCACCATATCAGGCGTTTCCGCGAAGATGCCGGTGACGGCGAGGTGGACGCAGTCCGTGGGCGTGCCACCGACCAGATAGTGAAATCCATTGAGCCCGGTACGCATCCGCAGCGGTCGGTCCAAAGTGAGGGAGTTGCTGGCGCCGCTACGATCCTGCTCCGGCGCCAGCACCTCCAAATCGCCTAAAGGTCTTATTGCTTCAGCGAGTGCCGCCAGTCCCGGTGCCAGATAACCATCATCGTTACTGAGCAAGAAACGCGGCATTAGGTCTCCCAAAGGCGTGCAGTGGCTATCTTACGGTCTATGGTAAGCTACGAAGCGCCCTCGGGTCCATCCTCAGACACGCGCCGCACCCGATAAACTAA
>JBBIUH010000095.1:0-6949 GCA_037440305.1 Acidithiobacillus sp.
GTACCGCGGTCGGCACTTCCGTTGCCCAGGCTCTGGGCGCTCAGGTCATCGACTATTCCACCTGGTATGACTGCTGTGGCTTCGGTTTCCGCCACATCATCTCCGAGCGCGAGTTCACCCGCAGCTTCTCCATGAATCGCAAGATCAAGGTGGCCCGGGAAGAGGCAAAGGCGGACGTCATGATTGGCATCGACACCGGCTGCATCACCACCCTGGACAAGAACCAGTGGATCGGCAAGGCCCATGACATGAACTACTCCATGCCCATCATCGCCGACGTGCAGCTCGCGGCACTTGCCTGTGGCGCCGATCCCTTCAAGATCGTGCAGTTGCAGTGGCACGCTTCACCCTGTGAAGACCTGGTGGAAAAGATGGGCATCAGTTGGGACAAGGCCAAGGCCGACTTCCAGGAATATCTCAAGCAGGTGGAACAGGGCAATGTGGAATACCTCTACAACCCCGAACTCGCCACCAATCAAAACATTAACATGAAGATCGCCTCTGCCTGATTCAGGCTGATGCTCAAAACAACCCCGCCTCGTGCGGGGTTGTTTATGTTCGCAAGGAATCTATCCGGGCATGGAATACTTCAATCCACAAAAACCTCCCCTTCCGGCACATTTTTCGAGTATGCTTAAGCACGCTCGCCAACACAGGCGATGGCTTTGCCCGTTTAAACAGGAGGATGACAGTGGACCCCAAGGCCCTCAATACCCGTTGCGTAGAACTCTTTCAGAACCCCAATGTTCGCCTGCGCCTGTGGAATGCGCGGATGTTCTGGCAGGTTGGCGATCAGATGAATGTCGCGCCGACCGCGCTCACCAATCCAAAAGTGGACACTTGTGAACTGGAAGTCATGCTTAGCGCCGCTGCGTTGACTGATTCCCAGTGTGCCGTTGAACTGGACAAGCGCGAGCCCGGCCGTGCCGCCTTCATCCAGCGCCAGATTCGGGAAGGCATGCGCCCCCTCCTGCGTCCTGTCCATCAGGCTTAAGACGGCGCCCCACTTCATGGGGTACTTGGGAGTAGTGCCTGAATGTGCTGCTCCCAAACATTCAAGGGTAAAGGTCCCACCTGACGATAGACAATCTGCCCCTCGACATTTACGAGAAAAGAGGTTGGTGTCAGATTGACGGAACCGAACTCGCGCGCGGCCTGGCCATCACGGTCCATCAACAGTGGATAGTCCAGCCCGTAACCCCTGGCAACCTCAGCCACTTTGGCGGCATGATCGCCAGCCATGTTAATCCCCAGCACGGTAAATGCGGTCCCTGCAAAATGCTGCTGCAAAGCGACCAGATCCGGCAACTCCGCAATACATCCGGGGCAGTCCGTCGACCAGAAATTAATCAGCAACACCTTCCCGCGCCACTGCTGTAAATCTACGCGCTGCCCCGCTACCGTCGTCAGGTTGAGTGCCGGAAGTTTGAGTCGTGGCAAGTCTCCGCTTTGTCCTCCCGGTTGCAGCCAGAGCCATCCGCCTAGTCCCAATAGAAGCAGGGCGAGCAGTGCGGACAGCCCATCCCGGAGCCGCATATTAGCGAACGCGCCATTTTTATTCATCTATATGCTGCCCTCATTAAAAATCGTCACTAGCACGAAGGCATAATGGCAATCCCGGTGTAACGCATTTCCATCAAGCTGCCGACCGGACAAATCCTGTAATCCCGCTTGAATAGCCTCCGCTGACAACCTTACCCCCGGCCTTCACAGGGTCGGCAACGCCCTTTCGCAAATCATTCTCCATTTTTTGTCCTCCTTTTGGCAAAATCGTTGCAAGGCGCTATCCTTGTGCTATCCAGTAAGTCATTCGTCAGGGAACTGCCTCATGCCCAAAAAGCCCGCCGCCCCGCTACAGACGCCTGATGGCAGTCGGCATATCCTGCTGCATTCCTGCTGTGCGCCCTGTGCCGGACCCGTCATGGATGATATCCACGCGGCAAACATCAATTTTACCGTACTCTTCTACAACCCCAACATCCATCCCCAGGCCGAATATGAACTGCGTAAGGAAGAAAATATCCGCTACGCTAAGCAACTAAGGGTGCCCTTCGTCGACCTCGACTACGACAAGGACAACTGGTTTGCCCGGGTGAAGGGGCTGGAGTGGGAACCGGAGCGCGGGGAACGCTGCACCGCCTGCTTCGATATGCGCCTTGAGCGCTCTGCCCTGTACGCTGTTGAACATGGCTTCAGCGTCTTTTCCAGCACCCTCGGTATTTCCCGCTGGAAAGATATGGACCAGATCAACGGCTGTGGGAAACGGGCTGCGGCGCGCCATGCGGGGTTACAGTACTGGGACTACAACTGGCGCAAGGGTAGCGGCAGCGCACGGATGATCGACATCGCCAAGCGCGAGCAGTTTTACCAGCAGGAATACTGCGGCTGTGTCTATTCTCTGCGCGACAGCAATCAGCACCGGATCAGTCAGGGCCGCAGCAAAATCATCCGCGGCGTGAAGTTCTATGGCGGCGATGAAATAGCTCAGGACGCCGGTGCAGAAACTGCTGACGTTACTGGCATCAAAAGCTCATAGACGCCCAGCCACGCCGCCAGTCATGCCTGGGAGCTTGCCGCATCTCCGCCATCTTTACTCACCTCTGCCAGATATGACCAGGAAAAACCAGGACCAGGGTCCCACTTACGACCGGGTGCAATGTCCGAATGCCCCACCATGCGCTCGGGGCCCATGGCCGGGAAAAGGCCCTGCAAGTCTTTCGCCAATGTCGCCAGACGCCGGTACTGGAGCGGCATGAACGCCGTGCGCTCACTTCCCTCCAGTTCGACGCCGACACTGTAATTATTGCAAGTGGGGCGACACTGCCACTCGGATACTCCGGCGTGCCAGGCCCGCTGAAAAACCCCGACGTGCTGCCATAAGGTGCCGTCTCGTTCGATGAAAAAGTGGGCGGAGACATGCAGGTCGCGCAAAGCGCCATAGTAAGGATGGCTACTGAAGTCCAAAGTCCCCATGAAAAAACGCTGCACGTCACCGCTGCCAAAGCCCTCAGGCGGCAGGCTGATGGCATGCACCACCAGCAGGTCCACCGCCGTGTTCGCCGGACGTTCGTCATGGTGAGGCGACGGCGCGCGCTGCGCCTGACGATGCCAGCCCGCGCCGTCCCAGACCGTCACGGCATCTCTTCCGGTGGCCGGTCGGCCATCTCTGTCAGCCAGCGGTCCAGTGCATGCGCCCGCGCTTTCACCTGAATGGGGCGCTGGTAACGGCCATCCCGGAAAAGAAAAAGTGCGGGCAGATGATAGACATCAAACTCCTGAGTGATCCCCATATCGACCCCTGCGTCGACCTCCCAAGCTTGCAGATCATCGCGGGTTGCCTCGTAATCCGTCAGCAACTGGCGCCAGATCCGGCAGGAATGACAGCCCGCAGAGGAAAAAAAAAGGATGATCAGTCCTTGAGTGGTCGCCATACGTTGCCAAAAACCCAACTCCGATACCGTTTCCATGAACTTCTCCTCAATCGCCAGGCAGAGTACCGCTCCAGGCACCATGCCTTAGCAAGGTGCCTGGAATATACGCCTGAAAGAGATGATTCACCCTGGTGCAACGACGCCTCGGCGGTACGTTCCATCTTCGTGATCGATGACAAGGGCAAACTGTCGGCGATGTTGTACTACCCCATGAGCAACGGTCGCTCCATCTGCGCTTTGCTTGATTCGCCGCTCATGAAGGGTCGCTCTCGCTGTATATCGTTGCACCCGCCGGAAGCGGCATTATGCCAGCCCGCCGGGAACAATCCGCAGGCGCGCCTTCACCGTAGTTCCTGGGGATAATAAAAATCTCCTACCCATGCATCCTTCCGGTAATCCAAAGTTACGGCGCGGGGGATAAACGGTGTCACGCGACGGATGGGGAGGGTCAGCAGATCCGAGACGTCGGCATCGCCAATGGCGCAGACCTTGGTACATACCGGATGGAAATACAAAGTCAGGCGCGGGTCTGTTCCGGACACCAGAATGGCGTCGGCATGGGGAGCGGCGGGAAAGCGCACGCGCTTGCGAATCAGGCAGCTAAAAAGCAGCTCCAATTCCACGAGCAGCGGGGTGGGATGCATCGCCAAGGCGCGCTCCGCGCCGGCCGTTAATCGCACTTGAATGGGGTGGCGCTGGGCTATTTGCCCTGCCCGAGGCCGATTTACCGCACCCTTTATGTCCTCAAGCAATGAATTCATCTTGTTTCCTCCAAGCGTTGAGAATGATGGGAGAATTCATACGCCGATACCATCAGATGTCAGGAATCCTGGAGAAGCCCTTCCGCCTTCAGGGTCGATTGTACCGCCGGCCGCATAAATACCCGGTCCTGATACGCCTTGAGTACCGACCACCTCTCCAGTTCAATGCCCACATACCGGCCCCAGCCCAACACCGTAAAGAGATAGGCATCAGCCACCGTGAAGTCGTTGCCCAGCAGCCAATCCTTGCCCTCTAGCTGCTGGCTGACAGAGCTCAGGCGCCGCGCGAGTTGGGCCGTGGCCACCGCCTTCCATTCCTCAGGTGCCTGTGGATTGAATAATGGAGCAAAACCCTTGTGCAGTTCCGTAGAGATAAAATTGAGCCATTGCATGAGCCGGTAGCGCTCTATCGTGCCCATGGGTGGGGCGAGCTTCTTTTCCGGCACGCGGTCAGCAAGATACTGGATAATGGCTGGCCCCTCGGTGAGCACCTGCCCGTCATCAAGCCGCAGGGCGGGCACGTAGCCATCGGGGTTGACGGCGGTATAGTCGGCACCGGTTTCCGTTTTTCTGCTGGCGAGGTCCACCTTTTCCTTGTCGAAGCTGAAACCACCTTCGTTGAGGATGATATGGGGAGAAAGGGAACATGCACCGGGACTGTAATACAATTTCATGGCAATTCATCTCCTGACTGAGCGGTTGGCAGCAAAAGTACCGATAATGCGTTGTTGTAGACAGCATCAGACCAGTGCGCCTGGCACTTCAATGGAACATTAATACCCGATACAGTGGATTTTGTGAAGAATGTTCTCATGGAATTGGGAAAGAATGGCATGACGCCCTAGATCTGCGGATGCCGCCGCCCCTGAGGGTGTTGCAAACGGTTCAAGGCCGAGAGGTAGGCCTTGGCGCTGGCGATGACGATGTCGGTATCCGCCCCCTGACCATTCACGATGCGGCCATCCTGCTGCAAACGCACAGTGACCTCCCCTTGGGCGTCAGTGCCGGTCGTGATGGCATTGACCGAATACAGCAATAATTGCGCGCCGCTCTCCGTCACTGCTTCGATGGCCTTGAAGGCCGCATCCACCGGCCCTCCGCCCACGGCCATGGCGGTCTTGGCCACACCTTCCACCAGGACCTCCACTGTCGCCTCCGGGCGTGTGCCCATCTCCGAACAGACGCGCAGGTAACCCAAGCGATAGCGTTCCGCCTGCTCCTCTTGGAGATCCTCATTGACGAGGGCCTGCAAGTCCTCATCGAAGATTTCCGCCTTGCGGTCGGCCAGCGCCTTGAAATGCGTAAAGACCATGTCGAGGGCATCCTTATCCAGTTGAATACCCAGGGCCTCCAGGCGCGCGCGCACCGCCGCCCGACCCGAGAGCTTGCCCAGGGTCATGCGGTTGGCCGCCCAGCCCACATCCTCGGCGCGCATGATCTCGTAGGTCTCCCGGTGCTTGAGCACACCGTCCTGATGGATACCCGACTCGTGGGCAAAGGCATTGGCCCCAACGATGGCCTTGTTGGGCTGAATCGGGAAACCAGTGATGGTGGACACCAGCTTGCTGGTGGACACGATCCGGGTGGCATCGATATGGGTATCACAGGTAAAAATATCAGCACGGGTACGCACCGCCATGACGATCTCCTCCAGGGCGGCATTGCCTGCCCGCTCGCCCAGCCCGTTGATGGTGCACTCCACCTGCCGCGCCCCATGCTGTACCGCCGACAAGGAGTTGGCCACCGCCAACCCGAGGTCGTTGTGACAATGGACGGAAAAGACCGCCTGATCGGCGTTCGGTATCCGCGCGCGGAGGTTGGCGATGAGCTGCCCGAAACGGTCAGGGAGGTTGTAGCCCACTGTGTCCGGAATATTGATGGTGCGCGCCCCGGCGTCGATCACCGCCTCGATGACTCGGCAGAGGAAGTCCTCCTCGGAACGCCCGGCATCTTCCGGCGAGAACTCCACATCATCGCAATACCGCCGGGCGAGTTTCACCGCAGCCACCGCCCGATCCAGCACCTCGTCAGGGGACATGCGCAATTTGGCCTGCATGTGTACCGGACTGGTCGCGATGAAAGTGTGGATGCGCCCCGCTGCTGCTCCGGCGATGGCCTCCCCAGCACGGCGGATATCCTCGTCCCGGGCGCGGGCCAAGGCACAGATACGGCTGTCCTTCACCGCTGCGGCGATGGCCTGCACCGCCGCAAAATCGCCGTTGCTGGCGGCGGGGAAACCCGCCTCGATGACGTCCACGCGCAAGCGCTCCAAGGCCTTGGCGATGCGCAATTTTTCATCGCGCGTCATGGCCGCGCCCGGCGACTGCTCGCCATCGCGCAAGGTGGTGTCGAAAATGATCAAGTGTTCTTTAGATGGACTCATGGATCACCCTTTCCAGATCGTTCGCAGTGATTGTACCGCGTTGGCGCGTTTTCACGAAGGACGCGGAGATCTCCCTCATTTCGCGGGCACGCGCTGCAGCCAGCGATACACCGTTCGCTCACTGACGCCCAGGGCATCCGCCACCCGGCGACGGTTACCCTGATAACGACGCAACAATTCGTCGAGGTTATCGGGGTGCTGGCCAGTCTTGCTGGTTTCAGAGCGTACAGACCGTTCCGCCGCTGGCAGAGCAGTATTGCGCGACACCCCGGAAGCCAAATGCCGAAGCTGGATGATAGGGCCATCAGCCAGCGCCGCCGCTTTTTGCAACATATTGCGCAGCTCGCGCACATTGCCGGGAAAATCGTAAGCAC
>JBBIUH010000096.1:0-6859 GCA_037440305.1 Acidithiobacillus sp.
GCTGCTGCCCGCTCAGGTCGAGAATGGTGGACTCAATGCCGACCCGACAAGGTCCGCCATTCAGAAGGAGATCCACGGCATCGCCCAGCTCCTCGCGCACGTGTGCTGCGGTGGTGGGGCTTACCTGACCAAAACGGTTGGCCGAAGGAGCAGCGATGCCGCCGCCAAAAACTTCGAGCAGCGCCAGGGCGAGGGGATGATCGGGAACCCGCAATCCTACCGTATCCTGACCGCCGGTGACCATATCGGGCATATGGCAGGCGCGGCGCAGGATCATGGTAAGTGGACCTGGCCAATAACGCTGCGCGAGGCGAAAGGCCGCTGGCGGAATATCCCTGGACCATCGGCCAAGAGGGCCATTGTGCGCCATGTGAACGATCAGCGGATGGTCGGCTGGCCTGCCCTTCGCCGCAAAAATGCGGGCCACGGCTGCGGGGTTTTCCGCATCGGCCCCGAGGCCGTAGACCGTCTCAGTGGGGAAGGCGACGAGGCCACCGCGGTGCAGGACAGCCGCAGCTTCCTGCACCGCGGCGCGAAATTTCTTACTCGAAGGCATGGTTTAGTTGCTCCCCGCCGCGGCTGGCAGCGGCGAACGCTGGTCATGAGAGGACCACTCCCACCGCTGCCGGTGGAGTCTCAGCCAGACAGTGTTCCGGCCAATAAAGGCCAAATTTGGGTTGTAGGCGAGCGGGTGTATCTCTTTGTCTTCAGCCAGAGCCCTGTTCACATCGCCCAGAATGGCCCTCTGGTTCATTCCTGCGCCGCGCAGTTTGCGGTAGGGATCGCTTTTGGCGTGGCATGGGCGGCCGCGAGCCGGTTGGCCAAGCCGTGAAGAAACGGACCAATGCCCGTCCACGCGGGTGCCTGGTGCCCCGGCCGATGCAGCACCCGCTCCACCGGACAGTCCAGCCAGTGCGCCAAGTCTGCGGCGTTATCCATGAGCGGATCGGTCATCGGCCCTGCTTGATTGAGCACCACGCCAACCAGTGGTAATGCCCGGTGCTGTAAGGCCTCCACAGTGAGCAGGGTATGGTTGATGACGCCGAGGCGATCGGCGGCTACTACCAGCACCGGTAGCCGCAGTGCGGCGGCCAAGTCGGCGTTGGTGGTTCCCGCCGCCAGCGGGGAGAGCAGGCCGCCAGCCCCTTCCACCAGCAAGAAGTCGTCTGCGCCAATGCCCGACTGGCAAGCGGTCACCAGTTGATCCAGATTCAGCGTCCGACCCTCCAGGACAGCAGCCCGCTCCGGTGAGAGCGCCGCCCGCAGTGGATAAGCACAAACCTGTTGCAGCGATTCGGTACTGCCCGCAGCCTCCCAGAGCGCGACAGCGTCCTGGGGCAGCAGGCCATCCTCGCCCGAGGCACACCCGGATTCCACCGGTTTGCGCGGGCGCACCAATAGGCCCCGCTGCACCAGGAGACGGGTCAGTGCCGCCGCCACCCAGGTTTTGCCGACGCCCGTGTCAGTACCAGTAACAAAAAGTCCGGTGAGGCCTGCCATATCCGACTCAACGGCGTGTTGAATGCTTTTCATAAGCTTTCCATGGCGTAGTCGATGCTGATTTCTCTGTCGGCCACGGGTCGGAAACGCCGGTTGGTGAAGGCTGCATAGTCAGGGTGCCTGTGGTAGGAATCAATCACTTCCGGTGCCGCAAAACGCACCTGCCAGCAGTAGCGGTATTGAGCGTGTTCTCTCATCGCCTTACCCGTAATCACTGACCGCACTCCAGGAATGGTGCTCAGCGCCTGCTGCCCCTCGATCATCATCGCGGTCACTTCCTTTTCAGAAATGCCAATAACATTGTGGATGATCAGGTGTTCCACGGGTGCCCACGGACGACAGCATGCCAACACCTCAGCGGCCCGCCCGGCAGCACCCCACACGCGCATACAGCGCTCAGCCTCGGCACTGATCGCCGCACCAACGCCCTGAACCAAATCCAGGTAGCCAGCACCCGGCGCCGATCTTGCCCGGGCGCGGATCGCCGCGTTCGCGGCTTCAGCCAAAGCTGTAAAATAGTTGATCTTGGCCACGCCATGGACAATGAGTCGCCGAAATTGGTCATCGTCGAGCCGGATCCTGCAGTGGATTGCCAGCGGAATACCAAGTGCCTGGTTGATGCTGCGAAGGCGCTGAATATCCAGCTTGGCTTTACTATTTGGACAGATCTGTTCCGCCCGAATGGACACCTCGAGGAAGTCTACTCCCGTGCGCTCGACAAAGCCTTTCGCCTCGGCCACGGTGGTGTAGGGTAACGTGGCAGGATGCCCTTGGGCGTTTATATCCGTTGCATCAGGGATGTAACCCAAGTCCCCTTCGACAGGCACACCGCAGGCATGGGCCATCTCGACTACGGTCTTCGTATGCATCAGGTTATCGGAGAAAGTCGACTGGGAGGCGTCCACCATCACGCCGTTGCAGCCCAGGCGGATGGCCCGCACAGCCGCCTCCAGGTTTGCTCCACGGTCAAGATGAAGGGCCACCGGTACCGAGCTACGGCGTGCCGCTGCCTCCACCCCTGACATCAGCAGTTCTAAGTCGTAGTGCTCCAGTTGCGATTCGGCCAGAGAGAGGATTACGGGTGCGCGAGACCGCTCAGCAGCGGCCATGACGCCCTCAACGAACTCCAGACTCACGACGTCGAAAGCACCTACCGCGTATCCATGCGCATAGGCATGGTTCAGCAGATCTTTCATGTGCACCAAAGGCATAACGCTATCCCCCGAAAGAATCCTGTACGGAAAGATTTCCGTTCTGATCGTCCATCACAGGATCCGCCTCCTGTAATGCCTGACCCTGAACAAAGCGCTCACCCATCATCGTACGGCAGGGTTTTCATCGGGTGAGGCCCATGTAGAGGATCGGCAGCTTTTCGGGCAGTCTCTGCACGTGATCCAGAACCACATAGTTCTTCGCGCCAAAAATGCGGGATACATACTGGTCGGCTCTGGGATCGAGGCTCAGGCAGTAGGGAGCGATGCCGGCTTGAGTCAGCTCTTCCACCGCTTTCCTGGCGTCATATCGCAGGTATTGGGGATCGCGCACATCGTTATCCGCCGGCTCACCGTCGGTGATCACCAGCAACAGTTTTTTGTTGCTGGGCTGACGTTTCAAAATCGAGCCGGCATGACGGATCGCCGCGCCCATGCGCGTGGATAACTGTCCGCTCATACCTGCCAGGCGGGATTTGGCCTGATCGTTGTAAGACGCACCGAAATCCTTATAGCGAAAATATTCCACATCGTGGCGGCCGTTTGAATCGAATCCATGAATGGCGAAGGGATCGCCGATCTTGTCGAGGGCATCGGCGAGCAGCACCGTGGCCTCACGTGCCAGTTGTAACACGGTGCTGTCCGAACCCAGCACCGGGTCATTGGTAGATTCGGACAAGTCGATCAGCAGCAGCACCGAGAGATCACGCACCTTGCGCACATTGCGCATCATGATGCGCGGATCGGGCTGCTCGCCCATACGCATCTCGATCATGGCGCGCACAGCGGCGTTCAGGTCGATTTCGTCGCCATCCTCCTGCTTGCGCAGGCGCTGCACACCTTGCGGCTGCAAGGCTTCGATCAGAAACTTGAGTCGGCCGATGATAGGTTTGTGCTTGGCCACAATTTCATTGATGGTCTCCAACGTGCCACTCTTGGCGCGCTTTTCCAGTACGGTGCACCACTCTGGGCGCTCCAGCTGCATCTGGTAGTCCCACTCCGGGTAATGGTAGGGATCCGGCGGTGGCTCGCGCCCCTCTTGCTGGTTCAGACTGGTGGGTTCCTCGTCGCGGAAAAATTCGCTGGATAGCACCCATATTTCGTTGGCATCATCGCCTGCGCCGGGCACGTCGATGGCATTGACCATTTCCATCACGCTGACGTATTTGCGGATTTGCTGCGTGGTGACGCCGGCGATCACCTGCCCGACTTCGCGGATATCCTCGAACTCCCACATATAACGGTTGTCGTCGCGGTAGGGGATGTCCGGCAGGTCAGCAGTGGCTGAATAGGCCACGCCGAGCTGCAGCATTTCCGCGGCAAGGCGCCGCCCGACCTCACCCGACCATTCGGTGGAGGCCAGCCGTTCCTGTTGCTCGCTGAATATCTGGCGACCCATCGCCACCCAAGGGTGGTCATCGCGGTAATCCGGGTCCAGTAGTGCATGCGCCAGACGCGCCATCAAGGACGCGGCTTCATTGCCGGACGCTGGCGTTGCCGTGTGCAGCGGCAACCAAATTTGCCTGAGGCCAGGAAATTGCTTGAGGGCAATAGCTTCCACGCGCGCATCTTCGATCAGGCCAATGAGCGCACTCTGCAATGCACTCAGCCCGGTGCTGTCGAATTGGTCTGTGGTGTATACCTGATGGCAGGCCGCGTGGGCGGCACTGGCGCGGTATAGTTCAATGCCAGAAATGCGCATTTCCTCACCTGACGGTACCTGCCACACCAAATCATCATACGCATCGGGGAGATGTATAATGTACCCCTCGATGGAGGGGCGGTAGCCTTCGCGCTGCTCGAAGTCGCCGCTGGTGGGACGCATGAAGAAATCGCGGCCCCACAAGGCGCGCAAATACATGCCGATGCGGCGCTGCACATCGATGAACAGCGTGCCCTTGCGTTCCTTTTGCAGTACGCCGATGGATTCCGGGCTTTCCAGCGCGAAATATTTTGCCTGGCCGTCGAAGTCGGTCTTGTGCGCCTGCGCGCCCCACAGCGCCCAGCGCCGCAGCCCGCCCAGGGTGAGCTGGCCCAGGAGTGTGCTGAGGTGATCCAGCATCGGACGCACCCCGCGCGGCGCTTGCGCGAGCAGGGTGTCGAGCAAGTGCAAATAGGCACGGAACAGCTCCGGATCACCCAGTCGCGCAGCCGCCACGGGACTGGTGGAAAACATCGCGGCAATGACGGTAGCGCTGGTCTTGGAGTACATCTTGATGGCGGCGGCCAGCATTTCGTGGACGGCATCTTCGCCCAGCTCGCGCGCCACCGCCGGTGCGCTCTGAATGAACGACACCACTAGATCGGCGCCGCGTCCCAGGGACTTCAGGCTGGTCGCGCCATTCAAATAGTAATTTTCCAGTCCACGCGGGGTGAACACCCGCGCTGCCTCATCCCAGGAGGCACGCAGCACTTCGCCGGCGTGCTCCCCGAGTTCGGCCAATATGTCCTGGTACTTTTCGAGTTCGACCGCCATTTTCGGCTCCGGATATCAGAAAAATGTACTCACCGCCGCGTCAAGCGCATCGCGCATGTCGGGGTCATCGGTGATCGGGCGCACCAACGTCACGCGGCACGCCGCCAGGGGTTCCACACCTTTGGTAATGAGACTGCCAGCGTAGATCAGCATGCGCGTGGAAATACCCTCGTCGAGACCATGTCCCTTGAGGTTGCGCGCGCGTTCGGCGATGGACACCAGCTTGCCGGCAATTTCAGCGCTGACGCCGGTTTCGTGGGCGACGATCTCGGTTTCTATGTCGTGTGCAGGATAGTTGAAATCCAGTGCACCGAAACGCTGTTTGGTAGACTGTTTCAGGTCTTTCATCAGACTCTGATAGCCCGGGTTGTAGGAAATCACCATCTGGAAATCGGGATGTGCCTGCACCAGTTCGCCCTTTTTCTCCAGCGGCAGCACACGCCGCGCGTCGGTGAGCGGGTGGATCACTACAGTAGTGTCCTGGCGGGCTTCCACCACTTCGTCGAGATAGCAGATGGCCCCAAAACGCGCGGCAATGGCCAGCGGGCCGTCCTGCCAGCGGGTGCCAGAAGCGTCGAGCAGGAAACGGCCGATCAGGTCGGATGCCGTCATATCTTCGTTGCACGCCACGGTGATCAGTGGCTTACCCAGTTTCCATGCCATGTATTCAACAAAACGTGTCTTCCCGCAGCCGGTAGGTCCTTTCAGCATCATCGGCATGCGTACCGAATAGGCGGCTTCGTACAGGTCGACTTCGTCGGCTACGGTGCGGTAATAAGGCATATTACGAACGAGATATTGATCAATTTCTGGTGACATTTTTCACTCCTGAAGCCAAAAATGAGGCGTTTAATCGGGCCAAACCCGACGCGGGTGCAAGCTCTGGTGATGTTCTGGGCGAGGTGCAGAGGGCCGTTTTTCCTCAGTTGAGTTCGATGATGGCGGAGGCTTCTCGCCCGGACGGACCGTGCTCAGGGCATTCGGTTGGGCGTCTGGTGCCACAGCAGCACACGCGTCTACTGTCGGTGCCGACGCTTCGACCTGCTGCGCTTGAATCTGGCGTACCCCTTGCGCCAGTTTGGATCCCAACTTCTTCACAGGCATAAGACCTCCTCAATGATCGCTTCCATATCCGCTACGGCTGTTTGGGCGCGTTTGCCTAGTCCGTAGACGCTTACCCCTTCGACCGCAGCGCTGCGGTAAGCCGCACGCCGCTGCATGCTGGCTTGCAATATCGGTATATCGAACTCCCCCAGAGCCTCGCGCATGGCGCGGGACAGCGCATTACGGGATTCCATTTGGTTCAGTACCAAGCCTGCGCGCAGGCTTGGATTCAATCGCCGGGCCTCGCCTACCGCCACCGCCATCCCCACGCTGGCCCACAGATCAATTGGGGAGGGCAACACCGGAATTAATATCACCTGAACCGAGCGCATCACCGCAGTGACCACGTCACCCTGAATGGCCGGAGGGCAGTCCACCACCACATAGCGATGGGTGCATGCCAGTTGCGCAATGGTGGCGACAGGATCCTGGCCAGGCTGCACCACCGGCGGCAGTCCGGCGTCACCATCTGCCATGGCGACCCACTGACTGATCGAACCCTGGGGATCGGCATCTACCAGGTGAGTAGAACCCCGCCGAGCCAAGCCCGCCGCGAGATTCAGCGCCA
>JBBIUH010000097.1:0-6842 GCA_037440305.1 Acidithiobacillus sp.
ATTCCGACCCTCCGAGAGCCGGGTGCGGTAGTACCGCCTGCCCGGTTCGATGAGGGGGTGTGGAAACGGGGCTATGGCCGAGTTCATTGAGGCACTGCCAGACGAAAGGGGCGGATACAGACTGGCTCAGCCTATCACTACCGCGCCACATTTTTTGGGGTGGCGCGATCGAACAGCGCGCGGGCGGTACCGGCTAGCGCCTCATCCAATGGCCTCGGCCCCAGAACCAGCGCCCATCTCTATGCCACCAGTGGTCCGGCACCCAACGGGCGTAGGGATAGGGTGGATAGACCCAGCGTCCCGGCCCCCATATCCATTGCCCCCGCCAAACCCAAGCCCCTGGCGTCCATACCATGCCCATTGCCGGAGCTGGTGGAGCCACTATCACCGGCAGAGGCGGCGGCGGCCCAGGCACGACGACGGCCCTAGGAACCGGCCCCTGCACATAGGCGGGCCCAGGGGCCACCACACAACCGCTCAGGACCGCGAGCCATCCCACCACCCATACTGCCCGCCATCTCTTATATGCGCTCATTTTCCCAAATCCCCCCGCTTTTCAAGGTACTCATCACGCTGGATCTCGCCGCGCGCATAGCGCTCGTCCAAGAGTTTGAGGGCAGTGACCTTTTCGTTGTCGGCCAGGCCGCTCCTGCACCCATGGCGATGCCTGCATGCAAAAGCCCCGCGGATCAGAAACAGAATGCCGCCCACGATCCCAACGAGGGCCAGCAGGCACAGCAAGCCCCAAAACAGTCCAAAAGCGCCCATCATGCCGAGACCCCAACCCCCCATCATGTCTGGGCCGGGATAAAAATCTACCGCCGGGCCTGGCGTGTTGGTGGTGGTCTGCGCCAAGGCCAAGGCGGGCGCCGTCGCCATCAGGAAGCCCGCCATGGCGGCTATCCGGATTCCCTTTTTTCGCTGTGATGTATCTATACGGTTCATCAACGGATCTCCTGTCGCGGAAACAACGCTTCCCGAAGCAAGTATAGTCCGGTTTTGTTCCGCTATCTCTCGCAATTGATTATGCAAACCGGTAAAATCGCCCTGTGAATGACAGGCCATGACCCGCCTTACGGGGGTTGGTCATTATTGTCCGGCTGATAGCACACAGGCGCATCAGCTCTGGCTGGGGAGAATGAAAGACTATGCAACTCGTATTGGTGCGGCATGGTAAGGCGGAAGACCCGACGCTGCGGCCCTCTGATGATGAGCGGGAGCTGACCGCCACAGGACGTTCGGTGGTAAAGGGCATGGCGAAAGGATTGCGACTTTGCGTGTCAGGGAAAGTCGTGATCTGGACCAGCCCTTTGCCACGCGCCCGCCAGACCGCCGATATCCTCGCTCACGCCTTTAAGGTTAAAAAGATTCGGGAGCACGACGCCATATCGGCGGGTGATCTGGATGCCCTCGCCAGCGATTGGCAGAACTTGGATCCTCAGCCCAAGGTCTTGATCCTGGTGGGTCATCAGCCCCATCTGGGAAGCTGGGCCGAACGGCTCGCTGGTGCGGTGCTGCCGATCAAGACCGCAGCAGCGCTGGCGATTGACCTGGATGAGGATGGCGCTTTGAGCGGTTCGCTACGTTGGTACGCCCACCCCAAGGCGCTGGCTGGTCTTGCAAACCGTTGAGTCGAGATGGCCAGGGCGGCTCTTCAAGAAACCATTGGCCAGCGACGCAGCACGGTGTACTGTCCGCCGCTGGATGCCACCAGCGTCAATTCCTGCAGGGTCCAGCATAAGGGCTCGATGGACTTTTCCTCCCAGGACCAAGGACGAGGTGACCGCAGCAGGGTGACATGGGGCAGAAACGGATCTGCCTCGACGCCATCTTCCGCCAACCACCCCTGCCGCCATTGCGTCAATGCCGGCGGCACCTCCTGACCACCGATCCATAGCACCCGACCGTCCTTGAATGCCCCTATTCTATCGAAGCTGAGGGTGATCGGGAACGGCCCCGGCCAAAAATCATCCAGACGTCTTTGCAAGCGGGTAGGGTCGGACGCCCCCAAATAAAAAAGGGTAAGATGCCAGCGCTGGGGGAGTTCGCAGCGACCGGCCGGCGGCCAGTCCCGTTGGCGGAACTGAGCCAGGCGCAGGCGCAAGGCGGAAAGCACGTCAGTCGGCGGCCAGGCGGCAAAGAAAAAACGCTGTTCCCTCATCGCCCTAACCGGCCTGAGACTCGGTTTCTAACAAAGACGGTACGCCGGGTACGCCCTGCAGGTGGCGGACCAGGGCGACTACATATGGGGCGGCGTTGCGGACGGGCATAGCCTATGGCTGCACGGCGATGAGGATGGCGTCCTGCACGGCTTCCAGATCGGCGTCGTCCCGCACGTCGTGCACCCGCCCGAAACGGGCGTAGGTGGATAGGTAGGGGCGGTCCACGATGGCCACCACCGGATTGAGGCCTTCCAAGACCTCCACCACCCAAGTGTAAAACAGGTCCGAAGACAGCTCGATGGGGCCGATCTCGTCGATAATAACGAGCCGGGACTCCAGGAGCTGGCGGCGGCAAGCACCGACGATATAATCGATGGCCGCCGTGTCCACGCCGAACTTCTCCACCATGGGGGGACCGGAAAAGTCCATGGAAGCCGCCAGTGCCTCCTCACCGCTGCCGAGGTCCTGCAGCAGGTAACCCGTATGCGGTCCATGGGCCACGTCGCTCACGGGGACGCCTCGGATACCGGCCACGGGCCAACCGCTACCGGCGATGATGTGATCCAGCAGGGTACGCAGCTTGCGCTTGTCGTTGCCGACGATGAGATGTTTCTTATCCTTATCCATGGTGTCACCTCCCTCTCTATCCATTACCTCAGAAACAGCAGTTGGCGGGGATGTTTTTTGCTCCTGCGGGCTTTACTCACCCCTTGATGCAGACCTTGGGACGCAGGAAGACCACCCTGCGCGCCAAGCCCGCCTTCTCCGTGGCCTCGGCGACCAGATCCACGTCCTTGTACGCCCCCGGCGCTTCCTCTGCGGCTCCGCGCATGGAACGGGTACGGATGAGGATACCCCGGCCAGCCAACTCGTCGATGAGCTCCCGGCCGTGCCACTGCTTGAGGGCCTGATGGCGGCTCATGGCCCGGCCGGCGCCGTGGCTGGCGGAGGAAAAGGCCCGCTCCTCGCTCTCCGCCATCCCGGCCAAAATGTAAGAGCCAGTCCCCATGCTGCCGCCGATGATGACGGGCTGTCCGACGGCCCGGTAGCGCTCCGGCAGGGCCGAGTGCCCCGGACCAAAGGCACGGGTGGCGCCCTTGCGATGAACCCAGAGCTTGCGCTCGACGCCGTCCACCTTATGACTTTCCGCCTTGCAGGTGTTGTGGGAGACGTCGTACAGGAGTTCCAGCCGACTGTCCGGGAAGATGCGGCCAAACACCTCACGGGTGAGTTGGGTGAGCATCTCCCGGTTGGCCAGAGCAACATTGATGGCGGCGTTCATGGCCCCGATGTACTGCTGCCCTTCAGGGGAATGGATGGGGGCACAGGCCAGCCCCCGCTCGGGCAGGGCGATGCCAAGCCGGCCCCCGGCCTTGGCCAGGCTCAGCAGATACTCGGTGCCGATCTGGTGGCCGAGTCCCCGTGAGCCACAGTGGATAGTGATCAACAGTTGGCCTTCCTGCAAGCCGTAGGCGGTGGCCGCCTGGGCGTCATGGATGCGGTCCACCACCTGCACTTCCAGGTAATGGTTGCCCGATCCCAGAGTCCCCATCTCCCCGCGTTGGCGCCGTTTGGCCAAGTCGGAAACCGACTCCGGATGGGCGCCGCCCATGCGCCCGCGCTCTTCAATGTATTCCAGGTCCTCGGGGTCCCCGTAGCCGTGGCGGACGGCCCACTCGGCGCCCTCCAGCAGGACCGCGTCCAATTCCGCGGTAGACAGCTTCAGCTCACCCTCCTCGCCCACCCCGGCGGGAATGCGGTGATAAAGAGCATCGGCCAGTGCCCCCAGTTTGCCGTCGACCTCATGCAGCATGAGGTTGCTGCGCAGGGTCCGTATGCCGCAGGAGATATCAATGCCCACCCCGCCCGCCGAGATGATGCCGCCTTGGTCCGCATCGAAGGCCGCCACCCCACCGATGGGGAAGCCGTAGCCCCAGTGGGCATCGGGCATGGTCATGGCCGTCCCCACCAGGCCCGGCAGCCTGGCGACGTTGGTAATCTGCTCCAGAACCTTGTCGTCCATGTTGACGAGCAGGAGTTCGCTGCCATAGAGCAGCACCGGTCCCCGCTCTTCGCCGGGGGTCAAAGGCGCTGTCCAGCAATAGTCATTCAGCTTCCGCAACCGGCTCATGTCCATGGGAAATCCTCATCCAAAAACGGCGTTTGCCCAATGGCGGCTCAAACGTCCACTACGCAACGGGCTTCAAAACCCTCCGGCCCCTGGGCAACGCGCAGCATAGTGAGGGTGGCGCCCTTCACTTCCACCCCCCGATCCATGTCCTCCCGCCAGGGCTCGCCCCAGGCCTCTCCCTGCCAATGGCTGTTATCGCGGACGAGCCGAAAACGTCCCAAGACCAGACCATAGGTCCCCGCCTCGGCCAGCAGGGTATTCAGCCAAGTGACCAGGGCCAGTTCGAGGTCTTCCTCCTCGAACTCGATCCGGATCGAACGGGCTGCCCGCACCTGGGCGAGATCGGCCATAATAGCAAAGGTCCCCGCCGCTGCGCCCTCGAAGGACTCTTCCAGGGTCCTGCCCCGGCCGATGACACCGATGTCGGCGTCGTGATCAAAGTATGAAAATACCGTCAATGATTACGCTCCATCCCCGTGCTCGTCTTATGGACGACGAGGTCGGATTTCCAATCCTCTTGAAAGTATAGGACAGATGAATGGCGACTAATGGCCCTGGAGGACTTGCGCGCTATCGTGCGCTATATCGGCGAAGAACACCCGACACGGGCTAAAGCTGCCCAACAGCTAACGTGGCCATGGAGATGGAACCTGCCTATTATGCTGCGGTCGGGCGCCATTTTATTCGGATGATTTCGGCGAATAGGCTGATCCAAGATCGGCAGCCAGGGCCATAAGGCGTTTATCGCGGGACCATAGAGTTGTCTGCACGAGGACGGTGGAGGCCAGGATACTTGCGTCCACGTAGCCTATACCACGCCCCATCAGGCCATGACGCTCAATGAAAAATAGCGTTTCTTCTGGAGAGGTGGCGGTGCATCGGGGTAAGCAGGAGAGCAGATATAAGGTCTGTTGCCGGTTTTTGAGGTTGCCGCAGGCGATTTCTCCGATGATGAAATCGTGCGTTTGCACCATGCCATGATCAAGCAGAGCGGAGAGCTGTGCATTCCCGGAGCGGAGATGATCGATCCAGACGGAGGTATCGACCAGGATCAAGCGTCCGGCTCCCGCCTGCGGGGTATGTCCTGTAGTTGGGGCTCTGTTCCGCCCAGACGACTCAGGCGACGAGCGCTCTCCCGTTCAATCAGTGCGCGCAGCGCTTCTTTCAAGAGGGCACCGCGATCTTCCACACCGCTGAGATTTTTGGCCTGAGCCAGGAGGTCATCGTCCAGATTGATGGTTGTTCGCATAAGGGAGAATCTCTTTTAGCATCATGTGATGCTATTTTAGATGGTTGTAGTGGGTATGTCGACCTGGTGGCGAGCGGCTTACAAAACACCAATTGGGTGCCGGTGAGTGCCCACGGCTTGCGGCTTAGTGTCCCAAAAGTGCCACGTGATGGTCTTTGATGGTCTGTAATGTTTTGTAACTAATTGTTCTATATGGTGCGCCTGGAGGGAATCGAACCCCCAGCCTACGGCTTAGAAGTCTGACAAAACGGCGTTTCCTAGTGTTTCACAAACCCCCAAGAAAACAACATAACATGCTGTCTTGTATTGCCTTTTCTGTTTCATGATGTATCATAGAAAACAGAGGTAGCCCACCGCGTATGGATACCGTATGGATACGAGTAAGCAGGCTTGGGGGATTATGGCTATGGCAACGATGACCGTCAAAGGATTGGCCGGAGAGATCAAAGCCGCGAAGGTGAGAAAGACGCCGGTATGGGTGCGCGACGGTGGACCCAAGGGGGCAGGACAACTGGTCGCCAAAATCGCCAGCAAGGGCGCGTCGTTTTACTACGACCATGTGACCAGCGCCGGGAAGCGGGATCGGATTCCTCTGGGTCCCTATTCCGAGAAGACACAGGAGGGCCACCTTACTCTGGAGCAAGCCCGTGCAAAGGCCGGAGAGCATGCTGCCATTTACCGCACGATCACCAAGGATGTGCGGCTGCACCTGGACCAGCAACGCATCGACCACGAAAGGGCGTTGGAGCGGCAAAAGGCGGAGCGTGAGAAAGCCAATGCGGGGAGCCTCGGCGCATTGCTCGACGCCTATGTGGATCACCTAAAAACGGCGGGAAAACCCTCCAGCAAAGATGTGGCGAGTTTCTTCCGTATCCACGTGGCGGAGCCATTCCCCGCCCTGGTATCCCGTCCGGCAAACGACCTTGGGAAGCGCGACTTCACGCCCCTCTTCGACCGGATGCAGGCCGCTGGCCTTGGCCGTGCGCTGGGCAAGGTGAGATCGGCACTGCACGCCGCCTACAATATGGCGCTGAAATCGGAGAAGGCTGGGCGGGAGGCTTTCCGCGTGTTTCATGTGGAAGTAAACCCTATCGCCGGAATCGACACCTACAAGGAGCTTTCCGTGCCCGGCGAGCGTGTCCTGACCATTAAGGAGTTGCGGACCTATCTGAGAGGCATAGACGCCCTCACGAATCCCGTCATGCGCCTTGCCATGCTGCTGCAAATCTATCTCGGAGGGCAGCGGCCCGCGCAGTTGTTCCGCGTCACTGCCGCCGATGTGGATATGGACCGGAACACG
>JBBIUH010000098.1:0-6624 GCA_037440305.1 Acidithiobacillus sp.
CAGCGGAAAGGATGACAACGGGGAGCGCCGGATCAACACCTGGGTAAACACCGGCACTTATCTGGCGTTGGAAAGACTGGCCAGGCGTTCGGGCATCACGAAACGGGAGATGCTGGAACGTCTGGTGGTTGCTGAGGATGGCCGCATTACGGCGACGCTGGTCAACGATGACTTGTGGGATGCGTACCATGAACTACCAACGTTACGCAGTAACAATTGATCTCACCACTCACAGACCGATTACACGAAAACTGTTTCTTCGCGCACTGACCGTATTGTTACTGCGTAACAGAACCTAAAATGCCCTCATCCACCGGCCAAGATAATTGTCGCCGACCGGTCAAGGTAGTTGACGTCGAGCAAATAGCAACAGTATTTCACAAATAAAAACCAATATCCGGTGATGGAACGCTTTCTGCTTTAACAAACCCATCCATTTGCGGAGGAAGTTCCCATGTCAGGCATGTACGTCATTTGTTTAAGCGGCGCGCGGGAGAAGCTGCAATTTGCGGCGATGGCAGCATCTGTAGCGGCCGTATCAGGAACGGAGGTACATATCTTTCTGTCGATGAATGCGTTTCCCTACTTCATCAAAGGTCACCCGAAGGAAGCACCGCATGAGGGTGCCATGGGTAAAATCATGACCGAGCGCAATGTGCCGCCGTTTTATCACATTTTTGAGCAGGCCGTGGAACTGGGGGATGCCAGGATATGGGCCTGCTCCATGGCCATGGATGTTATGGGGGTTAAGGAAGATGGCATGGAAGATATTGTCGCTGGTCCCATTCTACTACACCTATCCCATCGGTCGGGTCCATCGACGCCATGTGTCTGCTCGACCGCGCCACCCGTACCGGCGTCATGGACCGGCTGCTAGCTGTGGCAGAAAAGATGGATCAGGAGCACATCCTGACCGACTTCCTCCGCTGTCTGGCTGGGGCTGCTGAAGAAGCGGCCCAGACCACCGCACCCAAGGGTGGTATCAGCGGACTCTGGGACCTCATGAAACAACCGGAAACCCAGCAGACCATCCAGTTCCTCATGCTGCTCGGCAAGCACTTTCGCTCCTGTCGCCTCAAACACTGAGGTTCCACCTCAAACATTCCTTTTCAAAGGTGTTCTACTCGCCCCGCTTGTAGCCCCCTGCTCTTCCGGGAGCTTCTTCTGTGGTCACGGCAAATTCGTCGCATCGATAGCGATCAAACTTACGTAAACTTTTTTGCATATTTTTCATAATGTTGGGCGTTTATAGCTTATAGAGGCGGTATAGAAGTGCGCATACTTATCGGCAGAACATCTGTCGCCTTACGCAAAGAGCCTTCGTACTGAAGAAAGTCCTGTCAACGTCACAATATTGACAACGTATATTGTTGGGGAATTGAGGAAGGCTGGGGAATTCTTTGATTAATTGGTCGGGGCGAGAGGATTTGAACCTCCGACCACCTGAACCCCATTCGGTTACTCAAAATCCTATACCATAACAGTTTCATTACACATTCTAACAATTTGCTTGCTAATACCGTCTTTTGGAGCAGATTTGTAACATATTGTTATTATTTGTGTTTATAGGCATCGGTTAGCCGCATATTAGATGCCCTATAGTGGGTGAATCTACCTGTTTCGTATGATTCCCACAATGCCTGCTATAACCTCGACATGATACACAGACCGATGAGGCTTTCCGTGAAGAACCACCTTGGATATCGTTTTTTCCCTTGGATCATGCCACCTCTGGTAATATCTGCCCTACTCCTTACCGGCTGCGCCCGCCTGCATCCCACGGAAACGGTTGCCATGGCCGCACCGCCCATCAATCCGCCCCTGGATCGTGCCGCTGACAAGGTGGCGGATGCCTGGCACCTGTTGGCGGTCGAGAACGCCGCCGTGCATCCCCCGCTGGGCGGATCGCCGGTATTGCCTCCCGCCTTGTCCCGCACCGTGCCCATCGCCTGGACCGGGCCGATCGCTCCACTGGTTCACAAACTCTCCGCCTTCGCCGGTTATCGTCTGCATATACAGGGAAGGACGCCACCGGCGGATATCATCGTCCATCTCTCGGGATCCCATACCCTGTTCGATGATTTCCGGGAAACCGCCGTACAGGCCGGGAGTCGCGCGGATCTCACCGTCAACGCCTCCACGCGAACCGTGGTGCTGCGCTACCTGGGGAGTTGAGCCATGTGGACCTTACCGCAACTGGAACACCTGCGTCCGACCACCGTGCTGGCCGCGCACACCGCATCCCCCTTGCACCTGGAGCGCAAGGCGCTGGCACAGGAAGCGGAAACCTTTGGTGCGCAGGGCGGGCTCGCTGCGGAAACGCATGTCATCAACCAGGTGTTGAACACCCAAAGCAAACGCCTCGATCAGGTCTTCAATTTCGCGCCACTGGTGGAAAAAGGCGGCATCCTGCCGCCCGTCATCATCCAGGGCAGCCGGCAGGCGCACTATGCGCCCAACGTGATCCGCATCGCCGATGCAGTCTACCTGATCGTCCGGCCTGCCTCCTTTCATTCCGTGACCCCTACCTGGCGCTCTTATCTCCTGCGCCCCTTCCGTCAACCTTCCCTGCAGGACATTCCACCGGCCTTGTTGCCCCATACCGCGGCACAGCGGGTGATCTGGGTGCAAGCCGCCGCCCGGGGATGGACCGCGGGACTGCAGGAAGCGCATATTCTGTACCGGGAGGACCTGGCCCGGTTGGCCATGGACCTGACCGGCATGATCCGCTATCAGCGGCTGCTCCTGGAGGGCAAGGTCGCGCAACCGATGGTGGCCGTCGCTCATCTCGGCGTGGAACGCGGTCAGCGCCTGGATGGCGTGCCGCAGCGGATGGCGGTGGGGGTGGCCGAACATCGCATCACCCGCCCCGCCGGCTTCCAGGCGCCCCGCCATTGGCGGGTCTTGCCGCGGTGAACGCCTTCCTGGCGGAGGAAACCTTTCCAGGTGTGCGCATGGCGCCGCCGGAAGTGCGCTTTCCCATCATCCGCAAAGAGGAACACATCCTCCAGTTCCTGGTCGGGCTGACCAGGGGGTCCCTAGCGGGCTTCTCGGATGTCGATTTCCTCACCGGCATGCCGCCCATGGTCATGCAGCATGGCCGGCGCTACCTGCTGGATCGCGAGGTCGACGCCCGCGATGCCGAAGTGCTGGTGGAAGCCTTTTACACCAATGGCTGGGGAACACTGCAAAAAACCCGGCGGGGTATCCGAACCCTCTTTACGGTCCCTGCCCAGGATGCGGAGGGCAATGCCGTCTTCCTCCGCTTCCGGGTCAGCGTGGTCCTGGTGCGCGTCCCGCGCTCCCCCAACAATACTTCCATGGGCGTGCAAATCTCGCTGCGCGCCATCGCGGACAAGCCACCGGCCTGGCAGGAACTGGATCTGCCGGAGGTGCTGATCCGCAACTGCTTCTTCCGGGATGGCATCGTGCTGGTCACCGGTCCGACGGGCAGCGGCAAGAGTTCCACCCTGGCCGCCATGATCCGCTTTGCCCTGGAAGAGGCACCGGAATTGATCGATCACAAGTTCGTCACCCTGGAGGCCCCGATCGAGTTCGTGTACGACCATCCGCGCGTCAGCCAGTCCCAGGTGCCGGAGCACATCGAGAGTTTTGCCCAGGGGGTGGTCGAGGCCATGGTGCGGCGGCCCAACGTCATTCTGGTCGGCGAAGCCAAGGATCAGGAAACGATCCGCGCCGCCATCGAGGCCGCCATGACGGGCCACCAGGTCTTTACGACCGTCCACACCACGGGTGTGGCCAATGCCGTGGGCCGCATGATCCAGCGTTTTGATGGCGCCGAAGCGCGGAGCATGGCCGCCGATCTGCTGGAGTCCCTGCGCCTGGTGCTCTCGCAACGGCTGGTGAGCACCCCCAACGGACACCTGCAGGCAGTGCGCGAATGGCTGTTCCTGGATAGCGCCATGCGCATCCGACTGCTCCGCACCCCGTTGGAACAGTTGACCGCCGCGATCACCGACGAATTACAGGCTCATGGCCACAGATTCGCGCAGGATGCCGACGCATTGCTGGTGGAGCAGCGGATCACCCCGGAGGCCCATGCCTGGGTCATGAGTGGCTATGCTTGATGCACCCATTTTGCGTTTCACCATAGTCGTGTCCCATCGAGATATCGTAACGAGGAGATCGCCATGAACGAGAAAGGACCAGAGCAGACCCAGGAGAAGCAGGAAACCACGGTCGAGTTGACGCCGGAGCAACAGGGATGGCAGGAGATCAGCGCGCAAGAGATCGATGAGACAGGCATCGACCCCTGGCACCCTGGCATGGGAGAGGATGACGTCATCGCGGTGGACCAGGACGGCCACCCCATCCGCGCATCATGAACTGGAAACGCATGCTCCTCGCCGTCGGCGTTGCGTCCCTCGCCGGTTGTGGCGCCCATCATCATCTGGGACCCTACGGAGACCATAGCACGAGCTGGTATGCCCATCATGTCCATCGCGCGGAACTCGAGAACAAATGGTGCGACGGCATCCCCGCAGCGCGCCAGGAGATCGGCTACGTCAAGAACAACTGCACGCGCTCCTACTTGGGATGGGGGGATTACATGCGCCAGCACCATCTGCAGATTTACAACGACACCATGGGGTAAACTCTGCCAATCAACAAGCCCTCGGGCAGGAGGTTTTTATGAAAGTTCGCACGTTCGCCTTGATCGCCATCGTGGCGCTCCTTTTGGCCGGTTGCGCCAACAACCCCTACGCCAGCAACGGAACAACCGCCGACACGGGCGGCGGCGCCCTCCTGGGCGCGTTGACCGGGGCGGTGATCGGCAATCAGACGGGCAGCCCTCTGGCGGGTGCCGCCATCGGCGCCGGCGTGGGCGGCCTGGCCGGGTATGCCGTGGGACATGGCGGAAGCCAACAGCCATACCAGCAGCCGCAACCGGGGTACTACGCACCGCCCGCCAACAATCCCCAGTGCCCGCCCGGGGATACCTGCTACCCCAACCAACCTGCGCCTCCCCCGCCGCCACCGGCATGCCCCCCCGGGTATAGCTGCGTACCGAACAACTGAAGGCGAAACCGCCATGAAGGATTTTGAGCATGTGCCCTGTCCCGATCCAGTAGATGAGGCCGCCCAGCATATGGAGGCGGCCATCACCATCGCGCTCCGGGAGCGCGCCATTCAAAACCAGCTGCAACAGGAAGAGCCGGAGGAAGACGATGCCGGCAATCGCTATTGCCTGGATTGCGGAGAGACGATTCCGCCAGCACGCGTAGAGGCGGTCGCGGCGGTACGCTGCGTGCATTGCGCCTCCCGCCGTGAGAAGCAGGGCCGGATCGGGCGGCAGAAGGGGGGCGCAGGGCGATCCTCTGACGAGGACATGTAATGCTCTTCATCGAACCCCACGCAGGCCCCGCTCCGGTCATTCAGGTCATCCGGTCCGCCCGCCACACGGTGGATCTCAGTGTCTATTATCTGGCCTACCGACCCATTCTCGATGCGCTGCGGGCGGCCCATGCGCGCGGTGTGGATGTGCGGGTGATCCTGGATGAGCGCCCCTTCGGGTTGAAACCCAGGCAAGTGCAAAAAGAGTACCGCGAGGCCGTGGCAACGGGTGCCGTCGTACATTGGGCGCCAGCTCGATTCGAGGCGGTGAACGGACGCTACGCCTATTTTCACAATAAATATGTTTGCAATGGCCACGAAGCCGAAGTGGGCTCCGCCAACATGGACTACTCGGCTTTCCACCGCAATCGCGAATATCTCTACGTCACCACGAATGGCGCCGTCGTCCATGCCCTGCATGCCGTGTTCCAGGCTGACTGGACGGGAACCCGCGCCGGGCCGGGACCGCGGCGGGCATTGGTGCTCTCTCCAGGATCCGAGCCAGACCTGGCGGCCGTCATCGGTCAGCCTGGAAACGTGGACATCGAAAGCGAGGAGCTCGGCGACGACACCGCGATTCTCGACGCCATCGCCGCCAAAGGACCTTTGGCCCGAGTCATCCTGCCTGCGAGCATTTCAGCGACCGATCGGCGCAATGTCCGGCTACTGGAGGAACACGGCGTGCAGATCCGTCTGCTTCCCACCCGACCCATCTACCTGCACGCCAAACTGGTCGCCGGCAGCCGGTATGCCTTTGTCGGGTCACAAAATTTTTCTGTTTCAAGCCTCAATGGAAATCGGGAAGTCGGGATTCTGTTGCAAGGACGGGATACCCGTCTGCTCCGGCAACAGTTCCATAGGGACTGGGTACGGGCAGGCCATGGGTGACGTTACCGTACGTTTACACGGCGATTACTGCTGCAAAGCCCGTTATTCACCCTAGCTGCCACGACAAAAAAATCTCGGCTATTTGCAATACCCGGTTGAAACAGATGCAGGACCAACCGCATTTTGCACAGAACGGATGATCGACCCAGCCGATTGGCTTCGCACTGGCAGGCCGAGTGGCCGGTTCCGACCCAAAAGCGTCATTCGCGTTGCCACCACTAAACATCCGACGTAACTATTCACCAGGGGTACGTTTACCCCATGGTGGGCTGCGGGGTTTCCCCCTGAAAGGATTGGACCAATACATGGGCCTCGTCCAGAGTGCTGCCACAGGCATCGCAGGTTGCGGGCAAGGGATGAATGATCACCTGATCCGGTTCA
>JBBIUH010000099.1:0-6409 GCA_037440305.1 Acidithiobacillus sp.
CAATGCGGACAGACGGGATGTTCGGCAACGCGGGATTCCAGGATCAAATGTACGGCCTGCTGCTGCTCGACAGCATGGATCTGATCTTTGATCTGCCGACGCTGGTTCGGCGTCAGGCCAGCCAGGGTCCCCTTCAGTTTGCCAAATTCCTCTGCGTTCATGTGTGTCTCCAACTCCTTGATTCATCACACCGTGAAGTCTACCACAAATCAAAGATGACATAGCCTTGGGGAAACATGGGTGCGGTCATTGCCAGCCGGCTGTTTTGCAATCATAAGACCGTCAGCATTACGCACAAAAACGGCTCCGGGCAGGCGTTCCCCAGCCGCCAGGGCTGCACAGCAAAGGGCAAACAGCCATGAACGGCCTGCTCCGCATCGCATTGAAACTGCTGCTTAACGACAAAGGCAAATTCGCCACCCTGGTCATCGGCACCACCTTCTCCGTGTTTCTGATGATGCAGATGACCTCCATGTTCTCTGGCATCCTTTATCAATCCGCGTCCAACATCGTGAATGTCGGCGCCAGGATGTGGGTGATGGACCCCGCCGTCCAAACCCCGCAAAACAGCATCCCCATGCCCAACTATGTGCTGGATGCGGTGCGCAGCATACCCGGCGTAAAGTTTGCGGTGCCTTTTTATGTCGGTGCGGGCCTCGTCAAGCTCAATGACGGCACCTATCAGTCCGCCACCATCATCGGTCTGGATGATGCCAGCCTCTTCGGTCGGCCGACGATCATTTCCGGCAGCATTACGGATATTTACCAGAACAACGCCTTCATCATGGTCAAGGATGCCAACTACGCCAAGCTGGGCAGCCCCAAAATAGGCACCAGCTTTGAGATCAACGATCATCGCGCGGTTGTCGTGGCCCTGGCCCACACCCCGGTGCCCGGCCTGTTCGGCTTGCCGACCCTCTATACCACCTATAACCGCGCCACCCAGGACCTGCCCTCCACCCGCTATCTGATTTCCTACATCCTGGTGCAGCCGAAAAGCACCCAGGATATCGCCGCCATCGAGCAGCAGGTAAAGCAACTGGGCTATCTGGCCTTGACCGATCAGCAATTCATCACCCGCAATGACCGGTTCTATGAATTTCAGACCGGGATGGGCACCAACATCTTGATCATGACCCTGATCAGCTTTCTCGTCGGCCTGTCCATCGCTGGCGAGACCTTTTATATGTTCGTCCTGGACAATCTGGAGCACTTCGGCGCCCTCAAGGCCATCGGTGCGAAAAGCGGCGAGCTGGTCCAGATGATCGTCTTTCAGTCGCTGGTCGTGGGCTTTCTGGGTTTCGGCTTCGGCGTGCTCCTGTCCTCCACCATGATCGCCATTGCCAAACTGAAGATCGCCAACTACGCTGCCATGGTGACTTACGAAAACCTGTTTTTGGCCCTCATCATGGTTCTGATCATATCCGCCTTTTCGAGCTATATCGGTATTCGAAAAGTCATCCGCATCGACCCCTTTGACGTGTTCCGGGGTTAGCGTGATCCTGACCGCGACAAAGATCTCGAAGTCCTTTGGCGAAGCGCCGAACCAGACCTACGCGCTGCGCGAGGTCAGCTTCGCAGTGGATTTCGGCGAGATGCTTTATATCGTCGGCCCCTCCGGCTCCGGCAAGACCACGCTGTTGAGCATCATCTCCGGCATCTTACGCCCCGATGACGGCGACGTGGTGGTCAAAGACGTGGACATCTGGAAGCTGGGCAGTGACGCCCTGGCCGGCTTTCGTCTGCAGACCATCGGTTTCGTTTTTCAGGACTACCATCTCTTTCCTCGCTTGGCCACCCTGGAAAACGTGGCCATTCCGCTGATTCTCCGGCGTGAGCCCTGGGACAAGAGTCTGGCGAAGGCGCGCAAAACGTTGCAGGTCGTCGGTCTGGCGGAAAAAGAAAGCCTGCCGCCCTACAAACTGAGCGGCGGCGAGCAACAACGGGTCGCCATCGCCCGCGCCATCGTTGCCCAACCGGACCTGCTGATTTTCGATGAGCCTACCGCCTCCCTGGATGGAGACACTGGCAGGAAAATCGTCGCCTTCGTCAAGAAGCATATTTTGAATGCGCAGCGTGCGATTATCATCGTGACCCACGACAGCAGAATTTACGAATATGCGACGCGGATCATTCACATGGAAGATGGCAGGATCGTCCCCGGAACCGGAGTGGACCATGAGAAATAAGATACTTTTCGGCCTGGCCATCGTCGGGATTCTCATCGGCCTGGTCAGCGCCTACATATATAGCCGGCAAACGCCGCCGCAACCCCCTCTGGCCACCAACTACAACCCTTACGTCAACGGAATATTTGCCAACGGCATCATCGAGAGTTATGCGGCCAACGGCGAAAACATCAACATCTACCCTCAGGTGTCCGGGAGGGTGACCGGCATCTTCGTCCAGGAGGGGCAGACGGTGGCGAAGGGGACGCCGCTCTTCGCCATCGATGACTCCGTGCAAAAGGAAGTGGTGGCCCAGAACAAGGCCCAGGCCCAGGCCGCCCTGGCTCTGTGCAGGAATTAAAAGCGGAGCCCCGCAAAGAAACGCTGACCATTGCCAAAAAACAAGTCGAATATGCGCGAGCCAGCCTGAAATACCAGCAGGCACAACTGGAAATCACCAAAAAGGAAATGGCCATCAATCCCCAGACGGTGAGCAAACTTGCCCTGGAGAATGTGCAAAACTCTGTCCTGATCGCCGGGAACAATCTCAAAGTGGCGCAGGCGCAGTATGCGCTGACCAAGGCGGGCGCCTGGAGTTACGATATCAGAAATCAACGAGCTATCTATCATGCGGCGCGGAAGACCTACGCGTCCAATAGCGCCCTGTTGCAGGAATATGTCGTGCGGGCGCCGGTCACCGGCGATATCCTGCGCATCAGCACCGCCATCGGCAGTTACGCATCCCCCCAAGGCGTCTACGGCACCTATACGCAGGGGATGGATCCGGTCGTGGTGATGGGCAAGAAGACCGCCTACATGCAGGTCCGCGCTTATTTGGATGAGATATTGGTTCCAAGGCTGCCGACGCCCGCAGATATTACCGCGAAAATGCTCATTCGTGGCCTCAGCAATGTCAGCGTACCGTTGCAGTTTGTGCGGATACAGCCCTATGTGGTGCCGAAGATCGAACTGTCCAACCAAAGGACGGAAAAAGTGGACGTAAGGGTGCTGCCAATCCTCTTCAAATTTAAGATTCCGGTACACATGAACCTGTTCCCAGGCGAACTGGTGGATGTGTATATAGGGAAAAAGTCATGACCATAAATGCGACATCCAATGGCCGGTTGATTTGGGTTCGCCGGTTCAGGCTGGCAGCAGGGTTATCGACCAGCGCCCTGGTCAGCCTTGTTTTGGCAACTACTTCTTTTGCTGGACCATCTTCTCAAGGACTAGCCATGCAACTCTACTCCAACGCCTTCGCCAACAACGGCATCATTCCACGCCAATATACCTGCGAGGGGGCCGATCTTTCGCCTCCCCTGCGCTGGGAGCATCTTCCGGCCGGAACGCGAAGCCTAGCTCTCATTGTCGAAGACCCTGACGCTCCGGATCCCACCGCTCCCCAGCGCATCTGGGTGCATTGGGTCTTGTACGACATTCCGCCCGCGTTATCGAAACTTCCGGCAGGGCCGCAGCAACTTCCACCGGGTACCCGGGAAGGCATCAATGACTGGCAGCGCACGGGCTACGGCGGTCCCTGTCCGCCCATCGGCAGGCACCGGTATTTTTTCCGGCTCTATGCTCTGGACACGGTGCTTCCGGACTTGCGACATCCCGATAAGGCGCAGATTCAAATGGCCATGCGCGGGCATCTATTGGCCGAGACAGCCCTCGTGGGCCTCTACGCCAAGGGTGATCACTAAGACGATGTGTCGCATGACGGGTATTGCCGGGGTCATGCAGGCACAAATGATGAGCGGTGCATCGGCAGCAGAGGTGGATACACTCGCGCCCAGAGCGATGATAATCGGCAAAGCGGCGCCTCCGCCGACTGTTGAATATCGGTCAGCACCCGCTGCCGACCCCGCCACTTCTGCAACATACCCGCATAGTGCAGGTGAGTACGGTCGCGGTCATTTCTGGGGTTGATACTTGACATCGCGCTGCCTCCATTTGCCCTGCTCAAAGAACAAAATGCAGCATATTTGCAGCGAAAAAGCAAAAAGGCACCTAGCATATTCTGCTAAGCTCCTGATTTACTTGGCTCCCCGGGACAGGCTCGAACTGCCAACCTAGTGATTAACAGAAAACAGCTCTTATGACATATAGAGAACCATGGAGAACCAGAACGCGCCGCATATCCTTTATTATCAAGGACAATTACTAATCGTTTGTCCCACACGGAACCATACGGTAGCATACAAGCGCACGCTAAATGCTAGCCTGTGGAAGTCCCTGTCAGCTTGCTCTGATAAGAGGTTCAGAATTTGCACTTCTCTCGATTTTTTGCGAACCACAAAATAAAAATATAGTTAGATGCTGACGATAAAAAGTTGCCCACACGACCAGTTGTGGTGCGGAATGTAATTTGGGAAATTTGATTCTCCTCCCCAAAAACCTCATCCATCACCGCTCTTACCCGGTGGACATTCTCAGCCCAAATCTGCACAAAATAGACCCGGACTCGGTCAACAAATCCCGCGCCACGGTGAGCCGATCGCGTAGGTAAGTCAGGTAGGAGTGAATCCCGTCCTTCCAGGTGTCGCGGAAGGCCTTGACCTGTTCCGGCTCGCGGGTAATGTGCTCGGTGTTGCCGTCCTTGACGTCGCGACTGGTAGTGGACCACTGGAAATTGCTGTTGAATTTGATGCCGTAGGGCGGATCGAAATAAATGCACTGCACCTGACCGCGCAGGCCTTCGCGCTCGGCCAGGCTAGCCATGACCTGCAGGCTGTCGCCGAGGATCATGCGGTTGGCCCAGTGGGCATCGTGCTGGTAGAACTCGGTCTTGGCGTTGGCGTCGGGCAGACCGTTGAAGTCGGCGAAGAGGTCGATTTGCTGGCCATCCTCCTGCCCCGCCGCGCCCCGTGCCGGGTTCCGCGCCTGAAAGCGCCGGAGGTCGTCGATAAGGACTTTAGGGTGGGCCTTTTCCTGAATAGGGTGGGCCTTTTCCTGAATGTAGAGGGGCGGCGCCTGCACCACGAGGCTGGACCAGTCCTGCCGATCCTTGCCGCGCCAGATGAGCTGGGGGTCGAGATCGGGGTTGCGGCTGCGCTTTTCGTCCTCCAGCCCAGTGGCCTGCCGGGGGTACTCCACCCCCGCACCGGCTTTTGCTCGTCCTGCCGCATCACCACCTGATGTTCGGTCGTGGGGATGTTCTTGCGTGTCGCCTCGTCGTGAGTGAGGGTTTCAATAGTAAGGAACGGTTTGGGGCTTTTGGCTATTTTTTACTCTTCGGGGGCGCTGAAGCGCGAAACAATATCTGCTTCGGCATTAACGAGTTGATTGCGCAACCACACCGGGTTCTGGCGGCAATCAAGGACCGCGTAGATACGGATGATGCTATCTTCTACACGGTAATAAACAGCGAAGGGAAAGCGCTTACCCAGTAAGCGATGGAAATTACCGAAATGAAGCACATGAATACCCGCATAGATGACCAGAGAGTCGATATCGGACATCAGACTATCGAGAAAATAGGTGCCGAGCCCCTCTGTTTGGGCTTCATAAAAATGGTAACCGTCCAGAAGGTCCTGCTGCGCAGCGTTGGATATCTCGATGATCATCGGGTGCTTTTGCGCAGGTTCGCCTTGGCCGTATCCCAAGCCGAAAAGTGGTCAGATCCCTGGCGTAGGGCATTTTCCCGTTGGACCAGTATTTCTCCGTGCCAGACGGGAGAGGGAATGTTTGTCGGTTGCTGACAGAGACTATCCCATAAAGACTCCATCATCTGAAGTTTTTCACTGACAGTGAGTTCACTCAACTTGGGTAAGGCGGTCATGGCATCGCTCCTGATAGGTGGGAATCCACCACGCTGGCAATCGTTCGATCAAAGAATAACGCAATCTGACGGACAAAATCTTCCTGTATCAGCCACACATCCGTGAATTCGGCGAAGGCCCAGCGGCCGTGGCTGCCGAGGTTGTTGACACCGGGCACCCAGTAGGTGTCCATGGTGGCTTTTTTGTCCTTGGCGTCTTCGCCATGATAACCCTTGATCTCGACAATGAGATTCAGCAGGTCATCATCGCCATGGCCGTCGTCCACGCGGACGATGAAGTCGGGACGGTAGATGCGGGATTCAGAGCCGTAGCGGTAAGGCACGTCAAAGCCGAGGTTGTGGTTTTTCACATAGGCGCTTACGCGGGGGTGGGCTTCCACCACGCGGCAGAATTCCCCTTCCCAATCGCTGTCGAGAATGACCCAGTTAAGCGGACACTTGGGCGGCGGACCGCTGGTGT
>JBBIUH010000100.1:0-6398 GCA_037440305.1 Acidithiobacillus sp.
AAGCGCGACCTCCAGCTTGAGGCCAAGGCCCATATCGCCGTTCAGCAGTGGATCGACACCGGCGGGCTCAAGGCTCCGGCCACGACAACGGAAGCGATCACCGAAATCCACCAACGCTTATGCGAATTGCTGCCCGACGATCTTCTATGGGTTGAAGACCCCCACACCAAGGAAAAAATCAGGGTCATTCCCGGTAAGCTGCGCCAGCACGACGTGCAGGTCGGCCGACATATCCCGATCAGTGCGCCCGCCGTGCCGCGCTTCCTCAAGCGCTACGAGGAGGTCTATGCCAGACTCGGCAAGACGGAGACCATTATCGCAACGGCGGCGGCGCACCATCGCCTTGCATGGATTCACCCGTTCGTGGACGGCAACGGTCGCGTCGCGCGTCTTGTTTCGCACGCCACGCTGCTGGATGCGCTCGATACCGGCGCGGTTTGGTCAATCGCGCGCGGTCTCGCGCGCAACGTCAACGAATACAAGCGCCACCTTGCGGCCTGCGATGAGATACGCCGCAACGACCTCGACGGGCGGGGAAACTTAAGCGAAGAGAACCTTGCCGCCTTCACGGAATTCTTCCTGACCATCTGTCTCGATCAGGTAAAATTCATGGAAGGGCTGATGCAGCCCGACCAGCTTCGCACACGCATCCTCACATGGGCCGAGGAGGAAATGCGCCTGAACAAGCTGCCGCCCAAGGCCAACAACATCCTCGAAGCGTTGCTCTATCGTGGCGAGCTGCCGCGCGGCGATGCCGCCACCATCGTCGGCACCGGGGAGCGCCAGGCCCGCCGTGTCGTCTCCGCCCTTATCGACCATGGCGTGGTCACATCCGAGAGCACGCGCGCACCGCTGCACCTCACCTTCCCCGCAACACTCGCTTCACGCTGGATGCCCGGACTGTTTCCAGAGAAGACAGGTTGAGGCGGGAGAATGCTCCAAAGGAAATAAATCGCCCGGGTTTAGTGGAGAGGGTTTTGCTTCCAAATCAAAGGCCAAGAAGAGGACCGCCTCGCTCATTCGGTAGCTATTCAGGAGCGATAGGGATGGAGCGCGGCAGGGCTTAAGCCGCCTGCCGCGGAGTCACCTCGCGGGAGATGGATTCGCCGGTGGCGGCCTCCGTCCTGCGCAGGTCGTATACACTCTGCAATTCCATCCAGAATTCCGGGGTCGTCCCGAAATAGCGGGCCAACCGCAAGGCAGTATCCGGCGTAATCGCCCGCCGTTCCCGCGTTATTTCATGGATACGCGGTGACGGCACGCGCAACGCGACCGCCAACGCATGGGGCGTCATACCCAGCGGGGCCAAAAACTCCTCGCGCAACACTTCGCCCGGATGAATCGGACGCATCCTGTTTCTGGTCATGGCAGTGCCTCCTTTTTCAATGGTAATCCACGAGTTCAACGTCATACGCATCGCCGTCTCGCCAATCGAAGCATATCCGCCACTGGTCGTTGATACGAATGCTCCACAGGTCTTTGCGGTCTCCGGAGAGCTTTTTCAGGCCGTTACCCGGCGGACTTTTCAAGTCCTTCAGATCCTTCGCCGAATCCACCATCAACAGCTTCCGCTCGGCTTGGGGCCTGACCCCCTGAAATCGGCGCGGCGCCCCGCCTTCAAACAGGCTTTGCGTATCCTTGCACCGGAATGACTTGATCATGGGCAGAGCATATAACGCATTGCGTTAAACGTCAAACGATCAGCGCCCCCGCCCTTTTTCTTTTCCAGTCACCCCATCGCCATCCATTCCAAAACCGCGATCAGGCCCCCCGGAGTCCGAATACAGGCAGGACCATTCATCGGAGACCTGTCATGCCCGTCAATTCCACAAGGCTTTCCGGAAACAAGGTCGCCTGCTGGCGATGCTCTCCTTCGATAAATCGCTTCATCGTGCCTGAAGGGCTAACGTTCAAGGTAACCGGCGACCGGAGCCCGAAGGGCGGAGAGAACCGGCAAGCGCAGCTTGCCGGGCATCCGGTTGACCGCAGGGTTGGGCGCCTGGCAGCCGGCAGTAGACAAGCGGCCAGCAATGACGTACATTAATACGTACATATAAGGAGGCCCCAAATGGATGCGATTACCTACACGGCAGTTCGGGCGAACTTGGCGCGCACGATGGACCGTGTTTGCGACGACCACGAAGCGTTGATTATCACCCGCAATGGAGAACAGTCGGTCGTGATGCTCTCGCTCGAGGACTACAAGGCGCTGGAAGAGACCGCCTATCTTCTGCGCACACCCGCCAACGCAAAGCGCCTGCTTGCGGCGGCAGCGCAACTGAACGCCGGTAAGGGCGTTGAGCAGAAGCTGGCCAAGTGAAGCTGGTTTTCGCTGACGAGGCATGGGAAGACTACCTGTATTGGCAGAAGCAGGACAGAAAAATGGTTGAGCGGATTAACAAGTTGATCCGCGAAACCCAGCGAGAACCGTTCAGTGGCGTAGGCAAGCCCGAACCACTGAAACATGCCCTCGCAGGATATTGGTCACGTCGGATCACGGACGAGCACCGCATGGTGTATCGGGTTGAAGGCGACGAACTCCAAATAGCGCAATTGCGTTTCCACTATTAAGATGCTCAACGTTTGACATAACCGGCTGGCTGGAAGCGGGCGAAGCCCGCTGTAAGTCAGTCCGTGTTGATGGATGGGTTGGGCATCGCTGATCGAAATGACACGGCGTACTATTTCCTATTTCCGTTGTGTCCAGTAGCCAGGACGCCGACTGTGATGTGCCACGGCGAGAATTCGAAGCTCCTCTGCAGTGACCTGATAAATGATGCTATATGGAAATCGACGAAGGATATATCTCCGACGAGTGCTATGAAACACAGCACCGAGCAAAGGGTTGTCCAGAACGAAATTTGCCGCTCGTTCAAACTCAGCCACAAACGCGAAACCAAGCTCGACATTCGCCTTCAGCGTATAAAACGCTGCCGCGTCGTGCAGCTCGGCGAGCGCCGGTGGGGTAACGACGAGCTTCACTTCAGTGCTGCGCGAACCTGAGCCAGAGCGTCAGCAATTGGAATGACTTGTACCGCCCCGCTTTCAATGTCGGCAATTCTGCGCTCGGTTTCGGCGGCCCACGCTTCCTCAATCTCGGTATCTTCATCGAGACTGGCGAGCAATAGCTGGGCGAAAGCTGCGCGTTCACCAGCAGTTAATTTCAGAGCTTCGGCTTCGAGCAATTCGAGTTGATTTCCCATGGCTAATGCCTCCGTAAAGATGGTAGGAATTGTACCGCGAATTTGGTGCCGAGTGATGGGGAGATGCCCAACGTAAATTCGACTGCACTGAGACTGCAGCATAACACGTGAAATTGCCGCATAACATTTCTGGATCTCCCCGGCTAAAGCCAGCGTTACGTCTTGATCTTATACCCTCCCGGCCCGAAATTGAAGGACCACCTCCGCAATTGAAGGACCACCTCCGCTGCATTCTTGTCGTTCATAGCAGCAGAACAAATGGAGGCTACGGGCCAGAAGTAGCCCGTGGCCATCATACTGCCTGGGTCCGGTAGAACTGAGCCCGCAACGGCAGGATAAAAGGCGGCCTAAAAATGGCAGACACGGTATCTGCCTTGACGAACACCGCGGGCTCCCGGGGGTCGTGGGGAGGGTCTGAGCTTGGATCGTTTCCGAAGAGACGCTATGCTGGGCGCTAGTACGGATGTTGGGTACAAGAGTGTGGTACAAAAAGCGCAAGCTATCTATTTGTAATGTATTGATAAATAACGTATATTCTATCTAAATGGGGTGTCCAACCCTCTCCGCCATGTTATATCAATTGTTTGATTTTCCATAAAGGAAGATAGCTTTCAATGGGTTGTGGCTAGACACTGTGGCTAGAATTGTAGCTAAAAGCGAGGTCAAGAACCCTATGTACCTGCTCCGCCATCTGGCCACCGGGCGGGACACGAATTGGATGGCCAGAATATCTACCAGATCGCTCATCTCGGCCACCGTCAACCCATGGCGGTGCGCCAGACGGGGCAGTACCCGGCGCAGTTCATCGAGGATATAGTCCGATAGCAGCACCTCGATGGAAGCGTGTCGCCACGCGGCCAGGATCTTGCCCGGCACGCTGGCATGGTATCGGACGAGTATAGCGATTCAGCATCTGCAATGCCTTGTGGCCGGTGATGGCGGCCACATACATGGGGCACCAAGCGTCCTATCATCGCGATGAGTTCCGATCACGAGGAGACCCAGGCGACGGTACTGTGGTATCCTTTCCCGGATGACTGGAAAGGCAACACCCCATGAACGACTTGCTTCTGGAAAATATCCATAAAACCTTCCCCATCCGCCATGGCCGGGGCAAGCAGGTGGTGCTGGATAGCATCTCCTTGCGGGTTCGTCCCGGAGAGCGCTGGGGCATCATGGGTCCTAATGGTGCAGGCAAGTCCACCATAATTCAGATTATCAGTGGATCTCTCACGCCCGATTCAGGCACCGTGCACCGGGGAATGAATGTTTCCTGGCCTATCGCCTTTGGTGGGGCATTCCACAGCAGTCTGACGGGGCGGGATAATGCCCGGCTCATCGCCAGGGTATACGGTGTGGATGTGGATGAGACCGTGGCGAGGGTGGAGGCCTTCGCGGAACTTGGGGCCTATCTGGACGAGCCCGTCAAGACCTATTCCTCGGGCATGAATTCCCGCCTGAGCTTCGCCCTGAGTATGGCCATCGATTTCGATTGCTTTTTGGTGGACGAGGTCATCTCCGTGGGCGATATCCGCTTTAATCGCAAATGTGAAGAGGAATTGCGAAGCCGGGAGAACAAGGCGATGGTGCTGGTCTCTCACCATCTGGATATTATCCGCAACAACTGTGATCACGCGGCCTTTTTGCAGCATGGCAAGCTGCGCTTTTTCGATTCGGTCGACGAAGCCGTCTGCACCTATGAGCAGATGTGACCGGGTACTTTGGGGCTTTGGGGTTGGTACCGTGAAACTTGACGAAAGCGACGTATTGTATTAACGTTTATACAAACAGATTGCCATTGGAAAGCGGGAGCACTGTGATGACCATCACGACCTTAACCAGCCGCGAGTTCAATCAAGACACTGGACGCGCCAAGAAGGCCGCGACCGCAGGGCCAGTGTTTATCACAGACCGGGGCAAACCTGCCCATGTGCTCATCAGTATCGAGGATTATCAACGGCTCACGAGCCAATACCGGAACATCATTGAAGCCCTATCCATGCCAGGCCTTTCAGATATCGAGGTTGAATTTCCCCGATTGCTCGAACTCACACGTTCGGCTGATTTTTCGTAATGTTCCTGTTGGACACCAACGTTATTTCCGAGTTGCGCAAGGCCGGCGACGGCAAGGCTAATGCTCATGTCGTTGCCTGGCTTTCCAGCGTGGATGCCGCAGCTTTTTATCTTTCCACTGTCACGATCATGGAGCTTGAGCTCGGCATTTTGCGGATCGAGCGGCGCGATCCGGCCCAAGGGGCCATGCTACGATCCTGGCTGGATGGTTATATCCTCCCTGAATTCTCGGAACGCACCTTTTCAATCGACACGCGTGTGGCGTTGCGCTGCGCCCGTCTGCATGTGCCTGATCCTCGTTCTGACAGGGATGCGCTGATCGCCGCAACCGCGTTGGTGTATGGCATGACGGTCGTTACTCGGAACATGGCCGACTTTGAGCCAACCGGCGTTCCTCTATTGAACCCATGGGGTGCACTCATGATAGATAAGCATAAAACCAAATAATTAGGTATTTTTCAAATGCGTCTGAAACACTGCTGGCCTTTTGCGATCCGACTGGAGCCTGCCCTGGTTGCACTCTCGGATGGTGATTTTGTAGAAGCGCTCTATCAGCGTCACCTCGGTCGTGTTGCCGATGATCACGGCAAAGCGCATTACCTGCGCTTGTTGCAGCACGGATGGACGCGACCTCGGGTGCTGCGGGACTTTAAGCGCTCACCGGAGGCCCGTCGTTATGCTCAGCATCAAAAGCATCGCGATCTCCTGAAAACGATTTTGCGCCCGGAACAGTCCCCCTTGCTGCCTGATGAACTGCGCCGATGTCCGCCACAACAACCCCGCACCGCACTGCTCGGAACCTGTCTTGCCGAGGGCTTGCTGCAGGTGGCCCTGGATATGGGCTGGTCCATGCGGCATTACCTCATGGATTCGGGCTTGCAGGAGGGAGTTTCATGCGTCCATCATTCTTTTCAGTGCACCATCGCTTGCCAGCGATCCTTCCGTTTACGTATCGTAGCCATGCCGGTTAAGGAATCCTTCACTCTCTGAGATGATTTATTTATGTATGTCTCAATTCTGTGTCTGGATTTTAGTCGATGCAGGAGGGTGCCACAAGGCGGCGTCAATGGATCCATCACATTCCTAGTGTAAGGGAAGGAGGGAGCGTATGGCCATCACTGA
>JBBIUH010000101.1:0-6379 GCA_037440305.1 Acidithiobacillus sp.
ACCCCCTGACATCCCTCTGCTGGGCGACAATTATTTTTTTCGACCATCTGACGCCACATTATCGCCACATTATCGCCACTTTGGCACCAGTATGGCACCCATACTAAATTTAGTTCGTCGGGAAAATCCATCGTCACTGTTTTATGTGCGCAAAAAACGCGATAATAAAATCGATACGATTGCACCTAGCAAAAGGACGTCGTCAAAAAGTTTTCGAAAGGCATGTTTCTCAGGTTGACGGTTCTGTCAACCAATGCCTTCGATGCGGCTCAGAACCCTACCCAAAATATTTTTCCCAGAGGATAAAACGGGACCAACCACGAGCCTCTCTTCTCGCAATGTTAGTACAAAATCCCCCATTTGATCTGACGGCATTGGCTCTGGCAATCCGCATTGTGCCTGTCTATTCATCAGAACCAGCCACAGCGATCCATTATTTTCATCTTTGTAAAAGCGCAAACGTCGCGCTTTAGCATACTCCATAGCTTTCTCGCCCAGAAAAGACCGGTCCAGGCGTACCATTCCTGCAGGATATTGGTGAATATCGCCTAGAGAAAAAACCGGGACGTCGCAAATATCGGCATGCGTTCCACCGGTATCGAGCCTGTGGGTCAGGGCCGTCCAGGCATGCTGACAGGCTTCAGGGTGAACCGATGTCGCCGGCGAGGTTGATCCTCCGCCTTGCGTCTCATCTGCCGCTACTTCGGGCAGTAACCAGGGGCTGGTGTCCACATGGAGAGACTGCCGCAACCAACGCGCCCATTCATTTATTTCCGGAGCCCTGCTCCTGTTTTTGGCCTCTGTGTCTGTGAAAAGCCGACTCCCTTCCGCAGGCGGAATGTAGAGATGCTCTCCCCCGAGACGGCCTGCGATCTCGTCATATTTTCTTCCTTCGGCAAAGTGGCGTAGCCGATCATGCCGCCCCAGCCCCGGCCACCGGTCACGCAAAAGAGGATAAAAATCCGGCCGTACGGATAACAGGACCTGCCGCGCGTCGCGGGATTGGCTCAATATATGAATCCACTCGCGCCGGGGACGATCGGCTTCCGTGACCAGATCCCACGCATCTTCCGGCTGCAGGCCTGCGGGGAGGCGTGCGAAGGCTTCCAGATGTTTGACCGAAGCGACGCGCCATACATGTAGCCCAGGGGCCAGTCGCAATGTGCCGTCTACCACCTCCAGACCGGACCAGCGCAATAACGCCATCAGCTTGTCATTGCTAATGGTGCGTTCACCCCGTAACAAGCCCATCAGATTGGAGCGGCCCAGTCCGAAGCGGCGGCTCATCTCCGCCAGGCTCCAGGGCGATAGCGCATAAAAATCGGATAGGGGCTCAAGAGGTACGGGATAAGAAAGCGCGGGGCGCGGCATGGCGAGACTCCTGTGTGCAGATAGGAAGTAAGGATGAAGCCCGCCATGCGGCAAGTCCACATCCCGTGATGGACATATAGTACAGGTATTTTGACAAGTCTGCACTATATAGGTAATATGGTGCCAATGTGGACCAAGTGTCCGCAGAAAGGAGCTGGAAATGTTCGTTTGGTACACCGATCTCGAAGAGCGTCTTCCCCGCCTGCTGGAGTGTCTGGAAGAGCTTTGCGAAAGCATGCAGGAAGATGGCAAATCGGTATCCCTCTGGGTCACCCAAGGGATTCCATCTCTACGCGTGGCCGCCAGCGGGTATTCCGGACTCCTGCCCCAGGATTGGCCCACCCGGATACTGGAAAAAACCCGGCGTTTTACCCTGGAGATGGCGGTCGCTTGCATCCCGTTGGGAGATTTGGCCGAAGCGGTGCAGAAAGAGGGCTGCTGGAGCCCGCCGGAGGAATTCGCCTGGCAGTGGGCGACAGTGGCGGCGCAACTGGGCTCGAAGCTGGGGGAGATCTATGCCCTGGTGCTGGCCGCACGCCTGCAGCCGAAAGCCTACGGGACATTCCTAAGAGACGCCTTTTATTTTTGGCGTGCGCAATTTGATAACAAGGCCGATTTTTGGATGGAGGGCCGTGATCGCAGCGCGCAGTGTAGATCGCTGACTCTGGAAATGGGCCTGCAGGCCGTAGCCCGGCTGGAGGACACTGCACTGGCCCGGGAGGTCAACCGGTTTATCCGGGAGAATGGAACCAATGTGCCACTTCCTCTCTTTCCGCTCCAGTGCGTGCTGGAGCGCGTGCTGGGCAAAGCGGAAATCCCGGATGAGGACAGGTGTTCCCGGCGGGTGGTGCTGCAATCCATGCAGCCCCCTGGGAAGGAGGATGACCGCCGCAGCCTGGAGCGTTTTCGCCCCCTTCTGCGCCCCTTGCCGCTGGCGGCATGGCCACGGAGTCTTTCTTGGGCGAAGTTGCTGCGGCAGGAGTTTCCCTGGATGGAAGCGGCGATTGGCGCGCTGGAACGGCAGCAGGTCTTGGCTCAGCGCCTGGGCGCCGACAGCCTGCGATTGCGGCCCCTGCTCCTTCTGGGTCCTGCCGGTACGGGCAAGACCCGATTTCTGAGGCGGTTGGGAGAAACCATGGGTGCTCCGACGCTCTTTGTGCCGCTGGCCGGAGCCAACGATAATATGCTCCTGAAAGGCACTGCGCGCGGCTGGAGCAGCGCCCGTCCGGGTTTTCTGGTGGAAATGATGCTGGAGCGACAGTGCCCCAACCCTATGGTGATCCTGGACGAGATCGACAAAATTGGTCTGGGACGCCAGAACGGACGGATCTGGGAGACCTTGCTGACGTTTCTGGAACCGGCCAGTAGCAACAGGGTGCTCGACGAGTTTCTTCTCGGTGAAGTCGATTATTCCGCCATCGGTTGGCTGGCGACGGCAAACAGTCTGGAGGATTTGCCGGGACCATTGCGCTCCCGTTGGGAGATCATCCGGGTGGGGCTCCCCCAGGCGGATGATTTTGATCGCATTCTGGAGAACGTGCGGCGGGATGTCGCCCGGGAGTACGGCGTGGACACGGTTGCCTTGCCCAATCTGGATGCCACGGTCAGGGACCGTCTGCAGCGGGCTTTTGCCCGTAACCCCCGGTCCATGCGCGATCTGCGCGGCGTGGTGTATCAACTGCTGGAAATGCAAGCCATGGCGGATCTGCCGTCGGGCAGGAATGGAGACTGGTTACAATGACACGGGAACGGTCGGAGGAGGATACGCTCGCCTTGACAGGCAAGTCGCAGCCCTTTCTGCGCCTCCTGTCGGATATTCATGTGGATGTGAATCCACCCGCTACCGTCCGCCTGGCGCCTTTGCCGACGGACCGGGACAGTATCCTTGTTCTTGCGGGAGACTTCGGCACGCCCAAAAAGCTGGCCGACTGGCTGAAAATGGTGGCCGATCCTTTTCCATATATTGTGGCGGTACTGGGTAACCATGACTATTGGGGTTTATCCGTCGAACGGGCACCGGAAAAGTGGCGGGAGGGCCTGGCCAGACATTTGCCGGAGGACCTGATGGCGCGGTGTACTCTGCTGGAAAGACAAGGCGTGGACATCGGCAATATCCGCTTTTTCGGAACCACCCTGTGGTCGGATTTTGATGGCGGCGACCCCTATGCCATGCGGGCGGCGCAGGAGACCATGCAGGACCATAAGCGGATACGGTGTCATGGCGGTGCCCGGCGCTTTTTGCCGCGGGATACCCTGGAGGTGCATCTGGCCAGCAAAGTCTGGCTGGAGGAATCTATTGCCCAGCCCTGGGCCGGGCACAAGGTCGTGATCACCCACCATGCACCGGCATGGGAGTCCATCTACAAATCCTTCCGGCAGGATGATCTGTCCGGCGCCTACGCCAGCCGATTGGAGGAAACCGTGGCGCGCACCGGTGATCAGGGGGTGCGGCTGTGGATACACGGCCATACCCATCATGCGGTGGATTATCGTATCGGTGCGGTGCGCATATTGTCCAACGCCTTCGGATACCCGAGGGAAGGTACCGGCGTGCAGTTGGATCAGGTGATTGAACTGGAGGAAATAATTTCATGAACCCGCGTGTCATAGCCCATCCGGCCAATCTTCAGGGCCGGGATTTCATCGTCGGTGACCTGCACGGTCACCCTGATGTCCTGCGCAGGCTCATGGATCATGTGGCCTTCGACCATGATATGGATCGCCTGTTCAGTGTCGGCGACTTGGTGGACCGTGGCCCGAACAGTGTCGGGGCGCTGGATCTGCTGGATGCGCCCTGGTTTTATCCGGTGCTGGGCAACCACGACGCCATGCTGCTGGCCACGTTGAATCTGGGTCATTTGCGGGAGATGCGACGGGAGGAAGCCCAACGGACCGCGGCCTACGCCGATTTCTTTGCCCGCAATGGCGGCTGGGACTGGTTCCGTCCTTATCGGATGGATGAAGAATCGTGTGAACGGTGGCGGTCAGCGCTGTCTCAGGTGCCTTTGGTGCGCATCGTCGACGCTGGGAATACGGCTCCCGCAGGGCGGTTTCAGGTGCTGCACGCGGAACTGGCGGCAGAGCGCAAGGATGGCGTGGCGGTGTACTGGAATGACGCCACTCTCGCAGAGGACACGCATCCCCGCTGGCTGGAGCCGCATCATGTCATCGGCTATAACGCAACGGGAACTTGGGAAGATCATCTGCTGTGGGGGCGGAGCTTGCGTTATGCCCTGTCCCACGAGATACCCATTATTCCGGCCGCGTTGTCCCGTACCTATGTGGGGCACACCATCACGCCGCCGAGGGAAGGCCGCCTGTTGCAGGTCGCTGGGCATGTGTTTCTGGATACGGGTGCTGCCCATCTGGATCAGGCTGAGCGATACCGCGATCAGGGCTTGACCCTGTTTTGCCATCAGGAACAGCAGGGGTGGATGGCCACAGCAACCGACATGGTGAGCGTAACGCTGGGAAATGCGCCCGCGCTCTAAATTTAGATACAGGAGAAAAACACATGGACATCGCCTTGGAACACGCCTTGCAGCGGGATTATCCAGCACTCTACAGCGACTCCCGGGAAAGTCATTTCTGGTGCGAAGACGGCTGGTATCCACTACTTCGCGCCTTGTCTCAGGCCGTAGAGACCTACTGCCAGGAGAACGGCATAGGTATCCACGCCACCCAGGTCAAACAGAAATTCGGAACGCTACGCTATTACTATGGCTACGACTCGAAACTGACGGACGCGCAGAAAGACGGCCTGTTTCAGATCGTGGAGGATTATTGCGGCCGCTCACGTCGGATCTGTGAGAACTGCGGTTTGCCGGGTACCTTATTGGTCAGTGGCGCCTACTGGCATGTGGCCTGCCCGGAGCACGCCAACGGCGGACTGACGCCCGGCGCTTTTCAACAGTTGCGGGAAGCCAAATTCAAACAAAGGGGATTGCCACCTGAAGGACCCATCGCCGCACGCAGGCTGCCCGCCGATCCCAAACGGGACGCGTCCACCTACCGGCGTTTCGTGGCTATCCGACTGGCCCACTATGCGGATGAAATGGCTGAAGCGCGGAGTTACTGTCATCGTGCCGACGGGAGTGCGCCGGTTTTGCATTATCTCGCAGGCAGTATCGGTTCCGGAAAAACGCTCCTCTCGGCACCTCTGCGCCGCCAGTTGGGCATTGCGGAAAGCGCATGGGTCGATGTGGATCGTTATCTGCCGTCGCTTCCGAAAGATCACGATTGCCCGTGAGGCCATCCGGCAATGGCTGCCAGACGAAGATGACGCAGATCGGGTCATGGGCCTGATCCCCGCCGCCAATGAACCCCTGCCAGAATTGCAGGTGGCCTATCTGCTCTCCAATGCGGACTGGCGGCGGGGCTTGGATGCCCGTCAAAATCTGCTGGTGGAAACTACGTTCTCCCTTGCGGGCCGATTCGATCAGGCACTCGAAAGCATTCGGGCAGGGGCTGTAGTGGATCTGGATTATGTGGGTGTTCATGATCTGGATACGCTGGTCCAGCGGGTGCAATCCCGTGCCCTGCGCGGTGATCGGGTAGATATTCCAGAGGCCCAGATTGAACGCAATCTGTTCAGCGGTTTTACCCACGCCGCGCTGGTCGCGCATCTTGCGCGGCGCCTGCGCGTGTACGATAACCGCGCAACGGTGGACCTAAACCTGCAGGCCGACTACCAGCCGCTCCTACTCTTGGAAATAGAGAAAGGCGCCATCCTCCGGCAAAGCACGGAGCCTTTGCCTTGGTGGGCGGAAATTCTGCGTGATGTGGCCTTGGGGGCGGATATGGGCGTGGATATGGACGCCCTGTACCGTTGAAGATTTCAGGAATGAATATGCGCACCTTTTTTACCAGCGATAGCCATTATCTGGAGCGTGGATGGTCAAAACGTTAGTTGGGGTGCATCCTTTTTGTGCTATAGTGCATGCGTGCAGTGGTGCACGCATGGAGACTATCATGCAGGACGTTAAAACGATTGGGAGCAATGGCCAGA
>JBBIUH010000102.1:0-6270 GCA_037440305.1 Acidithiobacillus sp.
TCGCTTGGGAGCTGTTTTGATGACCCAGGAGGCTGAGCAGCGATGTATATACCGAAAATCGGCTTAACCCACATATTTTTTGAAACATTGCAGAACTTCCAAGGGGAACGGCTGTCAAAAATCTACGGTATTCGTCAAAAAAAGCGTCACGATCTTCCGCCATTGCAAAAAACTGGCATTATAATTCCATCAAATGGCCATCCCGTTCGATTTGCTAGCGACAGAATTTCAAAAATTCTCTTTTCCTGTCAGGCACTAGTTATTGGAACTGTAGTTCTGGACTTTGTTTCAGTCCATATCGATATTGGGCTACTTTCTGACAGGGGTATTGTTGGGTGTCTGAAAAGGGCCGATTAGTATCTATCGTTACAGCATAACTATCTGCCTATCCGAATAACCCCTGCAGGTCGGCAGGCGCTGCAGGACCTGCGCCCCAGACTGCAGGAACTGGTGAATGAGGTCATGGAAGACCAATAGGTAAGGACCGATTGCGGCGAGGGTCAACGGCGAAAGCTTCCAGTACATTTCGGGCCTGTTCGCCTTTGCCCAGGGGCTTTGGGCGTATCTGGTTCGCTTTTTTCTTGAAGGCATTGCGGCCAACGTTCCGTAGCCCGGTGTGTCATACTCTGCGTCGCAATCTTCAGACATTATCCCATCGTCGACTTCCAGGCTACGATGAGGGCTTCGGCCGCCATCGCAACATCGATATCCGTGGTGAAGCGGCCGACCGACAGCCGCACGGCCCCCGCCGCACGTTCGGCATTGCAGCCCATGGCGGCAAGCACACCGGATACCGCGTGGTGTCCGGCGTGGCAAGCGGAACCCGTAGAGGCCACCACGCTTGGCGCTCGTTCCAGGATTTGCCAGCCTGCCACCTTGGGGAAAGAAATGTTGAGCGTATTGGGCAGGCGCTCAGTCTCATGGCCGTTAAGCATAAGACCCGGTATGGCTCCAGCGAGACGGCTGTGGAGGTCATCGCGCAACATGCCTATGAACCATTCTCAGCCACCACGCGGACGGGTCGGTGGTCCATACAGGCGTTGAGCAAGCGCATGGGAAGCTCTGGCTCCCAAAAGCGCCGGTTGAAGCGATAAACGAACTCGTCCAGGTACTCCTGCAGATATTTTCCGCTGACCCCGTGGAAGGTACCCAGCAAGTAGGCCTTGAGATTACCGATGGCGATGTGCACCCAGGGCAACCACTCGTCTACCTTCTCGGCAGGGGTCACGCGGCCCTCATGTTGCTGCGTTTCTCCCAGAACCTTCAGTGCCACAAGACCATCCGTGCGGGTAGGTTGCTGCGGCAGCAGGCGACGCTTGGCAAACCGGCGAATATTTTCTGCGGACACCGAGGGCGTTGCCTCCATGGCGATGAATCCCGCCTTTTTGCCCCGACTTTCGACGGCAACCAAAACCGGTGTTTTCCCTTCCGCGCCCCGGCCACACTTGCCTCCGGACCTTTTCCCTCCGACGAAGGCGTCGTCCACCTCTACCAGCCCGCCCAGGCGATAGATGCTGTCCCGATCGGCCATGGCGTGGCGCATCTTGCGCAGCATGCGGTGAGCCGTAATCCAGGAGACCCCGATCTGCTTGGATAGGCGCAGGGCTGATAGCCCGCCCTTGTCGCAGACCATCAGATAGATGGCCAGAAACCACTGGACCAACGCCACGTTACTGGAATGGAAGAGCGTTCCGGCCGTCACCGAGGTCTGACGGTGGCAACGTCCACATTGATAGACCTTGCGGCTTGCGATCCAGTGGCCATGGTCATGCCCACACTGCGGGCACTGGAAGCCGTTGGCCCACCGTTGCTGTTTCAATGCCTCGGCACAGGCTTCCTCGGTGCCAAACCGTTTCTGCCACTGCAACAGATTCATCGCTTCGGCTTTCATCCAGATCCCTCCAACAAGCTGATTTATATGGTATCAGACCACGGAGGCTGAAAATGGTTCATAGGCATATCGCGCAAAGACGTCAGCCGGGCGTTTTCCGTACTCAAGCCCAGGCGTGCCACCACATGGGCCGCTTCTCCCAAGGCGACGATGTGCGGCACGTTCTCCGTACCGGGGCGCAGCCCCCGTTCCTGACCACCGCCAAACTGGATGGCCGAAACCGGCGTGCCAGTTCGGACATAAAGCGCGCCAATGCCCTTCGGTGCATAGAACTTGTGCCCGGCCAGCGTCAGAAGATCGCAACCCAGGGTGTTCACATCGACGGCAATTTTCCCGATGGCCTGTGAGGCATCCACATGCAGGAGAGCCCCAGCAGCCTTGGTCAACCGGGCAAGGGCGGCAATGGGCTGCAGGGTACCGACCTCATTGTTGGCCAACATGGCGGACACCAAGGCGGTGCCGGGACCGATCTCCATTCGGCCGAGATCGATCCGTCCGCTGGATTCCACCGGTATCTCCGACACTGACCGTCCTGACGCAGCCAGATGCTTCATTGGTTGCACTACGGATGGATGCTCAACGGCAGAATAGAAAAACCGACCGCGCCTCTCTCGCGCCACCCCCAGGACGGCAAGATTGTTGGCCTCGGTTGCGCAGCTTGTGAAGACAATCTCGTCGGGTTTTGCACCAATCAACGCGGCAACCTCGGCCCGTGCCTCCGCAATGGCCTCCTTCGCCTTTCGGCCATAAACATGCTCTGAGGAGGGATTGCCATAACTTCCCTTCAGCCAGGGCAGCATCGCCTTCAGCGCCTGCGGATCCAAAGGCGTAGTAGCGTTGTAGTCGAGATAGATGGGGTCGGCCATGACAAGTTCCGCATCACCCATGGTCAAGCCCGGGCCAGTGCCCGATCCAGGTCGGCGATCAGGTCATCTGTCTCCTCCAATCCTATGGACAGGCGCAGCATGGCGTCGGAAATGCCGCGCCGGGCACGCTCATCCGGCGTCAGGCCGTGATGGGTCGTGGTGCAGGGCTGGGTGCCCAAGCTTTCCACGCCGCCAAGCGAGGGCGCCAGCGCGAACAACCTGAGGGCATCGGCGACTCGGGAGGCGGCTTCGCCGCCTCCCTTGACCTCGATGGTGAGCATGCCGCCAAAGCCCTGCATCTGCCGCCGCGCCACATCATGTCCCGGAAAGTTCGGCAGGCCGGGATAGAGCACGCGGTCAACCTTCGGATGCGTCTGCATGGCCATGGCGATTTTCATCGCGCCGAGGTTCTGCCGTTCCACCCGCGCAACCAGGGTGCGCAGGCTGCGGGCCAGCAGCGCCGCCGTCTCGGGCGCGATGGTCTGGCCCAGATTCTTGCGCCAGTTCCATACCGGCTGGATCAGGTCCTTGCTGCCCATCAACGCCCCCGCCGTCAGGTCGGAGTGCCCGCCCAGGTACTTGGTGGCCGAATGTACGACGAAGTCCGCGCCGAGCGCCAGCGGGTTCTGATTCACCGGCGAGGCGAAGGTGTTGTCGACGGCGACCATCGCGCCATGCGCATGGGCCAGTTCGCTGATCGCGGCGATGTCGAACAGCTCCAAGGCCGGGTTGGTGGGGGTCTCGAAGAACACGAGACCCGCGCTTTGTTTCAACAATTCGGGCAGTCGGCCAATCTCCTTGCCAAGCAGGAGCCAGGTCGGGATGCCCAGCCCCGGCAACTGGCCCGACAGCAATTCGAGCGTGCCGCCGTAGGCGTCGCCCAGGCAGACGATGCCCTTCCTGCCGTGGGTGAGAAACAGGGCCGACTCGGCGGCCATCCCGGAGCAGAAGGCCAGGGCAGCCTCGGCCCCCTCGACGGCCGCGAGCTTCTCCTCCAGGGCCCGGATGGTGGGGTTCAGGCCATAGCGGGTATACAGGGCGCTCGGCTTCCGCCCCTCCACCACATCCAGGATCGCGGCGGTGCTCGGAAACTTGAATGTGGTGGTGGTGTACACCGGCGTGTGCGGAGACCCATGCGGGTCGGCGATTTCCCCGGCGTGAATGCAGCGGGTGGCGAGTGAGGCGGAATCAGGCATCACTCATTTCCTCCATGAACCGATCCTGAATGGCTTCGAGTTCTGATTTGCAGGCAACCAGATCCAGGGCGAGGCCCATGCCCCCCCCGCCGTCTGGGTGATGTCGTCAGGGGATACGATTACGCCGTCGGCGGGCGTGACCAGTTTCCCGCGAATCACCAGGGCCGGAGGCGCTATCCCGTCGCCCGGTTTATCGCCCGGGTAGTGGATGTTCACGGGCAAACCGGAGTGCCTAGACAGGGCCTCGGCATAACGGGTATAGAGGGTGCAGCGCCCGCCGGGCGGGTCTTTTGATATGACGGTCACGGTCATGCGTTATCTCTCCTTCGTTGACATGGCGACGAGCAATGACTAACATTCTAACGACGTATAGATTGCTAGATGAATATGGATTATTAGATGGAAATGAGCGAAAGGCAAGTAAAAGACGTGCTATATGCCCAAGTGGCCCGGATTGGCAAGGCGGTCTCCAGCTCCAAGCGGCTTGAGTTGATCGAATTGTTGGCCCAGGGGGAAAAGGCCGTCGAGCAACTGGCTTTCGACGCAAAAATTTCCGTCAAATTGGCCAGTGCCCACCTCAAGGAGCTACGCATGGCTCACCTCGTCGAGGCGCGCCGGGAAGGCAGAAACGTGTACTACCGGCTCGCCGGAGAGGCGGTAGCGGGTTTCCTGGTGGCGATCCGCACCCTGGCCGAGGATCGACTGCTGGAGTTGCGCGCGGCCCTCGCCAACCTCTCCGAGCATGTCCATGAGCTGACCCCCATGAGCCGGGAGGAGATCCTCGCTCTGGCCAGGCGTGGCGAAGTTGTGGTACTCGATGTGCGTCCGGAGAACGAGTATACCGCCGGGCACCTCCCCTACGCCCAATCCATGCCCTTGTCCGAGGTGCAAAAGCGTCTGGCCGACTTGCCGCGCGACAAGCCCGTGGTGGCCTATTGCCGCGGTCCCTTCTGCCTGATGGCCAAAGAGGCGGTCGAATACCTCAACAAACAAGGCTACCGGGCCATCCGGTTTAAGGACGGCGTAGCCGAATGGCGTGCCCACGGTCTGCCGGTGGAGATCAACCCATAGCCGGAGGCAATCATGCGGGCCCGCTTCAGCCGCAACGGCGCACCTTACGGCGATGAACGCAGTAATAACGCCCTGCGCTTTGCCAACACGGTCGTACATGCCCCCGAGCTGGAATCCGGGGCCTTTTGATGGCGGATACGGCAATGGTCCCGTATCCATCAATTCGCTGCCAACGGAAATCCACGGCAGGCCACGGTCAGTGACAACAGCGCCATAACATACCGAGGAGGTTTGCCCCATGATTCCGATAACGCTCACCACACCTCAAAATATCCTTAGTGTACTTTCCGGTGCCATCGTGGGATTCTCACTGGGCCTGATCGGCGGTGGGGGATACATACTGGCGGTACCGCTCCTCATTTACCTTGTGGGCCTCCGTGAACCTCATATAGCGGTCGGCACAACGGCGCTTGCTGTAGGGTTAACGGCGCTTTATAGCCTTTTTCACCACCATCGTGCTCATAACGTCCGCTGGCCCATAGCCATACGCTTCGCTGCTGCAGGGATAGCGGGAGCTTTCGTGGGATCGGAACTGGGGAAGGCCGTCAGTGGAAAGCATCTGCTGTTCCTTTTCGCCCTGCTCATGTTATTCATCGCATTGCGAATGTTCCGGAGCAAAGATACGCCTTCGGCAAGGGGTACTGAGGTAGGGCAGGAGGACGTCTATCTTTATGGCGGCGGGGTGGGGGTACTATCCAGCTTCTTCGGGATAGGAGGCGGGTTTTTGATTGTACCTGCCCTCATGCGCTCGGGCCGCCTCCCGATCATCAACGCCATTGGATCATCTTTGGTGGCGGTCGCCGCTTTTGGCGCAACCACGACCGCCAGTTACGCATGGTCCGGTTTGGTTGATTGGCAAATCGCTGCGGAATATATTGGGGGCGGAATCCTGGGTGGCTGGTTGGGCGCCATGCTGGCAACCCGCTTGGGACAGCAAAAGTCCACGATGCGCCACGTTTTTGCCACCTTCATCGTCGCCGTGGCATGTTACATGCTGTGGCGACAGTTTAATGGATTTCACTAAATCATATTTTTACATCCTATAAGGTTAATGTCATGACCATTCCATCCAAGTCCGTCAAGTGGCTAGCCTGCGCGCTCTCCCTATGCATCTCCCCAGCTTATGGGCAACACCTGTCGCTTGCAAACGCCCCAGGAGGACCTTACTCCAGGGTATTTGTTTCGGGAAATCTGCCCACGTCCGCCGATGCGGTGGCATTCCCCCATCGCTGGACCATGGAGTATG
>JBBIUH010000103.1:0-6208 GCA_037440305.1 Acidithiobacillus sp.
AGAAAATCTCCGGCTGCTTCCGCACGGTAGATGGAGCGAATAACTTTGCCATCATTCGCTCTTACCTCGATACCCTACACAAACAGGGGTACAACCTCCTCGACGCGCTTCGACAAACTTTCCAGGGAAATCCCCCTCAGCCAGTCTCAGGCTGAATAGTCACCTCTTTTTTACCGTGGCGACTATCCTCGGCGCAGTCTGGGCGGCCAAGGCCTGGGGGGGCTTCTGGTCCTGGGACCCCAAGGAAACCTGGGCCCTCATCGCATGGCTGAATTATGCTGGCTATCTGCATGCCCGTGTCGTCAAAGGCTGGCGGGGTAATGCCATGGCCTGGTGGTCTTTCATGAGTTTATGGGTGGTGAGCTTTTGTTTTCTGGGCGTCAATATGTTTTTGTCGGGGTTGCATTCTTATGGGAAATTATAAGCTTTTATGGAAGGCCCGGACGGTGGCATTAGCAGAACCATCTGCTGGTTGTCTTATTGTGTCCTAAAAAATCGCTGAAAAAAATACAAATAGGCGCCTTGTAACACCCCCGCAATCAGAAAAGGCGTTATCAGGCGCTCTGAATGAAAAAACAGGGCAGCAATGCTCGGACCAATGGCCCGTGGCGCCTGTATGGACAAGCTATTTACCGTCGCGGCCAAACCCCGTTTATCTTCCTCTACCAGGCCCAGAAACAAAGCCTGCCGTGAACCTATGCTCCCCTGATTCAATGCCCCACGGGCGATAAAAATCAGCATCGCCAGCCAGAAAAACGGCGAGAACGGCAGAACCAGCAACAGAACCAGTCCGAGCAGGCGCATGCGCAAAACCGTTCCCACCAAGCCAAAGCGCCGGGTGAGGCGCAGACCGATCAGCGACATGAAAGCGGCACTGACGAAGGCGAGTGCCATCGCGCCACCAATCGCCGCAGGCCCCACCCCGAAGCGCAGGTGAAACCAGTACGCCATCAGCGGTCCCACCATACCAATCCCTAACCCATTCAGGGCATTAATGGTGCCGAAGGTCAGTAGCACCCGCCAGATGGGTTCGCGCACCGCCGGAGACACAGCTTGTACCTGCTCACTTTGCTCCCCTGATGCTGCATCGGCCGATGACTCTTCTGCAGCATGCAAAAACAGCAGACAGATAAACGAACCCAGCAAGACAATCAGGAAGAGCGGTCTGTAAGCCGCCGCACCCGGCAACAGGCCCACTAAAATACCGGGCAAGGCAGCCAGTGCGGCACCAGCGGCCATCCCCAAAAGCCCGATGCTGGTATTAAAGTTAAAAATCTTTCCCCATTGCTCGCTGGCTACGCTCTGCGACATCCAGGATTGCTCTGCCGGAGCAAAGGGGCCGGCCCCGCCGTTGGCGCCGCGACCGAAGGCCCCCAGAATGGCAGCCAGAGTGAGCCAGTCGGGCTGCGCCGTACTCAGCGCGATGGATGCAGCGACGAGTTGAACCCCCTCGTAGCCCAACAGAAAGCCTTTGGCACCATAGTGATCGCTTAAGGGACCCACCAGCAGGGTCGCTAAAGCGCCGGCCAGCAGGCTAACTGAGTACAAAACGCCAATACTCAGCGCCGTCCAGTGCAAGGCATGCAGATAGAGCGCGAAATCAACGACCAGCGCCCCCTGCCCCACGCTCCGGGCGGCGCGCGCTCCCATCAGCAGTCGAGCATTACGGGGCACCCCCTTCAACAAGGGGTTCACCGCTCAGGCGGGGACAGGATCAATCTGCTGGCTGCGTCGGGTTATGCGATTGCGCTCGTCCACATACACCAGTTGCGGCCGAAAACCGGCAACCTTCTCTTCCGCCACCTGCGCGTAGGCCGCAATGATGAGGATGTCCCCCAAGGCCACCCGGCGCGCCGCGGCGCCATTGACTGAAATGATCCCCGACCCGGCCGGTGCGCTGATCGCATAGGTACTGAAACGATCCCCATTATTCACATCGTAAATGTGTACTTGCTCGTAAGGATGGATGCCCGCTGCAGCCAGCAGATCGCTGTCAATCGCGCAGGAGCCCTCGTATTCCAGTTCGACAGCGGTAACCCGCAGCCGATGCAGTTTGCCCTTCAACAAGGTCAACAAAATCATCGTGGACCCTCATCCCAATGATGGCGATTCGCCAGCCGGTTTACCCCCCAGGCGAAAAACGCCAGGAGAACAGGCCTCCCTGCCCCAATCACCATTTCTCCCCAGAGGTTTAACATGACGCCATGCTCCCAATGCAACGCAATCTGCGCAGTTTACTACCAGCATGGCCTGCAGGGGAATCTTCGTGGGTTTCAGGGTTCTATACTTGAACGAACATAAAAGATATCGGGATCGCGGAATATGCCGGAAAACACTTGCAACGGACTGAGTAACGACGAGGCGCGGCAACGGCTTGCCCAATATGGCCCCAATGCAGTCACCGAAGAAAACCCCCAAAACTGGCTGCTCTTTCTCCACAAGTTCTGGGCACCGGTACCCTGGATGCTGGAAGGCACCCTGATTCTGGAAGCCATATTGGGTAGGTGGCCAGAAGCGATCATCATCACTTTGCTCCTCATTTTTAATGGGGTGCTCGGTTTCAGCCAGGAGCGCAAGGCGCAGAGCGCGCTGGAACTGCTGAAAGAGCGACTGCGGATTCAGGCCCGCGCCTGTCGCGACGGACAATGGCAAAGCATCTCGGCCGCCGACCTTGTGCCAGGTGATCTGGTGCATGTGCGGGTCGGCGATATGGTCCCTGCCGATCTGCATCTCAGCGATGGCAGCATACTGGTAGACCAATCCGCCCTGACGGGAGAATCCATACCTGTGGAATGCACCACGGGCGACACCCTCTATTCCGCCTCCATCGTGCGTCGCGGTGAAGCCTCGGGGGAGGTCACGGCGACTGGTGCCAGGAGTTATTTCGGTAAAACCGCTGAGTTAGTGCGCGGCGCCGGCGTCAAAAGTCACTTAGAGGAACTGGTTCTCTCCATTGTCCGCTATCTGGTAATGATGGACGTCATTCTCGTCGCCGCGATCCTGATTTACGCAGCCGCCAGCCACATCCCTCTTGCGGAAATATTGCCTTTTGCGCTCATCCTGCTGGTTGCTTCGGTACCGGTGGCGCTGCCCGCCACTTTCACCCTGGCCACCGCCATCGCCTCTCTGCATCTGGTGCACCGTGGTGTGCTGGTCACCCGTCTGGCCGCCGTGGAAGAAGCCGCCGCCATGAGTGATCTCTGTAGTGACAAAACCGGCACCCTCACCCAGAACCGTCTCAGCCTCAGTCAGACAAAGGGTTGGCCCGGCGTGGAAGAGGCAGAACTCCTGAAGATGGCCGCCATAGCCAGTGACAGTGCCACTCAGGATCCCATTGATCTCGCCATTCTCCAGAAATCGGCAACCCAGATCGCCAATCTGCCTGATCGCCAGCAATTTGTGCCCTTTGATCCCACTACCAAGCGTTCGGAGGGGGTTTTTATGCAGGACGGCGCATCATGGCGCGCACTCAAAGGTGCACCCCAGATCATCGCCAAACTCTGCAGCAATACGGACTGGGAACAAGCGACAACGGATCTCGCCGCCAGTGGCGCACGGGTGCTCGCCGTGGCGGCTGGCCCGGATGGTCAACCGCGCTTTCTCGGTCTGCTCGCACTCGCGGACCCCATCCGCCCGGATGCTGCCGAAGTCGTCCAGCATTTGCAGGAACTTGGCGTGCGGGTACGCATGGTCACAGGCGACAGCTTGCAGACGGCAAAAAATGTTGCGACATCGCTGGCCATCACGGGCAGCGTTTGTGACCGCAGTGCCCTGGCTGAGGACTGTGGTGTATATGCCGGGGTTTTCCCCGCCGATAAGTTTCATCTGGTGCAAGGTTTGCAGAAAAAAGGCCGGATCGTCGGCATGACCGGTGATGGCGTCAACGATGCTCCTGCGCTTAAACAAGCCGAGATGGGCGTGGCCGTGGAAAGCGCCACCGACGTTGCCAAGGCAGCGGCCAGCCTCGTGCTCACCACGCCCGGTCTGCAGGGGGTGCTCGATGCGGTGGTCACCGGTCGGCGCGTCTATCAGCGCATGCTTACCTATACCCTCAACAAGATTGTCAAGGTCTTTCAGGTCGCCTTGTTCCTGAGTCTGGGCTTCTTGATGTTCCGCAGCTTTGTGGTCACACCGCTGCTGGTCCTTTTGCTGCTCTTCGCCAATGATTTCGTGACGATGTCGCTGGCGGAGGATAATGTGCGTCCCTCGCCAAAACCGGACCGCTGGGATATTCGTACTCTGGTCCTCTCCTCATTAGTGGTGGCTTTCGCTTGGCTGATTTATATCTTCGCCGTGTATGGCGTGGGCCGGTCTCTGGGACTGCCACGGGCGTCCGTGCAGACCCTGGATTTCCTTGGGCTGGTATTTTCCGGGCTCGCTAATGTCTTTTTGGTGCGGGAACGCGGCCATCTCTGGGGATCAATCCCCGGTCGCTTCCTGCTCTGGGCAAGTCTGGCGGACGTATTGGTAGTAAGCGGTCTGGCCGTTATGGGCTGGCTGATGGCGCCATTACCGATAGTGGTTATCGCCTGCCTGCTCCTGGCGACGGTGTTCTACACCTTCATTCTCGATCAGATCAAGGTACCTTTGTTGCGGAGATTAACCAGTGCGTAATTGACATGGGGCGAATGTCCGGGTGCGGTAAAGACCATTCAGCCGGGGCGCTGCCAATGCTAATATGCTGCCTCATTACAAAACACTGGCTCAGCTTATGACAACGAAATATCAGGACGCATTCGAACAAATCGCGCTCGGCACCGTCGACATGCTGCCCGAAGGCGAAATGCTACCGCGGCTCGCGGCGGCACAGCGCGATAACAGACCCCTGCGGATCAAGCTGGGCATGGACCCCACCGCCCCGGATCTGCACTTGGGGCATACGGTGCTGCTCCATAAAGCCCGTCAATTCCAGGATCTCGGCCATCGCCTGCTTTTCGTTATCGGCGATTTTACCGCCATGATCGGCGACCCCACGGGCAAGAGCGTTACCCGCAAAGCGCTGAGTCGCGAAGAGGTGGTGGCCAATGCCGCGACCTACCGGCGTCAGGTATTCAAGATACTGGATCCCGAGCGCACCGAGGTGATGTTTAACTCTGAGTGGCTGGGCGCCCTGCGTCCTGAGGAGCTGATCCAGATTGCCGCGCGTTACACCGTGGCGCGCATGCTGGAACGCGACGACTTCAACAAGCGCTACAATGCGAATCAGCCCATCGCTATTCACGAGTTTCTCTATCCTTTGCTACAAGGCTATGACTCGGTCGCCATCAAAGCGGACGTGGAACTGGGCGGTACCGATCAGCGCTTCAACCTACTGGTGGGCCGGGAGTTACAGCGTGAGTATGGCCAGAAACCGCAGTTGGTGCTCACCATGCCCATTCTCGAAGGCCTGGACGGCGTGCAAAAGATGTCCAAATCCCTGGGTAATTTCATCGCGGTCGAAGATGCGCCCGCGGAAATGTTCGGCAAGGTCATGTCCATCTCGGATACCTTGATGTGGCGTTACTACGCGCTACTCTCCCGTGTACCTGCGGCAGCACAGGCGCGTCTGCAGGAAGATGCGGCCAGCGGGGCGCGTAATCCGCGCGATATCAAGCTGGATTTGGCCGGTGAGTTGGTGGGTCGTTTCCACGACGGCGCAGCAGCTCAGGCAGCGCATGCCGCCTTCCTGGCCCGGTTTCAGCGCCACGAAACTCCCGAAGACCTGCCGCTGCAAGCGATAAAGCTGTCCGAGGCTCCCCGCCTCAGTCAGTTATTGGTGCAAGTACACCTTGCTGCCAGTACCAGCGACGCCATGCGTAAGATGAAGGAAGGCGCTGTGCGGGTCGATGGTGAACGGGTTGTCGACCCTACGATGATCCTGGCTCTGGACGCGGTGTATCTGCTGCAATTTGGTAAACGGCACTTCGCCCGCGTCGCCCTGCAAAAAGGCGAATGACGGTCTAACTGTTGGCTGGATATCGAATAGCTCCACATAACCACGATACGAGAGCAAGAAAAGCGAAGTTGGCTGTTGACACCCTTCGGGAGCTCCGTATAATGCGCCCTCACGACGCGGCGCTGAGCCGCACCGGACTCCGGTCCGTATTGTTCTTTCCCAGCCGAGTGGAGATGTGTGGGGTTTAGGCCCATGGGTATTATGAGCGCTTATGTGCTGATAGATACTCTGAGCAGTATTGTTTTAAGAAGGATTGAACGAGAGAGTTTGATC
>JBBIUH010000104.1:0-5976 GCA_037440305.1 Acidithiobacillus sp.
CTGGTCGCCTGGGACAACGCTTCCCGGTGCAGTTGATCCAGCGTCTGCAAGGCGCCATAGAGGTCCGCACGGACGCCGCTTTGCTGGTCAATGACGTGGACGCTCAGGGCGATGGCCAGGGCGCCATAGGCAATGATGACGGTGCCGAGTATCCAGGCAAAACGCAGACGGGCGGAGGCGGACGGACGTTCTGCCATCAGGAATGTGGGCGCTGGGTCTGGTGGCGGCGGCGGGTGGGCTGTTGTACCCGGCGATCGGCGATGCTGCCTTCTTCATGCCGCACCTGCAGGCGATTTTCGGCGGCGAAGCGCATGATTTCAGCAAATGCCTCCGGGCGAATCTCTTCCAGGCTCTCGTCTATGATAATGGCGGCGTTGCCATTGATGGTGGCGGGTTCAATGAGGGGCAGGTAATGAATCTTGTGGTCGGCGCCGAAATGGGCGAGGCCGACTCCTTCAATGAGCATCTCCGCCCAGGCGGATGGGCGGAATTTGCCACCGCTTTCGGTAACTCCGTCGATGATGATCATGGATGCCTGCGCTCCTCGGGGAAACGGGCGATGATAGCGCCCCTTTCGGAGAGAATGAAGGGGGTCACGGAAATGCCTCAACCGGGGCCAGGGGTTCGCAGAGGCTGTCCATGTACCGGGTGAAATCGGCACCTACCTCGGGGTGTAATTTGCCAAAGGCGATGGTCGCCTTCAGGTAGCCCAGCTTGTCGCCGCAATCGAAGCGCCGCCCGGAAAAAAGATAGGCCAGCACCTGCCGCTCTTTCAACAGGTGGGCAATGGCATCCGTCAGTTGAATCTCACCACCCGCGCCTTGTTGAGTGTGTTCCAGAAAGTGAAACACCCGCGCGGGGAGGATGTAGCGCCCCACCACGCCCAGATTCGAGGGCGCGTTCTCGGGCTTGGGCTTTTCGACGATATCGCTGACCTGGTAAACACGATCATCCCAGGGCCGCGCATCGACTATGCCGTAGCGGGTGGAATGCTCGCGCGCAATTTCTTCAACGCCGAGAATGCCTGCCTGATAGCGGCGGTATTGTTCCACCATTTGCGCGAGTACGGGTGGTTCACCGAGCATGAGGTCGTCGGCCAGCAATACGGCGAAGGGCTCGTCACCCACCACCGGGCGGGCCATAAGCACGGCATGCCCGAGTCCAAGAGGGTAGGGCTGGCGCAGAAAAATGGTGCTGACGTGGCTGGGCAGGATGCTCCGCACTTGCTCCAGCAAGGCCTCCTTGCCGCGTTTTTCCAGCTCAATTTCCAGTTCGTAAGAAACGTCGAAGTGGTCTTCGATGGCACGCTTGCCGCGTCCGCTGATGAAAATGAGCTGATCGCAGCCTGCGGCGATGGCTTCCTCCACAGCATACTGAATGAGTGGCTTGTCCACTACCGGCATCATTTCCTTGGCGCTAGCCTTGGTGGCCGGGAGAAAACGCGTGCCCAGACCGGCCACGGGGAAGACTGCCTTGCGCACTTCAGCCATGCTTCATCTCCTTATGCTGTGACGTGAGTATAACGAAGACTGTGGGTTTGCCGCAAAGCGCCCACGGAATGGAGTTATCACTGGTCTGGGTCAGAATGACTCGTTGCCGTCTCTCTGCCTGCTTCAGTACCGGCACCCAGCTTATCGCGGATGGCTTTCCCTCCCCCCACCCCACCCGCCATGGCGAAGCGCAGAGCTTGTTGCGGGGTGAGATCGGGCAGGGGGATGACTTTGTCGCGTGGCACGAGGCAGGTGAAGCCACCGATACCGTAGCTCATAGGGATAAACACCGCGATACATTCCTCGGGCAAGCGGGGCAGTTCGCTGAGGGTGTCGCGCGTAACCAGGCCGATGAGATAACCCATGTCGCCGCCCTGGCGAACCAGTACGGCACTACGGAAACCACGGTCCGTCCCGCCAAACAGCAAGCCTACCGTTTCGTGAATAGTGCTGTAGAGGCTATGCAGTACGGGAATGCGTCCGAGTACGGCGTTCAGTTTCTCAAAAATCCAGGCCGTCAGGACATGGGAGGCGAGGAAACCGACACCAAGAATAATCATCAGGGTCAGCAACAAGCCCAGGCCGGGGATATCGACGCCAAAAAGCGCCCTGATCGGAGCCTCAAAAAGGTTGTTCAACCAACCGCCTATCCACAACACCACGTAAACCGTCAGCCCAATGGGCAGCGAGATGAGCAAACCCTGAGCGAACCAGCGGCGGAGGTGGATACGCTGGAAGAGTGATTTCTGCGCGATCGGAACGGGTAGTGTCATCGGGCCGTTGACGGAGTCAAAGTAGGCTCAGCATAGCAAGATCGGCGATGGGGGCAAAGCACCGGCCCATCGCTATTCCTCATCCCGGTCCTCCTGGCCCTTGAAAAGCTGCGGAGCCAGACTGTGTTTACGCATCAGTTTGTAAAGATCAGTCCGGTGTCGGCCGGCTATGCGCGCGGCACGGGAGATGTTGCCATCCGTGGCGCGCAGCAGATTTTCCAGATAGGCGCGCTCAAAGGCGGCCTTGGCATCCTGCAGGGGGGGGAAGGCACTCTGGCCGCCCTGGCGACCGGTGTCGGGGATGGCATCGGCAGCGACCCAGCCTTTTTCGGTGACCGCCGCGGCAAAGGTGACGGCATTCTCCAGTTCCCGGACATTGCCGGGCCAGGACCGTTGCATCAACTTGTCGAGGGCTTCGGGACTGAAGCCCAGAATATCCCGGTTCATGCGCTGGCTCTCTCGATCCAGAAAATACTGGGCCAGCAGAAGAATATCCTCCGCCCTTTCACTCAGGCTGGGGACCCGCAGCGGGATGACATGCAGGCGATAGTAAAGGTCCTCGCGGAAGGCACCATTCGCGGTAAGGGCGTGAATATCCTGATGGGTGGCGCTGATGACCCGCAGGTCGACAGTCATCTCTGTTTTTGCACCGACGGGGCGCAGAGTGCCTTCCTGAAGGACGCGGAGCAACTTGACCTGCAGGGTGAGAGGCAGGTCGGCGATTTCATCGAGGAAGAGGGTGCCGCCGCTGGCGCTGCGGATTAATCCGGCATGGTCTTGAGTGGCGCCGGTGAAGGCGCCTTTGACATGACCGAAGAGTTCGCTCTCCGCCAGTTCGGCGGGAATGGCACCACAATTGACCGCAACGAATGGACCGTCACTGCGCGGGCTGGCGTCGTGGATGGCGCGGGCGACACGTTCCTTGCCGGAGCCACTTTCCCCGGAAAGGAAAACGCTGGCCTTCGAACTGGCAATACGCGCCAGCTCATCCACCAGCGCGGCCATGATGGGACTGCGGTGGAGGATGCTTTGTCCGGCTTGTTCGCGCAATGCGGCCCGCAGCTTACGGGTTTCCAGCCCGGCGTGGCGCTGCGCGAGCGCGGCCTTGGTCAACTCCTGCAGCTCTTCATTACTGAAGGGCTTGCTGAGATACCCGAACGCTTGTGCACGCATGGCCGCCACCGCATTGGGGATGCTGCCATGGGCGGTGAGCAGAATGACGGGAAGATCGGGGTCAAGGGCCTGCACAGCCTCTAGCACGGCCATCCCATCCATGCCCGGCATGCGCAGATCGGTGATGACCAGATCGGGCTTGTCCGTGTGCAAAATCTGCATGCCTTGTGCGGGATCACTGCTGGCCAGGACGTGGTATCCCTCACTTTCCAGCCAGAGGCCGAGCAGGCGCAGAAAGTCGGGATCGTCGTCAACGGAGAGTATGGTGGGGGTGGGCTTGGGCATTTTAGGGCTGCTTGGGAATGTGGTGATCAAGAGATTTTTCGGCATGGTCGTGGAGAAGGTTTTCCAGGCGATTCAGGCGCGTTTGTGCGGCAGCGGATTGTGCTTGTGCGGCAGCGGATTGTGCCTGAGCCAGTCTGAGTTTGGCTATACAGGCGTCCTTCGTGGCGGTGTGCTCTTGCAGGGCGTGGACGACGCGACGCAGAGGGAGGGTTTCGGCAGCCACTTCGTTATTCTGGGCCGCGAGTCCCAACTCTCTTGCTGCGTTTCCCAAAGCCGTGCCATTCAGCGGACCGCCACTCAGGTAACCATTGGCTAACGCCACATGGATGCGCGCGCAGGCGGCGGATGTGGGCAAGCCGCAGTGGGCGAGATCACTGAGCAGTATGTTGCGTGTTGCGCTGGGCGGAGGGGGCGGTGGTAGGGCTGGCTGTGGCGTGAGCTGTGCGCAGGCATTCAGCGTTGCGGCGAGGCCGAGCGTGGCGAGGATCGGAAAGAAGCGAGCGATCCGGCGCATCAAATGGCTCCGGCGTTGCGCGCAACGGGCAACCAGATTTCGGCGTAGAGACCACCGCTGGGGCGATTGTGCATCCGGATCCAGCCGCCTTGGGCGCCCACCAGCTCGCGGGTAATCGCAAGGCCCAAGCCCGTGCCGCGGGGCAGACTGTTGCTGACCGGTACCTGATAAAAGCGTTCAAAGACCCGTTCCAGCAAGGCTTCGGGGATACCGGGACCGTTGTCGCCGACGCTAAAAAGAATGCCCCCCTGTTGCGCCGTTGCGCGAACCTCGATCCGGCCGTCCGCCGGACTGTATTTATGGGCATTACTGACCAGATTGGTCAGAATCTGGCGCAGTCTCTGGGGGTCTGCATAGACGCTGAGTTCCTCTGCCCCGTTACAATCCAATATCTGATTTTTTTTATCGGTCAGCGGTTGCATGCGTTTTTGCAGGTCGACCAGCACTTCGGCAACAGGGAGATCCTGCGGTGAAAAATCCAGGGAACGTGCTTGCAGGGCGTGCATATCCAGCATTTCCTGAATGGCGGCGTACAACTCCTTGACCTGGCGGACGATGATTTCGAGCACTTCGTGCTGTCGCGGCAACAGCGGGCCGATGCGCTCACTGAGCAGGAGTTCGCTGCCGGAGCGCGCCGAGGCCAGCGGGGTTATCAACTCGTGAGACACCTGGCTGAGGAATTCGTGTCGCAAACGTTCTTCTTCCCGCAGCCGCGCCTGCATGCTTTCAATGCTGCGGGCGAGATCGCGGAGCTCCTGGGGGCCTTCACTGGCGACATTTGTCAGTTTGCCCGCGCCAATATCCTCCACGGCACGACGAAAGTCCTTGAGGGGTCGGGTCAGGGCGGTGGCTACCCGCCAGGGGATGAGTATGCTGAGCAAAGCGGTGATGAATACCAGTGCATAGAGGAGTTGCACGGCACGGGTCCGCGCCGCAGCGGCCGCAGCGCCTTGCCGGGCGAGGAGCGTCGTCATCGCCAGATGTACGGCCTGAAATTTTTCTTCGACGGCGGCTTTGCTGGCCTCCGCGGTGGCGCTGTTGCCAACGGTCTGCGCATAAGTGGCCAGGCTGCCTTGCAACTGTTGCATGGCCATCATGAGAGCGGGGTGATTGCGGGTGGCGCGTTGTAGTGTTTGCAGGTCATGCTCTTCACTGGTCACCAGTTGGATGAAAGTCTTTTCATAACCCGACTGCGGCAGCACTTGGGCAAGCTGACGAAAAAATTCCGCCTGATGCTGGGTGTTTTTAATTTTTAGCAATTGTTTTTGCAGGGGTAACCCGACCTGAACGAGGGTGTCGCTGCTGTTGCCGAGGGTGTGAATGGAGCGAACCGCGACGTAGACCACACCGCCCACCAGTAGCAGTATCGCCAAAGCGGCTACCAGTACCCGCCGCGGGATGGAGTCGGCCCTGTTATGTTCTACGCGCGTCGGGACGACTGACTCACGGTCTGTGCTGTGTCCTTCCATTAAATCGGCCGCCATCGGTTCTCCGGGGCTTTGGCACTGGACGCGCATTGGCGTGCCCAGAATATGCCCTCACTAGCCAGAGTGTAAGCGACCCAGGCGTCAAGGCCTAGTGTAGACCATTGGCTACGCTTAACTATATTCAGCGCCGGCCAGTAAGGCGGCTGCCGCCTGAGTAACGGCATCACTGATTTCAATGCCGCCCAGCATGCGGGCGATTTCCTGCTGGCGCCCGGCGCTGTTCAGTGCGCGAACCGCGCTGAGGGTCTGACCGT
>JBBIUH010000105.1:0-5869 GCA_037440305.1 Acidithiobacillus sp.
TTTCATGACTAAGCTCCTCCTCGAGAGCAATATTTCAAGTACCACAGGCAAAACTATAGCATCGGAGTGGACACTTTGCAACATTTTCACAACACCATTTTTACAACGCGCAACATATATATAGATAGAAAGACGCCTGCCATTTGACACGAACCGGCCGCCACGGCTATCATTCGCCCCTCTCTTGGGGGATCGTCTAGCGGTAGGACAGCGGACTCTGACTCCGCTAACCGTGGTTCGAATCCACGTCCCCCAGCCAAACAATAACGCTGACGCGCCCTGTCCTCCCCGGACAGACATTTGCTAAACTCATGACATGAGCCACTCCCATCCTGATTCCGTGTCCCCCTCTCTGCGCTTCACCAAGATGCAGGGCTTGGGTAACGATTTCGTCGTTTTCGATGGCGTTCGTCAACGGGTCGAACTGTGCCCCGAGGCCATCCGTGCCATAGCCGACCGCCACTTCGGCGTCGGTTGCGATCAAATTCTGCTCGTGGAGACCGCGACGTCCCGCGATGCGGATTTCCGGTATCGCATCTTCAACGCGGATGGCACTGAGGTGGCGCAATGCGGCAACGGCGCCCGCTGTTTTGCCGTCTTCGTGCGTCGCGCCGGACTCACGGACAAAGCGCTCATCACCGTCGAGACGCTGGCCGGACGCCTGATCCTGCACCACCAGGATAATGGTGAAGTCACCGTCAACATGGGTATCCCGCAACTCGCCCCGGCTGAGGTTCCCTTCCGCAGCAATGAAGAAGCGCCCGAATACCTGCTGTCCGCAGGGGATGACACGCTGCGCATCGCCGCCGTCGGCATGGGCAATCCCCACGCGGTGTTGCGCGTATCCAGCGTGGCCGATGCGCCGGTAAGCACCCTGGGTCCCCGTATTGAAACCCACCCGGACTTTCCCCAGCGCTGCAATGTGGGTTTCATGGAAGTCCGTGACCGGGGCCATATTCAACTGCGGGTCTGGGAGCGCGGTGCCGGGGAGACTCTGGCCTGCGGCAGCAACGCCTGCGCGGCAGTAGTCGCCGGTATCCGCTGGGACGAGCTGGATCATGCGGTGGCGGTGACTCTGCCGGGCGGCACCTTGCAGATCGAATGGGCGGGCCTTGGGCAACCGGTCCTGATGACCGGCCCGGCGCAAGCGGTTTTTGACGGGGTCTGGCCCTGGTCTGACTGAATCACTGCATCAATAGACAGCGAAGGGAGAGACATCATGCAGGATACGATACTACAGGGCATTGCCAGGGGCTTGAACAGCCATGCTGCCGAACTTGATTTTCTGCACAAACTCAATGATCAGGAGGGCGAGGTGCTGGCACGCCTGATCGCCGCGCTGGAGGTGCATAGCGCCGCTGAACGCTACAATGAAACCCATTGGGAGGATGACTGAGTGACCACGGCTGCCGAAACAGATGACCGGGCGGATCAGGTCCGGGCCTATCTCCGCCAGCATCCACAATTTTTGTGGGACCAGGAAGACCTGCTCCACACCCTGACCCTGCCCCACGTCGGACGCGGTTCGGCCTCCTCCCTGCTGGAGCGGCAGGCACAGGTACTGCGCGAGGAAAACGCCCGTCTGCACCAACGCATCAGCGCGCTGCTGGGTGCCGCCCAACAGAATGCCGCACTCGGCCTGCACCTTTCCGATCTGGCCACCGAGCTGCTGCAGACGCCCGATTGTACTACGACCCTGAATACCGTGATCACCCGTTTGCGGGAGGGCTTTCAGGTCGAGGAAATGGCCTTGATCGCCCGCGCGCCCATGACCGATCTGCCGCAATTCCTGCCACTGGACCAGGCGGATTTTCAGGAGATTCTGAACGGGTTCCCGCTGTTGCGCGCCGCGACCGGACTGACCCTCAGCCCGGCCCTGCGCAGTACCCTCTTCGGCGCGGCGGGGGCGGGACTGGAGTCCTTCGCCCTGATCCCGCTTGCCGGTCAGCATCTGCAAGCGGGTATTTTGCTCGGCAGTCAGCACCCCGGTCGCTATGCCGAGGACGCCGGGGCCGACCTGCTCGACCAGATTGCCCGCCTGGTCACAGCGGCACTGGATCGCTGCCTGACCCCATGCTGATCGAAACCGCCATTGCCCAATTTATCGAAACGCTCCGGCAGAGCGGCAGGGCCAGCCCGGCCACGATCAGCGCCTATGGCCATGACCTGCTCGCCTGGTCGCGGTTTTCACAGCAACGCGGACAGACGGAGATCGCGCAAATAGATCGCAGCAGCCTGCGCGCCTACCTCATGGCGGAGCGCAGCCGGGGCGTGGCCATTCGCAGCCTGCGCAGGCATTTCGCGGCGTTACGCGCCCTCTATCGCCATCTGCAACATGACGCGCCCGAACTGCGCAACCCGGTGCAGGGCCTCGCCATGCCCAGGGCGGAGCAGCGTCTGCCCGACTGGCTGACGGTGGATCAGGCGCACAGGCTGATGCAGCCTGCCGCTACACTTGGAGCGGCGGCGGCGCCTCAAGATTTCACCAGCCTGCGTGACCAACTGATCCTGGAGCTGCTGTACTCCAGCGCCCTGCGCGTCAGTGAACTGGCAGGGCTCAATCTGGGCGATCTGGATCGTCACGGCGGCACCGTGCGGGTGCTGGGCAAGGGGCGCAAGGAGCGTATCGTGCCGGTGGGTCAACCCGCCTGGGCGGCACTCCGCGCCTACCTCGCGTTGCGCCCGGCAGGTGTGGCAAGTGAAGAAATGGCGCTCTTCGTCAATCCACGCGGCCAGCGGCTCGGCGTGCGTAGCATCCAGATGCGGGTCAAAAAGCTGGGGGAGACCCGGCTGGGACAAGCGCTGCATCCCCATACCCTGCGCCACAGTGCCGCCAGCCATCTGCTGCAATCGTCCGGCGACTTGCGCGCGGTGCAGGAATATTTGGGCCATGCGGGTATTGGCACGACCGCCATCTATACCCATATGGATTATCAGCAGTTGGCGCAGGTCTACGACCAGGCGCACCCGCGGTCACGACGTAGCGACCAGGATACGAAGCACTTTGAGGGAAAAGCATGACAGATTCGCAGCAAATGCACGGGACGACGATTCTTTGTGTCCGACGGGGTGCCAATGTGGTCATGGCCGGAGATGGCCAGGTGACTCTCGGCAATACGGTGATGAAGGGCAACGCCCGCAAGGTGCGCCGTATAGATCCGGGCGTACTGACCGGTTTCGCCGGGGCCACGGCGGACGCTTTTACCCTGCTGGAGCGTTTTGAGGCCAAACTCAAGGCCCACCCCGGCCAGTTGGCCAAGGCCGCCGTGGAACTGGCCAAGGAGTGGCGCACCGACCGGGTACTGCGCCGTCTGGAGGCCATGCTTGCCGTCGCGGATGAAAAACAAAGCCTGATCATCACCGGGCAGGGCGACGTACTGGAGCCCGAACATGGTATCATCGCCATTGGTTCCGGCGGGCCTTACGCCCTGTCAGCGGCGCGCGCCCTGCTGGAAAACAGCGACATGCCCGCCCGTGAAGTCGCCAAACGCGCCTTGGGCATTGCCGGCGACATCTGCATTTACACCAACCACAACCACACGATTGAAGAACTATGAGCATGTCTGAAATGACCCCCCGCGAGATCGTCCAGGAGCTGGACAAGTACATCATCGGTCAGTCCGAGGCCAAGCGTGCCGTGGCCATTGCCTTGCGCAACCGCTGGCGGCGCGGGCAGGTGCCGCCGCCGCTGCATCAGGAAATCACCCCCAAAAATATCCTCATGATCGGGCCGACGGGAGTGGGCAAGACGGAAATCGCCCGGCGCCTGGCACAGCTCGCCAATGCCCCCTTCATCAAGGTAGAAGCCACCAAATTCACCGAGGTGGGCTATGTGGGCAAGGATGTGGAATCCATCATCCGCGATCTGACCGAAACCGCCGTGGACATGATCCGCAGCGAACGTCAGGCCGCGCTGCGCCAGCGTGCTGAGGAACTCGCCGAGGAGCGGATTCTCGACATCCTCATCCCCGGTCCGCGCGACAGCAGCGTACCGCGTAGCGATGAGGGCACTCGCCAGAAGTTCCGCAAGATGCTGCGCGAAGGCAAGCTGGATGCGCAGGAGATCGAGATCGAGGTGAGCGCCCCCAAGAGCGGTGTAGAGATCATGGCCCCGGCGGGCATGGAAGAAATGACCAACCAGCTCCGCGATATGTTTTCCAACATGGCGTCGGGCAAAACCAGCACGCGCAGGGTCACGGTACCCGAGGCGCAGCGCCTGTTGACCGACGATGAAGCCGCCAAGCTGGTCAATGAAGAGGAAGTCCGCGCTCTGGCGGTGGAACGGGTGCAGTCCGGCGGCATAGTGTTCATTGATGAAATCGACAAGGTGGCGGCGCGCTCTGGCACTCAGCAGGGCGCGGACGTTTCCCGGGAAGGGGTGCAGCGCGATCTGCTGCCACTGGTGGAGGGCTCCAATGTGAGCACCCGTTACGGCGTGGTGAAGACCGATCACATCCTCTTCATCGCCTCCGGCGCCTTCCACCTCAGCAAGCCCTCAGACCTGATTCCCGAGCTGCAGGGCCGCCTGCCTATTCGCGTGGAACTGGAGGCCCTCAGTGCGGCGGATCTGGTGCGGATACTGCAAGAGCCGGAGAATGCGCTGGTCCGGCAGTACAGTGCCTTGCTGGCCAGCGACGGGCTGACTTTACACTTTACCCAGGATGGCGTGCAGCGCATTGCCGAAATTGCCCAGCAGGTGAATGAACGGGTAGAGAACATCGGCGCTCGGCGATTACACACCGTCATGGAGCGGCTGCTGGAAGAGGTGGCTTTTGTCGCACCGGACGGCGGCACCACGGCTCTGGAGGTCGACGCTGCCTACGTGGACAGTCGCCTGAAAGATCTGGCGCAGGACGAGGATTTGTCCCGCTATATTTTGTGATGGGGTGGCTGCACAGCGGGCTCAGGGCTTTATGTAGAGGGCACCTGCCCCCTGGGCGTCGGCAATGGCAATGATTCCGGCGGGAACCAGTTGGTTGGCTGCCTGCCGGCCGGTCATCCGGATCCAAACCCAGATTACGCAGGCTGTTTTCACAAAAATCGACGCGTACTCCGGCACCGATGCGCTCTTCAATCTCGCGCCGCCAGTGGCCCTTCGCCCAGAGGGACACTGGCGCCTGTCCATTCGCGACGACCCGCAGGCTTTGCCCCGGAGCCGCTGCCTGAGCGTTACGAACATTGGCCAACAGATTAGGCCAGCGACCGGCATCGTCGACGTGGAAAAGCAGTACGGCGCTCAAGCCGCCACCGTCGTTAGCATCTGTTGACGCAACTTGCCCATACTGCTTTTTTCCAGTTGCCGTACCCGCTCTGCCGAAACGCCCAGTTCATCGCCCAACACCTGCAAGGTCTTGGGGTCTTCGCTAAGCCAGCGGTTTTCAATGATGTAGCGATCCCTCTGGGGCAAGGCTGACAACGCCGTGTGCAATGCCTTGTGCTGATGCTGATCCCAGTCCCGCTCCGCCAGTTGCTCTACGGGAGACCCGGTGGGATCCGCCAGATCAAGGACACGTCCGCCCTCTCGTTCTTCATCCGGTTCGAGGTTGAGCGAGTAGTCGTAACCGGACATCCGCCCTTCCATCTCCAGTACCTGCGCCTGGGTAACACCCAGATCGTCCGCAATGGCGGCACTCTCCTCGCCACTCATCCAGCCGGCATGGGTGCGACTGGAACGGAGGTTGAAGAACAGTTTGCGCTGCGCCTTGGTGGTGGCCACTTTGACGATACGCCAGTTGCGCAGGATGAATTCGTGAATCTCCGCCTTGACCCAATGCACCGCAAAGGAGACCAGACGTACGCCATGATCCGGGTCGTAGCGCTTCACCGCCTTCATCAGGCCGATATTGCCTTCCTGAATCAAGTCGGCTTC
>JBBIUH010000106.1:0-5801 GCA_037440305.1 Acidithiobacillus sp.
TGTCCCAGCAGCGGCAGGGCGAGGGCGACGCGCAGGCGGCGGGCATCTTCAGGATCGGCCACCGCTTCCAGCCAGAGGAGCAGTTCGCGGGCTTCCTCACTGGCGTAGACGGAATCCCGCGCCGAGAGGAAGACGCTGCGCAACTGGCGACGATGGAGGGCCTGACGGATGCTGGCGGCTTCATGGCGGTCGCGGACGAGGATGGCGATGTCTTTGGCCTCCAGCCGTCGGGTGGGTTCTCCCTCTTGCGCGAACTCTGCTTCCGGGTTGTTGAGCAGTCCGGCAATACATTCCGCGGCCTGTGCCGCGCAGCGTTCCAGATAGTCACTTTTGTTCAGCGTCTCGCGGGCACCCCAGAACGTTAGGGCGGGGGCGGATTTGCCGTTGATCTGCCAGGCTTTTTGGTGGCCATGGGCCTGCACCGGCTGATAGGGGAGCGGGTTGTCGGCACCGGGGGCTGCATAGGCAAAAGCGCCTTGTGGGTCGTCGTGTTCGGCGGCGGCGTAGAGGGCGTTGAGGGCGCTGACCAGTGCGTGGCTGGAGCGATAATTGGTGCCGAGAGCGTAGTGGCGGCCCTCGGTCAGGCGACGTGCCTGCAGATAACTGTCGATGTCCGCGCCGCGAAAGGCATAGATGGACTGTTTGGGGTCGCCGATGAGCAGAAGCAGGGCGTCGGGGTTATTGTCGGCGGCATGGTAGATGTCGTCGAAGATCTGATATTGCAGGGCGGAGGTATCCTGAAACTCGTCGATGAGGGCGGCGGGATATTTCTGCCGCAGGCGGGCGGCGAGTGCCGGTCCCTGGGTTTTGTCGTGCAGTACCCCGGCGAGGCGCTGCTGATAGTCGGTAAAGCTGACCTGTCCGCTCTGCGCCTTGAGCTGGCTCAGTCGGGCGTTGATCCAGGCGGCGGCGTGGGTGCGAATTTCGCCGTGCAGTTGGGTGAATTGTCGAGCGATGGTCTCTAACGCACTGAACAGGGTATCCAGTACCTCGGCAGCGGGGTGAACGACGAGAGGCGGCTTGTTCTTGCAATAGCCGGGCAGTTTGCTGGCAGAAAGGCGCTGGCATTTGTCTAAATAAGCTGGACAGAGTGCGGTGGGATCGTCCACCCATTCGCGTAGGGCAGCGAGATGGGTGGCTACATTTTCTGCCTTCATGCTTTTGCTGTTCAGCGGATTGCTCGACTTCGGACCTTGTAATATCCCCAGTAACCATTCCGCAAAAGCATCATGTTCCGCCGCCCATTGCGCCTTGAGAGTGGCGAGTTGCTGCCGGGGCGCAGTGGCGGCAGCGGGCAGCCAGTCCGCCAGCGCCGATTTGGGGGCAGGCAGGGGCGGATCGAGTTTGCACAGGGCTTCTGTTTCCTGCCGGACTTTATCGGGGCAGGAAAAGAGCTGGAGGACCTCACTGAGGGCGGGTTCGCTCAGCGGGTAGACTTCCTGCCGCCAGAAGTCGCGCACGGCGTCGTCGCGCAGATCGGTCTCATCCAGGAGCAGCGTTTCGCGGAAATCGCTGCCGGTGGCAAAGGCGTGCTCGCGCAGGGTGCGCTGGCACCAGGCGTCGATGGTAAAAATGGCGCTGTCATCCATGGCATCGGCGGCGAGGGCAAGCTGGTGTGCGGCTTGGGCGCGGGCCTTGGGGTTGGAGTAGTCGGCCAACAGCGTTTCGAGAAAGGGGTCCGGCTGTGTCGCGTGGTCGGGACTGCGGAAATATCGGGCGGCACTTTGCAGGCGGTCGCGAATACGCTCCTTGAGTTCCTGGGTGGCGGCGCGGGTGAAGGTCATCACCAGGATATTTTCGGGCAGGAGGGGATGAGCGAAGCGCTCACCCTCCGCGCCGTGTCCAAGGATCAGGCGCAGATAGAGGGCGGCGATGGTCCAGGTTTTGCCGGTACCGGCGCTGGCCTCGATGAGGCGGCTGCCGTGCAGGGGCAGGTGCAGGGGGTCGAGGATCGTGGTCATGGGTGCGCCCGCCATTCCAGGGTTTCCAGCCAGTCGGCGAAGGGGCGGTAGAGGGCCGCAGCGTATTCTGCGAAGCCGCGCCGTTGCGGCCCGGTTCGGGCGCTGCTGAGGGCGGCGAAGTCGGGATAATCGCGGAACAGACTGAGGTCTTTCTGGACTTCGCCGGGCAGGCGGTCATTGCCGTCGTAAATCAGCGCCGGGTTTTTACCCTGCAGGCTGACGAGGGCGGTTTTGAGGGTGACCGGCAGGGGTTGGCAGAGGCCTTCCTGCCAGATATCCAGCAGATCGTCCAGTGCGGCAATGGCGTCCAGTTGCCGTGGCGCGGCGCGGATAAGCACATCCCGGCCCACAACAATGCCAGCGCAGCGCAGGCCGATAGCGTTGGCGAGCAATTGCTGGAGCCAGAGGGCTGCGAGTTTATCCCCTTCGGGTTTTTTGCTGTCTTTATTCAGCAGGCGACTGGCGCGGAGCTGGACGAAGGCGAGGTCTCCTGCATTGTTTTGGTGCAGGGCAGGTAACCAGTCCTCCAGCAATATCTGGCCGTGGGCATGGGTAATGGCCTGTCGTTGTGGCGCCGCGGTCCACTCCGCGCTGATCTCCCGCCAGGCGGTAAGGACGGGAGTGACATCGTCGAGCAGCACGGCCGCGGTTTTCGCCGCCATGCCGGCGAGGGGATACCGACCACTGCGCTGCTGTGCCCGCACCCTTTCGGTAATGCTGCCAGGGCCGTTTTTTTCCGCGGCGCTGAGCAGGTCTTCGAGCAAGTGATAAGTTTCGAGGCCGTCCAGGGTGAAGGGTTCGTCGTCCTCTTCTGTCAGGTCTTCTTCGTTGAAGTCCGTGCGCAGGCGTTGCCGGTAAAAGGCACGTGCGGGCAGGCGGAAAAACTCCAGCAGTTCGCGGATGCTGCGGGGGGTGGGCTCGGCAGGGTCGGGGAGCGCAGCGTCTTCCGGGGCGCTGTGCGGAGATGGATACCATTCGCGGGCCCAAGTGCGTAGTCCAGGTTTGCCGAGCAGATATTCCAGGCTGAAGGGCTGCAAGGGATGGGTGAAAGTGCGCTTTTCCAGGGACAACGGCCAGCCATTGCCAATGGCATCCCGCAACTGCGCCACCAGTAGGGAGGGGGCCCGTTCATGGTTATTGCGCTGATCCCTCCCCGCCCAACTGATATAGAGCTGCTGACGGGCGGCAAGGAGGGCCTCCAGCATCAGATAGCGGTCGTCATCGCGGCGGGAGCGGTCGCCGGGGCGGGCCATGCCGGGCAAGGCCATGAGGTCAAAGTCCGGACGGGGGCTGCGCCGCGGGTAATCGCCCTCGTTCATGCCGAGCAGGCAGACCAGCGGGTAGGGCACCGCGCGCATGGGCAGGAGGGTGCAAAAGGTGACACCGCCGCCGAGAAAACTGCGCCCCAGATCCGGCGCATCCAGCATTTCCAGCCAGGCGCCGCGCAACACCGCGAGGGGAAGTGCTTCGTTAAAATCTGCCGCCGCGCAGTCCGCCTGCCATTGGCGCAAGGTCTCTTCCAGATTTTGCAGGAGGGCTTCGTCGTCGTCATCGCTGGCGCTGAAAAAGTCCGTGAGCAGGGTGCGGGCCGCTTCACCCCAGTGCTCCGGTATCAGGCACTCAGCCAAAAGGTGTTGCCAGTGCTCCAGCTTCTCCAGCAATTGACTGAGAGGGCCGAGAAGCGCGGCGTCCAGCCCGCCCACCTCGCCGTAGGCCTCGATCCCGGCGAAATGGCTGTTGTCGCCGTTGGCGTAGCCGAGGCAGAGGCGTTGCAGAGCGAAGTCGCCGCTGTTCTGGGGACCGCAATGGGGCATGCCCAGCGCGGTGCGGTGCTCTGCCGAGAGCCCCCAGCGCCAGCCGGCGCCGGCCAGCCAGTGTTGCACGATGGGCAGGTCCTCCAGTTCCAGACCAAAGCGCTGGCGCAGGGCGGGGCAGTTGAGGAGATCGCGGATTTCGCTCTGCCGACTGCGTTGCTCGGGCAGGCGCAGCAGCCAGTCCAGGGCCAGGAGCAGGGGCTGTTCGTCGCGGGCCTGCAAGTCGACGATGTGGTAGGGGATGTAACGCCTGTCCTCCCGGTCATACTGATCGAAAGTGGCGCGGATGAGGGGCGCAAAACCGCCGATCTCCGGTACCATGACGATCACGTCGCGGGGCTGCAGCTTGCCGGTGGCGAAGCGGTCCAGCAGTTGATCGTGAAGAATCTGCACCTCGCGCAGGGCACTGTGGGCGATATGAAAGACCACGGAGTGATCATCGTCGGGTACCGGCCTGCAGGTTCCCGGGCCGATGCCTTCCAGGTCGCGGATTTGCACCTGTAACTGACGCAGGAGGGGGTCGCCCCGATCCTCGCTGAAGAGGTCGATGCGCGGGATATCCATCTGCTGCTGCAGTACTGCCGTTTCATCGAACTGGTCCAGCAGATTGAGAAAATCCCGGCCCTGACGGCCCCAGGCGGCGAGCAGAGGATTGCCGAACTGATGCAAGTCTTCTGTTGCGGTGGCGGAGAGCTCGTGGCCGTTGCGTGGGGGCTGGCGACGGCGTTCGCGCTTGAGTAATTCGCGTCCCGAGACGATGTCGGCCCAGTGGTAGCGGCAGGGGTTGGGCACCGCAAGGATCACCTGCATCTGCCGGCCCAGTGCGGCCAGCGCGGTCAGGCTCTGTTCCGGCAGGGTGGCCGCCCCGAAGAGGATGACGCGGCGGGGCAACGGTGTTGCGGGGGCGCGCCCGGCGTTCAGGGCGGCGAGGAACTGCTCGTGCACCTGCGCCCGGCCGAGGGCCTGATCCTGTTCGCGGCTGTGCAGGTCCTGCCGTAACGCCTGCCAGAGCCTGGGTTGCCAGCGCTGGTCGGCGGGCAGCGTCACCCGCTCGCCATCGCCCCGCCGCAGCAGGGACTGGTCTGTGGCCCAGTCCGCCAGCCAGTCGCCGCGGTAGACTTGATACTGGTCGAAGAGATCGGCGATCTGCGCGGCCATTTGCCAGCGCCGCTCCAATGCGCCGTCCGGCCGCTGCGACTGGCCGATAAAATGCCGCAAGGGGGCGAAATCGACTTGGGAAAGCAACTCCGGCAAAAGCCGCATCAGTCGCCAGGTGAGGGGGGCCTTGTCCAGCGGCGAGCGGGCCGAGACGATGCCGGTACCCAGCACCCGTCCATAGCTTTCCCAGAGAAAACGCCCCGGCAGGGCGACGCGCACCGCTGCACAGATGCCCTCATGGGCCGCCAGGGTCCATTGCAGCCACTCGGCAACGCCGTTGCTCTGGACGAGAAAGATTTCCTCTTCCAGCGGGCGAAGCGGGTGCTCGCGCAGCCACTCCAGAACGGCATCGCTGAGCCACTCCAGACGGTCGCCATGGAGGACGATAAAGCCCGGTTCGATTTCCGGATGACTCATGCAGGGGTGGGTACAGTGCCGGGAACGGCGGCTGCCTTCAGACTGTGCAGGTCCAAGTCTCTCTCCAGCAGACCAGTCTCCCGCCACTGGGCGAAGAGCGTGGCGCCCGGCATGGGGGGTTCACGCACTGTGGCGAAAAGGCGGAGGCCAAGGCCATCTGGCATGATCATCTGCACGACATCCTCCGCGTCACGATAAAGGGGACTGGTTTCTGGCACATATCTGGCGCCGTCGTGAGGGACGGGTCGAGGATCAGACCTTGCACCGGGTGATGCTATTGTAGCAGAGCATGCACAGGGTTCAGAACGGCGTATGATGCACGATCTTTTTGGTGAGCGGCAGCAGAATTTGCAGACTACTCCCGCATTGGGCCTGTATCATTGGGTCTATATATAGTTGTCTCTGTGAGCTGGCTAAACCCTATATTCAGGAGATGGTCATGAAAAAAGTA
>JBBIUH010000107.1:0-5741 GCA_037440305.1 Acidithiobacillus sp.
CGCCGTGTCCGCAAACTGCTAGCTCACGGTAATCTTGGCCTGGGCGCTCCAATCGCCGCCCTTGTTATCCTTCCATCTTATGCTCAAGGTGCCCGTTTCCTCTGCCCGCATCTTGAAAGCCAAAAACGGGTTGGCGCTGATCGCCGTGCTCCAGTCCACATTCATCAGTGGCTTATCGTTGAAAGTCACATCTACGGTCTGGATGAAGTGGGCGGGAATGATCTTGCCCGCTTTATCTTTGGTAAGCCCCGTAGTCATGGGATGCAAAATGAGGGAACGTACCTCGATGATCTCCCCCTTCTTTGCCGAAGAGGGCATGCGGGTCATGGGATGACCAATATTCTCTGCCATAGATGAGTCCTCGATTGTGTCTGTGAAATTCGTTAGCCGCAGCCGCCGACGGTGACCTTGACAAGCTTGACCGCGCCCAGCAGTTCGCCCTTGTTGGTCTTAGCGACCACGCGCACGCTGGAGGTCTTGGCCATCTTGATACGCTCCTGCATGCTGGCTTTACCGTTGGCAGGCGTGAAGTTGAACTGGGAGATGAGTGGCAAAGGGTTTTTATCCACGAATAGATAGATAGTCTCGATGTAATCGTCGGTCGTCATCGGCGAGTCCACGTCGACACTCAGCGGCACCGCCCCCCCGTTTTCGGCAATAGTGGGCACCGATAGATGCACCTTGCTGGAAGCCGGGACGGTGACGGGTACCCCGGCACCTTTCAGGGCTTCGGACAGAGTCTTGGCGTCGAAGGCCTTGGCCGGCCAGCCTTGGACATCGTCCGCCAGTGCCAGACGAGGGCGCACCAGACCCGTACCGACAGTTGCCATGATCGCTGCCGTCGTTACAGCGCCGTGCAGAAAATCGCGGCGTTTTATCTTCTCGCTCACAATCGACTCCTTTTGTATGACTTCAAAAGACCTAAAGATGGTCGGGGATCCGGGTATCACGATAAGGCGACATGTCGGCTTGGGGAACCGTAGATGCCTTGATCAAGTGGTCCCTTTTCGGCGCATGCAACGCCCTACGGCCATACCAAAAGCATGTTTCGTGCCAACATTAGCGAGAAGGCAGACCGCCGTTTTATTTATAGTTTTCGTCAAAGACATCGTCATGGCGGTGCTTGGAAGAACCAAGAAGTCCAACGGACGGGCCAAGTTGTGCCAAACAAGCCAATGCGGGCGGCCCCGCAGCCCGCGCGGATAACTGCCGGGTTTATCCCTTCTCGCCGCCCAGCAAATCCTCGTGGTCGCCGATGAGTCCGAGATTTTTCATGCGGGTGCGCAGTTGCTTGCGGCTGATGCCGAGCAGAATGGCGGCCTGGCTGGCTCTGGTTGAAGTGTGCCCTGTTCAAGACTGAAGACCGCCTCGTGCTCTACCGCGTGAAGGCCATAAGCCCCGCTGGCGGGGAGTGCTCGCACTGATTCCACGATACGCATGTCATTGGGGAGAAAGGCTATGCAGCCACCATAGTTTGGCAAGGCCACGACCGCGTTGAGCAGCCGATTGCTGACGGCCCGTGTTCCTCCAACACTGAGAATAGACGATAACCTGCAGAAATGACCTGGATGGCCAAAAAGGGCCAACCGGTACCCGTTTGGGCCATCAATCGGCAAATCGGCACCCCATGGTTACCCCGTTGTAATGGGTTGTGACAGCAACCCAGTTTGGCACAAACGTTGCTTACGAGTCTTTGCGTGTGAAAACGTGATGTTTGCCGGTTGGCAATTTAATTCTAATCAGAACCAGAAAACACGACGGGTTATGAATTTGCAGACCGTCTGAATTTAGTGCGCTCACATCAAGGAGAGAATCGCATGAAAAAAACGTTCCTGAACTGTATGCTCGGACTTATGCTGGTCGTCATGTTGGGCCATACCGGCGCGGCAATGGCCAACGTGTCCATGCTCAAGACCTGGTCTTTCGACCACCCCACATATCTGCATGATCACCCCTTCGCGACCAAGCACCTGCTCGTGCAAGTCAGCGAAGGCGATCCAGCGAGATGGAAGGAGGCCCTGAATTCCGCCCAACAGGTCTTGAATTACTTTGGCCAGGACAATCTTCAGATCGTGGTCGTGGCATTTGGGCCGGGGTTGAAAATGCTGCTGAAAGGCAGCCCCGTCGCGGCATTCATTCAGTCGCTCAACGCGGAAGGGGTTGAGTTCGATGCATGCCATAATACCATGAAAGCGATGGCCAAAGACGGGCATTTGCCCGAACTGGTACCCCAAGCGGTGATCGTTCCCGCCGGCATTGGCCGCATCATGCAACTGGAACAGCACGGCTTTGACTATCTAAAGCCGTAATGACGGAACACTGAACAAGGCCGTCATGGTCATTCCCGCACTGGATTTCTGGCAGCGCGGGAATCGCTGGTTCAGCTCGATACCTACACCGGGATCCCGACGGTTCCCGGCCCTGGGTCATGCGCGAAACCATCCGTCAGAATGGGCACAGGGGCACACCCGCGAAGGGCGCGCCAGATCCGGATGCTCAAAAATCTCGCTCTACCTTGAAGGCATTGATGATGACATCTGCCATCTGATTGCGGGCACCATGCACCACCGCGTCCAGGACATCACTCTCCGTCCATTCGTGGGTAAGCACCGTCTCCACATCTTCCCGTGTCAACAACGCCGGTGTCTGCACGGCCTTGAGCACCAGCAGGAGCATGGCTCTGTCCCGGTCGCTCAAGGGTGCCGAACCTGGGTCTCGCTTGGTGGCTGCCACCGCTTCCGGGCTTTGGCCCAGATGGTTGATCAGCATGGCCTCATTGAAGCCTACGCAGTAATCGCAGTGGTTGGCCTGGGAAATCAACATACGGATGGTGGCCAACAACGCCGCTCCGAGGCGGGGATGGTGGCGGTAATATTGGATGCCCTCCCACTGTTGCGCGAGAAGCGCAGGACTTGATCCATATACTTGCACAACGGCGGGAACCCGTCCGAAAGCACCTTCAATTTCCTGGTACAGATCGGCGGTCTTACCGGATGCTTCCTCCGGCGTGATGATTTGCAGGATGGTCATAAATATCTCCAATTGTGCGTGATTGCGCATACAGACTAGTCGGTATGAACTGCGTTTGCAAGTGTTGGGGTTAAGGCGCGCACCCCGTTCATGGGCAGAACGACAGGTCCGGAAAAACTGCCTGCAGTATCACCAAAGTCATGACACTCTCGCGATTTCGGAGGGGTTGGTTCTGACTCGCCTTCCATTTACCAAGCAGGCGGCTGACCGGAATTTCTATGCCTATTACCTGTTCGATGCACCGCTCCGTGAAGTCGGGGGCTACGTCCGCGACCTCCCAAGGTTCCGCAAATCCTTGCTTCTGCTGCCGCGTGAGCACGGTCATCTTGTTCACGCACCCAAGCGGGATCGTCTCTGACGTGCAACGAACCGTGGGCATGGACGACGACGTAGCTCCACATAGGCACCACCTTGCCGGTTTCCGCCTTGGTCGCATACCACGAGGGGCTGATGTGATGTAGTGTTGCGGCCCCTGAAAGATGACCAGCACCTCGCCGTCCGGGGGCGCCTCCCGCCACAGCGGATTGGCGCGCGCCACATGTCCCCGCAGCAGCGGTTGCGGTCCTTCTCCGGGTGCGAGGTACAAGGGAATATGATTCGCCTCCAGCCCATTACCGCCCATACTGACCAATGTCGCGAGGGGATAACGCTGAATCAATGCCCGCAGGATTTCCGGGCGGGTTTCTGCAAACGGGTCAGGGCAGTACATGGCCGGTCTCCGCGCTATGTATGTTCATTCCCGTAGGCTCGCTTACGCACAAATCAGCGGCGGGCGGACAGGCGTCAATGGGACGGCTCCGATATTGCGATATGCTTTGCAGCTTCTCCATGGCGGCGATCAAATCCGGCCAGGGATCTGCCCAAACATCCGGATAGGTTAGCTCGCCGTCATGAATGGTCGGATAGGCCAAGTTCTCCTGTCCCGGCGTGAATTCACAGTGGATTCCGGGTTTGCTGTTGCCGCGGGCATCACAACGATACCAGCCCCGGTCATCCAGCCAGACCGCGGTGAAGCCGTGTGTGCAGTAGGGCGGATTGGGGCCATCCAGCGTCAGCCGTTGATAACAGAATCCCGCAGGGATTCGGTTGGCGCGCCATAGGGCTACCAGCAGATGACTTTTCGCGGTGCATAGACCAGTGCCTTGCTGCAACACATCCGACGCTGCGCAGGTCACTTCTTCCCGGTGGAAATCCATGCTGTGCTCGATGTGATCGCGTACCCATTCAAAGCAATGCCTGGCGGTTGTCGTTGGATCGTCAGAAAACAGCGCGGACGCCAACTTGCGGATATCGGCATGCGCATAATCTACGGTGGTGCTTTCCATCAGGAAGTGCGGCGACGGCTGGGTATAGAATTTTGCGGGTTTCATAAATTTCCTGTTATTCCTGATCCACCAGATTCCATTCCCCATTCGCCTCCGCGCGATTCTTCAATGCCTGGTTCATCGCATTAAAACCCGCTTTTGTCGCTGCTTCCATGCTGGATATGAACACGCCCACCAAAATGCCTGAGAATTGCTCTCCCTGGGTGAACCGCGTGTACCCATTGCTGAGCGCGGTGAGCTGAAAGAAGTGCTCGCCGTCAAAGAGACGGGGGAATCCCAAGCGGCCCAGCCAGCGTAGTTCTTGTTGATTTGTTGCCCTCAGCACCCTCGGGCGGAAGGTCATGGCCCTGCGTTCCTTGGGTTGAATGGTCACACGCAACTTCTCTCCCGGCTTCGCAACTCCGGAAAGCGAGCGAATGAATGGATTCCACTGAGGATAGGCGGGGAAATCCATGAGAATGGACCACACACGTTCCGGTGATGCCGCAATATCAATCTCTGTCACGATCTGGTGCATGGCTATCCTTCGTCGTTGTGAAAATAATCCCCACTATTCGTCGCTACGCCTTAAAGCAGGTTCATCCCGCCGTCCACAAGAATCACCTCTCCCGTCAGATAGGTCGATTCGGTCAGCATCATGGCAACATCCGCGACGTCGCCAGGCCGCGCACTCCGACCCATGGGCGCATCGCGAATCCATTGTTCGCGAATGGTCGCCCAATCTTCGGTCAGCGGCGTATCCACCAGCCCCGGTGCGATAGCGTTCACCCGGATATCGGGTCCCAGAGTTTTGGCGAGTAAGCGGGTCACATGGATCAATGCGGCCTTGCTGGCGGCGTAAGGTATGGAAGCGCCCTTGGGTCGCACACCGGCATGGGAGCTGATATTTAATACCGATGCCGGGTGTTCGGGCGTCGATGCCGCCCGCAGATAGGGTTCGCTCAGCGCAATGAGTTGCCAGGGCGCCACCACATGGAGTTCGTAGAGCCGGTGCCAGATATCGGGTGTGGCGGCCAGCAGGTCATCATGTGGAATGGCACTGGATTCGCCCGCATTGTTGACCAATACATCGAGCCGACCGTAGTGCGCGTACACCTGGTTGATCAGATCCCGGCGCTCACCATCCTCAAGCAAGTCTGCCTGAAAATAGTGGGCACCCGCCAGCATTGTTACCGCTTGTAGCCCCGTAGCGGAGGAAGCGCGGGAATGCAGGGCCACCCAATATCCCGCCTGCGTTAAACGCTGCGCGATAGCCAAACCAATGCCGGAGGTGGCGCCGGTGACGAGTGCGACGCGAGGATTATCGGTCATGACAATTGGTAACTATTCACCACCCTGTGCATCACGGGCCGTGTTGATATAAAATGGCTGCAATATTTCAATCTG
>JBBIUH010000108.1:0-5715 GCA_037440305.1 Acidithiobacillus sp.
TTTAACTCCCAACGCACAGCAAAAGCTGCGGCAAAACACCTAAAAACCGACCGAAAATTTGTCCCGAGAGATTGGGGATGCCGACAATCTTCATATTGAGAATTGCTGCGTTGTAGGTCGTGGGTCCTTTGCAGCCCATCTTGTAAAGGCAATACCCCTCACGGGCCCCTTGGTCATCCCAGGATTCCACATACTCCCCCGCATCGAAGTGCGGGCGGCGATAGCACTTGTCATGAATTCGCTGGCTATAGAACATGAGCGGTCTGCCCCGTCCATCAAGATCTGGTATGCGGCCAAAGGTAAGCATGTAGGTGATGACCCCGGTCATCACTTCAGCGATGGGCGGGCAACCGGGAACCTTGATAATGGGTTTATCCGTGATGACCTTGTCGATGGGCGTAGCGGCGGTGGGATTGGGGTGAGCGGCCTGCACACATCCCCAGGAGGCGCAGGCCCCCCAGGCAATCACTGCCTTGGCGTTGGCAGCCACACTCTTTAATTTCTCCACAAAAGGCTTACCGCCGACGATGCAGTACATCCCGTCCTCGTTCAGCGGTGGGTTGCCTTCCACCGCCAGGATATATTCTCCCGGGTATTTTTTGGGGATCTCATCCAGGATGGCCTCGGCCTGATAGCCCGCTGAAGCCATGAGCGTATCGTCATAGTCCAACGAGATCATCTTCAGGATGACATCCTTGGCCAGCGGGTGTCCGGAACGGATAAACGACTCCGAACAGCATGTACATTCCAGCCCGTGCATCCACAGTACTGGAATGCGGGGTTTGGTCTCCATGGCGTAAGCGATCTGGCCTACGTAGTCTGGCCCCAAACCCAAGGCAGCGGCGGTAAGGCTGCAGAACTTCAGGAAACTGCGGCGGGTAACCCCTTGTGCACGCAGCACCCCATAAAAAGTTTCAGTCTCTGGCATTGCACTTCCTCCCATTATAATGGTTGTCCGGCACTAGGAAGCCGGTATCCATATCATTGCTGACATCAGCAAAAAACGGGCCATTTAATGACATGCACGTAATATATTGATTATGAACAACGATATTTTTATTGGTTGGGGCACACTGAAAACTTAGATGCCAGATTAAGAAAGAGTATGGAATGTGCGTTACCACCTAATCAGTAGGTGTATATGTTTTTTCTTCGATATCTGATGGGAGGTACAAACAAACACCTTCTGCTTGTTTACCCAAAACGACCATGGCGGAAGTGCTGGGATAAGCTGAAGATGGCATTGAGATCGGCACGATCTATATCCAGCGAATAGATTCTATAGACCTGATATTACTTGGGAAATATCAGATCGCTCATCAGCTGATCGGCCCGGATTTGAAAGCAGCTTCATTTCTCCATAAAAGACCGTTCAATGCACCGTGCATACCATGCATGGATCGAATGAACGCACGATGTGCTGCACAGCAATGGGTGATCGTTCGCCGGGGCGCACCGGAGCGCCCACCAGAGCCTGTTCTAGCGCACCGGGGACGCCGTTCCGGTCGCGGGGGGAGAAGTTCCAGGTGGTGGGCGCGACAATCTGGTAGGTAAGTATTCGGCCGTCATGGATCCGCAGCCAGTGCCCCAGGCTGCCTCGGGCAGCCTCCACCAGTCCGACACCCTCGGCCTCACCCGGCATCGTACCGCTATGACAAAAAGGTGCACCGGGGCGGACGGCGCGTATCCAATGTTCCATGGCGATAAGCACCCGGGCCAATTCCAGAAGCCTGGCAATGACGCGGTTACGCACATTCCCCCCCGACTCGGCTACCAGATCTTGGATCAGCGGGTGGCCATCCACCATCTGTCGCGCCAGCGCACCGACCTCCACCACCTTGCCGCCCAGTCGCGGCGCCTTGCACCAAGTGTATGCCTGGGGCTGTTCTGCATCGGGCATGGTGACCCCATCGCGGGGATGGACAGGTTCCGCAATACCAGTCATCCAGGCGTGGCTGATATCCTCGGTAATGGCCTCAACGGCCAATTTCTCCACCCCGCCGTCCCAGATCCCCGCCGCGAAAAGGTGCCTGCCATCCTGCCGGTAGGCACCATAACTCATGAAGCGATCGGTCGCCCGACCCAGCCTCTCCAGACATAGATGATCGGCAACCTGCAAGAACATGGCGAAGTCACTAGCATGAAGCGGGCGGGCGGCCATCCATGCACGCAGATCCTCCATGCTGTCGATGGCAGCGATGGCCTCCAGGCAGTCGCCAAAGGTCCTGGTTTCCAAATAACGTCGGAACCCGGCGAGGATAGCCGACAGGTGCGCACGCTCATGAGCCACCACGGCGCGCGTCGTTCCTCCCGGTTGGATAGCTAGAGTGTGAGGCCACTTGCCAGCTAGGAGGCCAGTGAGATGGAGGAGATCGGCGCGAGCCGCGAGCACTTCCCGGGCTGCACTGCCGGCCATGGCCTGGAAGCGAGCACTGATTGCGGGGAACCAAGGTGCATCCGCGTAGATGGGACGAGCGAAATCGGGCATAAAGAAGAGGTAAAAATGCGTGAAGTGATCTGCCAGGTTCTCGGCGGCCAGGATCAGGTTGGTGGCAATAGCACCATTGGGCGGCATAGCGATACCCTGGGCGGCCGCCAATGCGCCTGCGGCCGCAGTGGACTGCGCGATAGAACATATCCCGCAGATACGCGGGGTGATCGCCAGGGCATCCATAGGGGCTTTTCCAGCCAGGATCTGCTCGAACCCCCGATACAGGGGGACATTGACCCAAGCCTCGCGCACCTGCTCTGCCTCGATGTCCAGACGAACCTCCAGGTCTCCCTCAACGCGGTTGAAGGGACCAACGATTATCCTGGACATGATTTCACCTCCTTGATACGCGCCCCTAGTTCATCAGATTTTGCCGCCACGCGGGGCCTTGCCGCCCGGCGGCACCACGGCATGATCAGCGACCGCATTACGCTTCAGGCGTTCCGGGGTGGCCGCCTTGGCCAGGGAGGATAGGGCAACAAACCAGGCCTTGGGCATGTCCGTGGGAAGCCCTACGGGGATGCCTGCGATCTTGGGGGTGTACTGGAAGGCATGGCCCGGCTCCTCGAATTCCGGGGCTGTACAGTTGATGCAGGCATAACCGCCGCGAATACAGGAACCCGCTCCATTCCACAACCGGACGTTGCAGTCGGCATGAGCCTGGGTACCCAAACAGCCCAGGTGTTCCATCAGGCAGCCCAACTGGGAGTGCTCCTGTGCACTGGCCTTATATTCATAAAATTCGTTGCGTGGACAGCCATGGTGGACAAGATGGTCGGCATAAAGACGTGGTCGTCCGAACTCGTCCAAGTCGCTGGCGTCCATTTCACCCGCCGCCAGAAGCCTAAAGGTATCGATCACCCAATTGGGATGTATGGGACAACCCGCGATGTTGACCACCGGCAGGTCCGCCAGGCTGCGATAGCCAACCCCAAGGGCACCACCCTTCTGGCTGCCGTCATACTGCAAACCGCAGGCGTCAGAGGGATTGGGGCCAGCCGTTGTCACACCGCCAAAGGCGGCGCAAGTACCCACCCCCACGCAATACCGCGCTTTAGCTGCCAACCGCCGCACCCAGTCGATCATCGGCACGTCCGTGCCAGCCAGTACATGGAAGCGCCCCGTCCTGTGCGGACCACGCAAGAGCGATCCTTCAATACACAAAATGTCGAGGGGCTCATCGCCGACAATGATAGTTTCTAGTAAGTCGACCAGTTCGTGAGCGCCGGCCTCGCTCAGGGAGGGGTGCCAAAGCAAACGAATGCCCGCCAGCTCCAACGCGCTGATAAGATCCGGTCCCTCGGCGCAGAGCAAAGACATGCTGCACCCACCACAACCTCCGGATTGCAGCCACAGTACCTTCATTCGCTGCCCGCCTTCATCCGTGCTCGCCGTCGCATGGATATCAACCTCCTCTCAGTCCGTCACCGGGACGAACAGAGGGCAACTCCACACGAAATACTGCACCACCCTGGGAATGGTTGCGAGCTTTCAGGCGCCCGCCATGCTCGTTGACGATGCCATAGCTGATCGCCAACCCCAGGCCGGTGCCGGAACCTACGGGCTTGGTGGTGAAAAAGGGGTCAAAGATCCGCACCAGATCATCCTCGGCAATACCGGGGCCGAAGTCGCGAACTTCCAGCCAGACCACGCCCCCCTCCTCGCCGCTGCGGATCTCCAGGTGAGGATGCTCCATGTCGGCCATCGCATCTAATGCGTTCTGCACGAGGTTCATCAGGACCTGTTGGATCTGGCCGGCGTGGCCGAACATCCGCAGCGGGACGGTCAGATCGTAACCCACCTCCAGGGCTTCCGGACCACCCTTGCTCACCCAATGCACCGCCCGCCCTAATACCGGCTCCACATCGAAGAGCGCGTATTCCCCTTGCTGTCCGGATGAAAACTGACGCAGTCCCTGGACAATATCCCGTACCCGTTCGGCCCCCTCCATGGTGCCGGTAATGAGGGGGGACAGGTCATCGAGGATACGGTCGATGCGCAATTCTCCCCGCAGCCGGTCCTGGTCCACCCTCGAACCCTGTTCATGGCAGAAGGCAATGTAGCGGGTCAGCCGCTGGGTGTAGCGCTCCAGCGCATGGACGTTGCCGTAGATAAAGCTGATGGGGTTGTTCAGTTCGTGGGCCACCCCAGCCACCAGGCGACCAAGGGAGGCCATCTTTTCCGACTGCACGAGTTGCTGCTGGGCAGTCTTCAACTCGGTGTGAGCCTGGTTCAGGGCCCGATAAGCCTTGTGCAACTCACCAACTGGTCGACCCAAGAGTACCATACCCACTAATCGCCCCCGATGGTCATAGCGGGATGTACAGTTGAGGTCCACCGGGATGGGTTCGCTACGACCGCGCAACTGTAGTGCGCAATCTTGTATAGCCTTGTCACGGATGCACTGCGCGAAACCGTCGACTAACATCTGACTGTCTTCGGTGAAGAGGGATTGGAAAGGGCGGTCCAGCAATTGATCTGCCGACAGCCCGGTCAGGTCTTCCAGTGCCCGGTTCACTTGCTGAATGGCGCCCGTAAGGTCGCAGACAATGAGTACATCCGTCATGGAGGCCAAGATACTAGCGAGGAAATGTTGCGCGTCCTCCAAGGCACCGTTTTTTTTCTCCAGCTCCACTTGGTAGCGAACGAGGTCGGCATAAGTCTCATCCATCTTATGGATTACATCAATCCAAACTATCTCTTGGGCGTCAAAAGGAAAAACGTCGCTCACTTCCCCTATAGCCAAAGCATTACTATGTTCGTAGCCTGCGCTAGATGAACCATCCTTGCGATCGGTGTCGATAAAGTGGGTCATAAAATCATTCACCGTGTTGAACTGTACGTAGGTATATATCAAAATGGCCTGCGTTTAAAGTCCGACAGGCTACCTACAGATTATGGGAAAAACACAACGCAAAACGTTTGTTCTTTGCCGTGAGGCGTCAGTGGTATCTTTAGCGTTGAAATCCATAGAAGAACGTTGGGAGGAAATCATCATGAACTGGAAACAGCGTCAACTCGTCTGGTTAATGTGAAAGAAAGCGGCGGTACAGGCACGCCAATCCCTGACCCCCGTGTGGCCATATAGACGGGATGGTGACGCTTTACGCTGGCTGATGCTGTGGCAGATAGCCGAACTTGATCAGTTTCTTGATCCAGCGGGAAGCGTTGCGCTGCACACTCAGTGCCTCATAGTCCGTGTCGGCATCCCGGTAGTACGTGCC